>JANSWS010000014.1 GCA_024743355.1 bacterium
CGCGCTGGTATTGGACATGGTGCTAAGCGACGCTCGCGCTGTGGCACCCGGCACTCCCTACTTTCTGCTTCCCGGACCCGCACCCGGCTTCGATCAAAACACAGCCAATTTTCATGCTCGCCAGAGCTACCTGGGCGCCCAGGTGAATGGGCCTCGCGTCGGTTCCTTCCAGAGCGGCGGCAATATTCTGGTGTACTTCTACAACGACAATGCGTTCGCCGATGCCTACGGCATTTTGCCTCTGCAAGCCTATGGCGAGCTGAGGAATGAGCGCTGGCGATTCGCTGCGGGATACCAATTCGACGTTTTCAATCCTGGCGTCCCGACCGTTTTGCCGTTCTCTGCATTGCTCGGATCCGGTAACACCGGAAATGCAGCTCGCGGCCAATTGCGTGTCGAGCGGTATTTTGCCACCACCCAGAGCTCGCAATGGACACTGCAGTGCGCCTTGAGTGAGCCAATCACGACGTTGATCGATCCTAATTTCGGCCTGAGCGAAGATAATGGCTGGCCGAATTTCGAAGCCCGACTGGCCTACGCCCTGGGTGCCGTCCAGGCAAATGGACAACGTCCTTTCGAGATCGGTGTGTCTGGCATTGTCGGACAGATCCGAAATACCGTCTTCAATTCCGATGCTGTTGCATTGCAGCGTTTTGTGACCGACGTGTGGGGCGTAGGAGCTGACTTCCGCTGGCGACTCTCCGACTTCCTCGGCGTCACAGCTGAAGTGTATTCCGGCCAGGGCTTAGGCACTTACAATGGCGGCGCCCTGCAACTGGTCAACCCGGATGAAGACTTTGGGGGCATCCGCTCGACGGGAGGATTTGGGGAAGTCTATACGTACTGGACACCCCGACTACATTCGCATTTCGGCTTTGGAATCGATGATCCACTCGATAGTACGGTGGCTGTCACGCCCAGGCTGCTCGGAAGAACACTCAACAGCACGGGATACGCCAACGCGATATTTGATGTGACGCCTTCATTCCGCGTGGCCTTCGAGGTTGCTCGTCGTGAAACTCGCTTCCTGAGCCCGGCCGTCCCAGACAACGCGGGCACCTTCTTCCAATCACAGGTTGCATTCACGTTCTGACGCAGATCGCGCTCAAATGCGAGCTCGGAGTCACTTTGCGGCATCAAAGAATGCTGCGACTGCTCGGCTAGGCGAGCTGGGAGGATGCTGATTGCACGCGTTGTAGCGTCGATGCTCTCCGCAGTCCGTTTGCCTCTCCGGCTTCAGTCCGCCAGGGGTCCGTCATCAGCGGCAGATCCAAATCACACTCCACCTCCCGCTCGGCAAGTGGGAGATACTACAGCTTGGTCGAGGCATAGAAGGCGGACATGCCAAAGTAAAGCCAGGTGGCAGTGGCCAGACTCAGCAGGATGACAAGCGAGCCGATGAAGCGAGTACGCTTCAGCTGCCACCACATGACCAGCCCGGTCACTCCCCAGGTAACCATGGCCAAGGCCATGCTATCCAAAATCAGTGACCAGAACATACGGGCATTCCAGTGCGGCGGCTGACCGTGCGAAGTGTGCAGTCGCAGCATAAAATGCCTGGGGTTCATCTCATCATTGCCGTCGAACCTGCTGACGTCCACATGTCCGTCGCGTAAGACATAAGTCACACGTGCAAGCTGATCGTCGACCGAAGCAAAGAAATTCAACTTGCACCAACCAAGCGGATGAACGCTGGTTTCCTGTTCAATACCGGCCGCCCGCATGATCTCCGGGACAGCCGCTCCGGCAACTCCGTACGGATTGCTCTCGATCTGAATGTTGCGGATATTCGACAACAACGCTTCTTGCGACTCGTCTCGGGGTAGTTCCGCCACCTTTGCCGAACCTGCTACCGGATGGATGTGCACCGCATATTTGTGGTCCGCGGAACGGGCTTCCAAAATGATTTCATTATTGAATTGAGCCACCGGCTCACTGGCCAATTCAATCTGCGATTCGGGCGCTGCCTTCTTCAACTGCTCAACAACTAGCGCCGCCAATTGATCGGCCGACGGAAAATCGCGCAGGGCGGAAATCTGCGTTGCCGGTACATGACGAATCGTGGATTGGGGAAAGATCTCGGGATGATTGAACATGGCACCGGTAATGCCATACAAGAATACCCACGGCAACAGAAACAAGCCGGCGTACAAGTGCAACCGACGAATCCATATATTCCACTTGAATCGGCGTCTTTTCCCGGACGAATCCGTTCCCGGCGAACTCGCTTGCTCGTCGGAATTTCGGGCATCGAAGCCTTCCATCTCAGACTTGGTCATGTTCCGCAACATTAATCGGCCTGCCCCTTGGCTTGCAGCTTAGCCCATGAGTCACGCAGGGTCACGATGCGATTGAACACAGGCTGTCCAGGCTGCGAATCGACGCTGTCGATACAGAAGTAGCCATTGCGTTCAAATTGCACGCGCGTGCCCGCCGGTAATTCGACCAGCGATGGCTCTACCTTGGCATGAATCACGGTCAGGCTATCCGGATTCATGTTGTCGATAAACGACTTGCCCTCACCAGCCTCTTCCGGGTTCTCGGACAAAAACAATCGATCGTATAACCGCACTTCCACGTCTTTCGCGTGCTGCGCACTAACCCAGTGTATGGTGCCTTTGACCTTTCTATCGACTTGCATTCCACTGCGGGTTTGTGGGTCATAAGTGCAATGCACTTCGATCACTTCGCCACTGCTCGGATCTTTGACCACTTCCTGACATTGAATGATGTAGCCGTATCTCAACCGCACCTCGCCGCCCGGCTTGAGTCGGAAGAATTTGCGCGGCGCGTCTTCCATGAAATCCTCTTGCTCGATGTACAGTTCGCGACTGAAGGGTAGCTGTCTCGTACCAGCCTGTGGGTCTTCCGGGTTATTAATAGCCTCCATCATCTCCACCTGCTCTTCCGGATAGTTCGTCAAAACCACCTTCAGCGGATTGAGTACAGCCATGACACGATTGGCCACCACGTTGAGATGTTCGCGAAGACAGCCCTCCAGCACACCCACATCGATCGTGCTGTAAAACTTGGCAACACCTATGCGATCGCAGAAGTTGCGAATACTTTCCGGCGTGTAACCTCGCCGACGGAATCCGCTAATGGTCGGCATTCTGGGATCATCCCAACCACTGACGTGTTTCTCCTGGACCAACTGCAACAGCTTGCGTTTACTCATGACCGTATAAGACAGATTCAAGCGCGCGAACTCGATCTGCCTGGGATGCCAAATACCCAGATTCTCACAGAACCAGTTATACAGCGGTCGGTGATCTTCAAATTCAAGCGTGCAGATTGAATGCGTAATACCTTCGATCGAGTCGCTTTGCCCATGCGCCCAGTCGTACATGGGATAAATGCACCATTTATCGCCGGTACGATGGTGATGCGCTCGCAGCACGCGGTACATCACCGGGTCGCGCAGATTCATGTTCGGCGCCGCCATGTCAATCTTGGCCCGCAGCGTGCGACTGCCGTCCGGGAACTCTCCGGCTCTCATCCGCTCAAAGAGATCCAAATTCTCCGCAACGCTGCGATTGCGGTAGGGACTCTCCTTTCCCGGAGCCGTGAGCGTACCTCGATAATCTCGCGTCTCAGCCGGTGTCAGATCACACACGTAGGCTTTGCCGTCCCGGATCAATTGAAGCGCCCATTCATACAGCTGATCGAAATAATCGGAGGCGTACCACAGGGCATCCCATTCAAATCCCAGCCAACGCACGTCTTCCTGAATGGAATCGACGTACTCCTGCTCTTCCTTGCTAGGATTGGTGTCGTCAAAACGAAGATTACAGGTCCCGCCATACTTCTTTGCCAAACCGAAATTCAAACAGATGCTCTTGGCGTGGCCGATATGCAGGTAACCGTTGGGTTCCGGAGGAAATCGCGTGGCCAGCGTTTTGCCCTGCAGCTTGGGCAATTGAAAATCCTTTTCAATCTCTTGCTCTATGAAATTCAGTCGCTCGACTTTGGCTTCACTACCCTGTTCGTTTTTGTCCACCGAGCCCTCCGATGTATTCGCCGAACCGCTGTTTCTGGTTCTGGTTCAAGTTCTGGTTTTGAAATTAGATGGTTGATCCCAACACATTTCCAGATTATCGCTGGCTGGGATAGCCTGGCTAGCAGGCGTTCGCCGCTTGGATGGCATCCGCCATGGCCAGCCTACATTGGTATCGGCACCCGCCTGTGCCAGTCAACACCGACGCCCGGACAGTCTTCGTCGCTCAACTCCAGATGGATCACCCGGCGGCGCAACGGCGTATTGTCCGCCGATTTTCCACTACTGTGGGCGAGCAAAGGCCTCATAACAAACACATCGCCAGCTTCACACTGCGTGCTTAGAACCGAGCTTTGAACCAAGCTGTCCAGGTCCTCATCGGTCCCGTCCTGCTGCCGATGCGAGCCGGGCAACACACGCAAAGGCCCATTCTCTTCGCGCATGGGATCCAAGGAGATCCGCAGCGTAAGCATCCGCGACAGCAAGTCGTTGGGGGCGATGACATGCAAAATGCCTGCCTTCCGCGTCGGATTCGAGAAACCGGATCGATCGAAGTCTGGCAGGTTGGCGACCGCAATGGTGCGGTCACGATGCCAGGGCAGAGTCCACGATTTTGCCGGTGGTTTGTCAAAAAACAAAGCCCTTACCAGGTAGACCTTGGGCCCCATGACTTGTTCGAGCAGCTCCAACAGCGATCGATCGCTCAACAATTCCACCACTTCCGGCCACAACTCAAGCAGATTCCGCACGCCGTAGGGTTGGCCCTGGCTGGTCAGGACGCCGGGTCCTCCACCCGTCAAAATTGTCTCCATTCGGCTCCGCGCAAGGTCCAGCTGCTGCGAGCTTAACGTCTGCCGGACCCAGCAGAATCCATGCTGAGCCAAGCATTCAAGCGGCGTCTCGTCAGCACTTTCATCCATCAACCCGAACCTGTTCACAATATTCACTCTTTGCCAGCAGCGACCGGGCACGCGCGCCCCCTACATGCCAGACCGCTAAGGCTACCCACATCCTTCGACATAGACATCAACGCAACCGAGCGGGAGATCGTTGATTTCCGCCCCAGCACGCGACGCCATTATGGCCCCGGCGGTAGTTGGCTGGCCATCCGTGACATAGAATGCTCTGCAACCATGTCGTCGTTCAGCGTCCCCAAAAATTGTACCAGTCGTTGCTGTCTCAGCCCATGAGCGGCGAGTCTTCCATGCGTTATGAAGAGACGCTGAGGAATCCTGAGAGGAACCCCATGAAACGAAGAGTCCTGCTGCAGGCCGGAGTCGCCGCAACGAGCGTCGCAACCACCGCGATGCGTTCCGCCAACGCACAAGATGGCAATCCTGAAGTGGGCGCCATCGCGGACAGCTTTTCCCGTCCTGTATTCATTGCGACCTGGAACTTTGGTCAAGCCGCGTGCGAAAGATCGCGCGAAGTACTTCTCGGCGGAGGATCGCTGAAAGACGCTGTCGAGCGAGGTATCCACGTCGCTGAACTAGATGCCTCCAATCATTCGGTCGGCTACGGTGGCTTCCCCAATGCCCAAGGCGTGGTGCAGTTGGACGCTTGCTTCATGGATGGTCTTCGACAACAGGCCGGATCCGTGGCGGCATTGGAAGGTTTTCCGAATCCCATTAGCGTAGCCCGTCGCGTGATGGAGACCACTCCGCACGTCATGCTGGTCGGCGATGACGCCGTCGCATTTGCAAAGAAGCAGGGCTTTCAGCCTCAGGATCTGCTGACTGAGGAGGCTCGACTCGGCTGGGAACGTTGGAAGACAGCTCAGCAACAGGGTGAGTCAGCAACCACCGACTCGCACGATACGATCTCTCTGTTGGGACTGAATGCGGATGGACATATCGTCGGCGGTTGCTCCACCAGCGGACTTGCTTTCAAACTGCCGGGCCGAGTGGGCGATAGCCCGATCATCGGCTCTGGACTGTACGTGGATGGCGAGGTCGGCGCGGCCGGCGCAACCGGCGTCGGCGAAAACATTATGCGTTACTGCGGCTGCTTTCTGATCGTCGAATTCATGCGTCAGGGCATGTCACCCACCGAAGCATGCGCCGCGGCCATTCGCAGAATTGCGGCAGGCGAACAACGGCCCGCATCGGAATTAAGCGTCAACTTTGTCGCGCTCAATAAGGCAGGCCAAGTTGGAGCCGCAGGTACCGACAAAGGATTTCGCTGCGCGGTCGTCGATGGCCGCCAAAGCCTGGTCGCCCGCCCCCAACTGCTGCAGTAAGCTTTCTCCGCAGCTGCCTCGTTTTCAGAGAGTCTTCCCGGGAATGAGCTTACCTCAAGT
Source organism: bacterium (assembly GCA_024743355.1). Lineage (GTDB taxonomy): Bacteria > Planctomycetota > Planctomycetia > Pirellulales > Pirellulaceae > Aureliella. Next base: position 6,297 of record JANSWS010000014.1, read on the forward strand.
TGACAGTCTGCATGCCGCAGTAGGCAATCTGGCTAAGTTGCTGGACACAGTCGATACGGAATACATTCCCGCTGGAGAATCGGCGGGACGCGTGCTGGCCGAGCCGCTCAAGGCCGACCGCGATTCTCCCGCTCTCAGTGTATCGGCCATGGATGGGTATGCCCTGAGATTCCAGGACATCTCTCAATCACCTTTGCCTGTCCGCGCGACGACCACTGCAGGCGCCGCGCCAACCCATGTCGAACCCGGTACTGCTGTTCGCATCTTTACCGGCGGCGCAGTTCCACGCGGCGCGGATCTGGTTATCAAACGCGAAGATACAATCGAATCGCCGGAGCAAGTAACCATTTGCGTCGCTTCAGACACATTGCAGGCGGGCTTGAATGTTCGCCGGCAGGGCGAGAATGTGCTCCGCGGTTCCGAAGTACTACCCGCGGGAACCGTTGTCGATGCGGCCGCCATGGCGGCGGTCGCGAGCTTCGCCGGGACCGAGATTGGAGTACGAAAAAGAGTGCGAGTCAGCCTGTTGAACACGGGCGATGAACTTGCTCAACCCGGACAAGCAGTCGAAGATTGGCAAATTCGTGACTCCAACGGCCCCATGCTCGAAGCCTGGCTGTCGAGTCTGCCCTGGCTGGAGTGTGTCCGCAGGCTGCAAGTCGCTGATCGTCTGGAAGAAGTACAAGAGACGCTAACAGCTGCGGTGCAGGATAGCCATGCCGTGATTCTGACCGGTGGTGTCTCCATGGGCGATACCGACTATGTGCCGGAGGCCATTGAACGCCTGGGAGGTAGTACGGTCTTCCATCGCTTGCCTATCCGTCCGGGCCGTCCGGTGCTGGGAGCCCAAGTTGATGGCAAACTCATTTTAGGATTGCCGGGAAATCCTGTCAGCGTGGCGGTTACCTCCCGTGTGATTGGTCTGCCACTGCTCAAACAGTTAGCAGGCCTGAACCCGATCATGCAACCCTTGGCCAAGGTCAGTGTGACTGACGCGGATGACGCGACTCTTCCGCTGGTGTGGTACCGACTGGTTCAAGTCGATGCTAACGGTGCCGTGCGCTATGCTCAAACGCGTGGTTCGGGCGATCTGGTTTCTCTGGCCCAAAGCAGCGGCTTTGTACAAGTCCCAGCCGGCGCCTCGGGTCCCGGACCATGGCCGCTATACCGATGGACCTAAGCCTACAGCAGGCCGAGGCGTCACAGTAACAGAAGGTTATGCAAGCTTGATGTGGTGCTGGCAGGGGAAAGCCCACTAACGCTGCTTGCCAACGCCCGCTGCATAGCGGGTGTTTTGCTGGCGAGTGTCTTCCAAGGAATGGGTTGGCAAGTCGACAGCCCAGTGGATGGCCGCCGATAGCAACGCCTCAAACTCAGGCTGGGCGAAGTCGTGAGGATGTCCCAGGGAAGTATAGAAAGACCGTCCGCCATCTGTGCGCACGTAGGTCCATGCCACGGGCTCGGGCGGATGACCATCCACAGCGCCGGTCAGCAATACGCGGGCACCATCGGCCACTGGTGATGTCCGATACAAGGAACCGCCCGGCCGAATACTCGAGGCGTCCGTGGCTCGCAGTATCGGATGTTGCTCACCTCCTTCGGCCAGCGACAGTTTGCTTTCCAGCGAGTTGCCGTGATGGTTCGTGTAATGGCCACCAAACACGACCGCATCAAAATCCTCCCATACCGTCGTGCCCGCTGGGGGTTGCTGCCCTCGCAAGGAGAAGGCATGGCTGGCTGTGCGGATGCCCAGCACGGGCCTTCCGCTGGCCACAAACTCTCGAATCTTATTCAAATCATCTTCCGGCAGAGCCCTGCGGCGGACACTGATAAGAATGGCGTCCGCTTGATCGATGACCTCCAATCCCAGAATGGAATGGCGGTCCTGTTCGTCACCAAAGGCTACGGTCACTCGGAAATGCTGGCTCAAATGCTTTGCCGCGAAAGCCGGCAGGGTCCTGGCTGTTTGGTACTCGTCCTCGGCGATAATCATCAGCAGATTCTTTCTGCTATCGCCTCGAAAGCGATGCTCAGCACCTCCCAGAACTTGATTGCTGGAGATGGTCGGGCAGACATAGCGCTCGACATGGCTAACAATCAAGTCGGTGCCGGTGAAGTGGCTCGCATAGGGCCAGGCTCGAGGATCGTACATGGTGTCGGTCAGGTCTCGCGCCAGAACCACATTTTTTCCGGCCTCCGCCAGCCGACGCAAGCCGAAGGGTCGGCCCAGCACACACATGTTGGTATGAACACCGACCAGAATCACGTTCTCAATACCCTGCGACTGAAGAACACTCCAAATTTCGGTACCACTATCGCTGATAAAATCCCGATCGGGATCGATGGCAATGCCCGCCACCTGCCGCTTCCAGGGTGCCTTCGGATTTCTACCCATGGCCACCAAGCGCTCCGCCCATTGGCGATGCTCTTCCAGGTCGTCATCCTCACCGCCCTGTGACTGATCTAGGGGATAAGCTGCCGAGCTCTCGCTCAGAATCTGATCACACCAGTTGGCCATGTCCTCAGGGAACGCCTTGGCTGGCGGAGTGCTCAGGACGCGCTGGCGCGCCGGGTGGCCTTCGTAAAAGCTCATGCAACTGCTCGGCGCGTGAATGATGGTAACCCCCTGCTCTCTCAAGGCACTGCAAAAAGCCTGGATCCGCGGGGTTAACTCGGCCACCCGCCGCACCGCGTTCACGCAATGATGCGAGTCCCACATGTCACATACAATCACGGCACTCTGCGCGGCTGACCAGCGTTCTCTACGCGACAAGCGGTGAAAGCGCGGCGAGCCTTCGGAGGTAGGCGTCTGGTAACGCAAATCCAAATCAAGCCAAGCAGAGGAACTTTCTTGCTCGGCAACGGTTTGTGAGGCGCACAAGGAACAGGCACTGATCCATAGAAGCAGGAAAGTTCCAAACAAGGGCAGGCGATTCATGGGCGGGATCTTTCGAAGGTAAGCTGGAGTGGCTTTAGCTTGCCATGTTTTGGGACACAATGCAACAAACACTCTGTTGGCTCCTGGCTTCCACCAGCAAATGCGATGCTGCCTGGCCAACCGCCAGACTTAGACTTTGAACCTATCCAAAAACCATTAGCCGCTTTGGCGTTAGCCGCGGTTCTCTTGGGTTTTCGGATCCGTAATCACGCAAGGCATCCCCCACAAGCCAACCCTGTGCAGCATTTTCTGTCAAACGGTTCGCCCGAAAATACAAGCACGACACGCGAGCGAGTGAGTTTCGGTCGCCATCGAGGACACACTCGCTCGCGCTTCGTGCTTGTAAATCCAATGCAAAAATGCTGCACAGCGTTGCCCACAAGCCTTCGCTCTGTGCATGATTTATGCAAGTATCGGCCCCGCATTGCTTCAAAGTGCTTCCATCCGCTGCGTCAGCCGATGCAGCTCATCAGGCGTGTTAAAGGACCACCCGCGGGGCGACTCGTCCACAAAGACACTGCTCTTAGGAGTCTCGCGTAAGACCGCCATCAGCGACGCGCCTTTGCCATTACAGATGGCATTTTTGATGGTCGTGGCCAGCGCCGTGTGAAACAAAGCTGGCAGCGGCTGAAAACGATCCTCTTCAACGCTAGCGAGACCGCTGAACGTCACCAACTCGCAGGGAGCGGCATGAGCCGCCCGCTCACTCTCGTTGACAAGAGCCCGAGTCCACGTGACCAACCATCGCAATTGGTCGCAGCCTAGGCACAAAAACCAACCCGATCCCAACTGTGCCTCGCGGTGCCTGGCGGCGGTCAGCAGCGCGGTCACCGGACCGCTTCCGGGCTGTTGATCCACTAAACAATCCAATCCCAAATCGCGATAGCGGTCCCTGGCATCGGCTACCACGCTGACAGAATGCCCTTGAGCGTCCAACAAACGGATCAGTCGCGGCAACTGCAATTGCCCCAGCACTTCCGCCCGTGCTTTATCGCTTCCGAATCGGGAACTTCGTCCTCCCGCAAAGATGTAAGCTGGAAAGCCCTTCTCCATCGCAATTCCGCTAGCCCCAACAGCTATTTTTCACTGGGCGGTTGCTTGGAAATGGCGATCAATGCCACGCATAGCCATCCCAGCATAAAGCACAGTCCGCCGCTGGGAACGATTGCCCAGTGGCCCATCACCCCGAGAAAAACCATGGCGTAGAGACCACCACAGAACAACAAAATACCCAGCAGAAAAAACACCACCGCCAGTGTACGCAGCCTGACCGCCAGATCGGAAGCGACGATCCCTAGACAAAGAATCGCCAACACATGCAGCATGTGGTAACGCACTGCGATATCGCATTGCTCGAGTCGCTTCTGTACATCTTCGACCGACAATTGCTGATCGGTTAGACTGGCCTCCAGACCGTGGGCACCGTAAGCCCCGATCATCACGCCCAGACAGCCTAAAACTCCAGCTGCCAAGACCATCCATCGCCTCATTTTCACTCCTCATGCTCTGCGGGAATGCTGCCAGCTACTTGCCGTATATCGGCAGCAACTTGGCGCGTAAATATTCCGTCAAAGCGCCCGCATCCAAGGGTGCCTGACTGGCCTGCTCAATCAAATCTTTCGGATGCATGCAAAAGCCGTAGGCATGCACATGCTTTCGCAGCCAATCCAGCAAGGGTTGAAACTCGCCGGAGGCCAGGGCCAAATCCATGTCGCCCAGTTGCTGGTTTGCAGCTTTCATCAGTTGTGCCGCATAAAGGTTGCCCAATGCGTAGGTCGGAAAGTAGCCCACCAACCCCGCGCTCCAATGCACATCCTGCAAAATCCCATCGCGTGCGGATGGCGGCTCGACGTCCAGATAGTCCCGATAACGCTGGTTCCATGCATCCGGGGCATCCGCCACCCTTAGACTACCGCCGATCAGCTCCTGCTCGATCTCGAACCGAATCAGTATATGCAAGTTGTAGGTGACTTCGTCGGCCTCCACGCGAATCAAGGAAGGCTGCACTCGATTGGCATCCCGGTAGACTTCGTCGGCTGTCATTGCGTCCCAGGCATGATCGCCCATGGATTGAACATGCGGGAAGCACCACTTCCAGAAGGCCTGACTACGGCCAACGAAGTTCTCCCACATCCGCGACTGAGATTCGTGGACTCCCAGACTGGCATAGGTACCGGGTGGCAGACCAAACCATTCCGTAGGCAGCCCTTGTTCGTAGAGCCCATGGCCAGCTTCGTGCAACGTTCCATAGAAGCCGCTGGGAAAAAAGTCTTCCTGAAAGCGTGTGAGAATCCGGCAGTCGTGAGGACCCAACGTGGCGCAGAACGGATGACTGGTTTCGTCCAGACGGCCGCGACGGAAGTCGTATCCAATCTGCTCGGCGATCCAGCGGCTGATCGCTCGTTGTCGTTCCAGGCTCATCCGCGGCCGCCAGGACTCTCCCCGCGGAGGGTCACCAGCGTCGGCCAACTCTTGAACCAGGGCCACCAAATCATCTCTCAATTGGGCGAAGACCCGCGTCAACTCCCTGGCTCGAGCCCCCTCTTCGTACTCATCCAACAACGCGTCATAGAGAGTCCCCTCCGGTTCACGCAAACGCTCAGCCTGCTGCCGCCGCAAACTGAAGATCGCTTGCATATGGGACTCAAACTGTGACCAATCATCAGCCTTGCGGGCTCTCTCCCATGCCTGCTGGCCCAATACAATGGCTTTGGAAATCGCTTTCACAAGATCGACGGGAAGCTTCGTGTTGCGCTCAAAATCTTTATGCAGTCGAGCAACGGTGGCGCCCTGGGGGGAACTCGGATCGTTGGCCAACTCGCTTTCCTTCAGTTCAGCCAACCACTCTCCCAGACGGGGATCCGTTTTTCGGCGATGGATCAGACCACTCAGCAACGTGATTTGCTCCGCGCGGTAGGCTCCCGCGGAACTGGGCAATCCCGTGCGTTCATCCCACTCCAATACAGCCAGGCTTGTCTGCAACAATGCCGTTTCTCGGACTTGGCCGATGACTCGATCCAAAACTTTTTCGGACATAAACGTCCTTGTTTTTCTGTGTGAGGGTTTGAATAGCCGCTGAAAGGCGCCACGTTTGCCGCAAGTGCCCGGCGCTGCTTGGATGGTCGCCCTGAGCTGCAGGAAAGACTGCCTATGCCTACGCCACCGCCGCTTAGCCACCACCGAGCGCTCGATACAGACACCGCACAAGCTACCGATGGGTGTTACCTGGCTCCCGCCGGCGACCCGCCTTTGTCAGGCCAGCATTTTGCAGCCGGCCTCAGGCAGCATCAATAGTCCGCCTTGCCAACGCTATCGATGAATTCATCGATCTCCTGACAAACCTCTTTCCATTGCAAATCGACGGGAATCATGTGACCGCAATTGTCTAGGCGGAGCAACTTTTTGGAAGTGCCTTTCAGCTGCCCATAGAAGTTTTCCATGGCAGCGTTGTCCACGACCTGGTCACGCGTCGCCGAAACCACAAGAGTTGGCACGCGAATCTTGGACGCGGCCTGTCGATTGGCATCAATCAGCTGAAAGGTGTGCTCGACGATCGAGCGAGGAGTAAAGACATTCCGATGCTCTCGCTCTTGTTCCGCTGGGTCCAGTGCATCCATGTGAAAGGGCGTGCAGGAGATGCGAGAAAAGGGCAGACAGTACTTACTGAACTCGTGCCAAAAGCGCGTCGAAAAAAGCGGACTGCGTGCGTCTGAAACCGCGATGGCCGGAGCTAGCAAGATCATCCCGGACAGGCCTTCTGGATATTGCTGTGCATATCGGATCGAAATCGCACCGCCCAGCGAGTGCGCGACAATCCACACCTGTGTGTATTGCTGACGCAACTCGTTGACTTCCCGATCGATCTTGGCGATCCATTCGGATGGATGGGCGGCAGCATAGGCTTGCACTGTCTGCCCAAACCCGGGCAACAGAATGGCACGGCAGGCATAGCCGCGGGCCGACAAGTCGGGGGCCATTTTGCGAAATAGCTGTGGAGAGTCGCTGAAGCCATGCACCAGCAACAGTGCGGTATGGGCATTGGTCCCTGCCGCACTGTCTTCAGCAAGCAGCGTGTACTCTTCGGCGTCCGGTGCGTACCCTGCGGAAGTCCATGGAACTTGCTGTTCCCACTTTCGAATTCGGTAGTGCACGTACCGGGAATACGCAAAGTCCCCGAGCAACCAGAGTGCTAGGCCGACAATCAATGACCGTCTTACTCTGGCCCAAGACAAGGCTTAATACTCGCGATTCGTGGTCAAGCCTGGCATGGGCACCGGATACTTTCCGTCCTCATTCGCAGTCACCGGAGCCTCGCTGTCCAAGGTCAGATTCTCCAATCCGGGAGCGAACTCATGCTCAACTTCCATGAAGTCTTCCAACGTAATCAGCTGGCCGGTGTGGGCAGCCATGCGACCCATGGAAGTCACCGCGCTGGCCATCACGCCCCGCTCCACTTCGTTGTAGGGCTTGTCCTCGCGAACTGCGTTCAACAGGTCATTCCATTCCAGCTGGTAGGGATTCCGCTCCTCGCCAAACTCCCAGGCCACCTTCTTGCGGGTGAAATTCTGTCCGTAGTAAATCTTGCATCTGGCCGGAGAGTGAGCCTGAGCTGAAATTGTCGCCACGCCATTCGTTCCGTGAGCGTAGCTGGCGAATTCTTGATGGCATCCCGGCTGCGTTCGACCATCAACCATCAGCTTGGTGCCATCTTCAAAGGTATACTCGATGGAATACACGTCAAAGTTCTGGTCTACCGAGTTACCACGATAATGCCGTCCTCCCAAGGCCTTGGCTTCAACCGGCCAAGCATTCTTCATCCAACAACATTCGTCGATGTTGTGAATCAGAAAATCGCTGACCGCTCCGCCGCTGGCCCACAAGAAACCGTGAAAGTTGTCGATCTGGTACATCAACTCGGACATCTCTGAATCCGCGGGCCGAGGCTCCACCGCTGCCGATCCGGTGGGACCCGCCATGCGGTAAGCTCTCAACATCAGTATGTCACCGATGGCACCGCTTTGAATGCGATCGAACAACTCCTGCCTGGCTTCGCAGTGGCGACACATCAAACCAACTGCCACTTTGAGATTCTTTTCCTTCGCCTTCTCATTGAGAGCCAGCATTTTCTTGCAGGTCGGTGCATCGACGGTTACCGGCTTCTCCATAAACACGTTCAATCCACGTTCAATGGCGTATCCAAACATGACCCATCGAAACGCGGGCGGGGTTGCCAGAATGACAATATCGCCAGGATCGAGGCAGTCCATGGCTTTCTTGTAGGCGTCAAAGCCGATGAAGCGGCGATCCTCCGCCACTTCCACTTGCTGCGGGTACTTCTGTGACAGCAGTCCATAGCGATAGTTCAGCTTGCTCTCAAACACATCGGCCATGGCCACTAACTTGATCTGCTCATCGGGAACCAACAGCGCATTCTCAGTAGCTCCCGTTCCCCGGCCACCGCAACCAATCAGGGCAACCTGCACCGTATTCTTCTGAGCCGCGTGCACCGATCTCATCGAATTGGCAACCAGCGGTGTGCTGGCAGTCAGGGCACCCACCTTGGTGATGAAACCCCGTCGATTGTTATTGCTGACTCGGTCGTTACCTGGCTTATCGGAGGGCAAAGGATTCATGATGGATCTCCTGGACTAGTCGGGGATGATGTTGGGAATGATTTTTCGGGTGGATGAATCGGGGGGATAAATTCGAATGCCAATGGTCAGCAGCCGAGCGACTCGAGTTGGCTCAGGTGCTGATGTCCTTCTTCGGAGTCGTGCGTTCCTTTTGCTCGGGCTCGGCTTTTTCCCACTTACTGGTTCTCTCCTCCTGGGAAGGCTGCACCAGCGGGCGGACGATGCGGAAGCCAACGTGTAACGCGTCCGTATGATACCAAATACTCTTGGGAAACTGCGGATCCTGCTTTTTCCAATCTTCCTCGGATGCACCGCGGGCGGCGCTGCGGCAATCTTCGGCATATTGGTCCCAGCCACCCCCGCGCACGACCCGAGGATACAGCGTCTTGGGGACCAACAGAGGATCCTTGGTTTGATCGGCCACGCTCACGTAACCCTCCTCGTCATATTGATCCAACACCCATTCGGCTACGTTCCCATGCATGTCGTGCAGCCCCCATGGATTGGGTTTCTTTTTGCCAACTTTCTCATAGCCTTCATCGGTGTTGTCAAAGTACCACGCGTAGTCTTCCAAATCGTCGGGGTCATCGCCGAAGGAGTAAGCCGTGGTGGTGCCGGCACGACAGGCATACTCCCATTCGGCCTCGGTCGGCAAACGATAATAACGCCCGGTCTTGGCACTCAACCATTTGCAGAATGTCCGCGCCGCATGCTGCGTCATACAAATGGCGGGATAGCCCTTCTTTCCCATCCCGAAGGTCATATCCGTATAGGGTTTGGTGGGCTGGCTAATCTGGAACTGGTCGGCCAGTGCGTCTCTGGGTGAAGCCTTGAGATTCATCATGTTGCGGCGAAAGATATCCAGATCCGAAGCCCAGACGTCGTACACGTCCCAACTGATTTCGGTTTTTGACATCCAAAACGCGGAGATTTCAACCTCGCGTTGCGGTCCTTCATCATCGCGACGGTCGTCCTCGTCTTCAGGACTACCCATCAGGAAGGTCCCCGATGGAATCGGCAACATCTCAAAGGTGACATCGGCTTGCTCGACGATCTCTTGGTAGGGTTTCATTTCAGCTTCCGTACCGGCAACCGCGTCTGGAACTTCCAGAACCGGCACCTCAGTTGGTGGTGCCAGCTCTTGCTCGGCAGGATCTTTCCCAGTTGGGGACGTCGCTTGTTGGCCCAGGGAAACTGCCGGAAACACCAAGCAAGACGCGACGTGCAGCAGCACGCACACAAAACCCGTTATCAGCGATGGTCTTAGCATGAACAACTCGGATACCTAAACGTGAGTTAGAATGGGAGTCATGAGTAGCAGACTGCCATCTTACACCAATCTGATTCAACTTTCCCTGCGTTACTGGTTGGGCGTCTGCCTGGTCGTCGGGCCTTGGCTGGCCTTGGCCGGCGAGTCGGAAACGGACGCAGCAAACCCATCGGGATACGAATACGAGTTCGCCGCTTTGGGCACGCGCGTCAGCTTGCAAGCCTTCCATGCGGATGAAGGCCTCGTTGAACGCACGTTCCTGGAGGCGGAACAGCGAGTCCGCGAACTGGAAAGCATCTTGTCGGACTACCGCGCGGACAGCGAAACCCGTCAGCTGAGCGAACTGGCCAGCCAAAAGCCCGTGTCCGTCTCAGCTCCGCTGTGGTCCGTACTGCTTCAATCGGAGAAGTGGTATCAGCTTTCGGACGGTGCCTTTGACTCCAGCCTGGGAAGCCTGACGAAACTCTGGCGGCGTTATCGGCGTCGACAACAAGTGCCTCCCCAGGATCTGGTTCAGCAGGCACTGGCGCAGTCTGGATGGAGCCACGTTCAGCTGGACCACACGGCACGCACCGTCCACTTGGCGAACGACAAGGTCCAGTTTGATTTTGGCGGCATCGGGAAGGGATTCATCATCGATGAAGTATTTCAGTTGTTGCACGGCCGTGGACTCACGTGCTGCATGGTAAACATCAGCGGCAATCTCCGAGTTGGAGAGGCCCCCGCTGGCCGGACGGGTTGGCGGATCGAGATCGCCCCAGCCAAACCCGGCGCCCCCGCCCTCAGGCGTATTGAGCTTCGGCAACAGGCCATTGCCACATCGGGGGATCTCTGGCAGTACGTGGAAGTGAATGGTGTGCGTTACAGTCACATTCTGAATCCGCAGACCGGAATGGGCGTGCCTGGCCCGATAACTGCCACTGCCGTAGCTGGCAACGCAACCGACGCCGACGCCATAGCCACCGCAGCGTGTATCTTGAATTCCAAACGCGCCTTGGAAATTGCAGGCAAATTGGGCATCGAACTGCTAGTTGCCAAAGCCGCTGAAAATGAACTCGAGGTCCTAACCACGGCCAAATTCCCGGCTGCCTTGCCCTAGCTGGCCGGGCGGACCACAGCACCTTGCAGCACATGCGTTTGGGCTTGTGCAATTCGGTTGGTCTCAAGCTTCTGAACACGCTATAATCAGCACTTCTCCCGCCCGCAGTCTCTTCACTGCACGAAAGAAAAGACCATGTCTGTGTTAACTTGGAATCGGCGCGCGTTTCTTAGATCCACAGGTGTCTGTATTGCCCTGCCGACCATGGAAGCGTTGAGTGCTGGCAGTACCCCGGCGACGACACCTCCCACACGGATGGTATGCATCGGCAACGAGTTTGGAATGTATCCAGGCGCTTTCTGGCCGACCACCAGCGGACGCGACTATGAATTGACTCCGCTTTTGCAGCCGCTTGCGGCGCTCCGCAATCACCTGACTCTTTTTTCCCATTTAGACCACGGATTGAAAGGCGGCCATTTCGCCGTGCATACGTTTCTGACCGGGGTGAAGTCAGCCGACGCTCGAGGCATGGAGGAAGGCGGTATCAGCCTCGACCAACGCGCGGCAGAGCATGTAGGCTCTCGAACTCGCTTTCCTTCGTTGACGATTGGTTCGGAGAGCGGCTTGCATGGCGGTCCCATGATGAGCTGGACACGCACGGGCACCCGCGTTCCTCCGATCACCGGACCGCGCGACTTATTCCGGGCATTGTTCGTCGAAGATGACGCGATCGCTAAGACCAAGGCCGCTGATCGCATTGATCTGCAAGACTCGATTTTGGATGCCGTGCTCGACGACGCCCACGCGCTTAAGAATCGCATCAGCCGAGCCGATGCTCAAAAGCTCGACGAGTATTTTGCGTCGGTTCGGGACGTTGAACACAAACTCGATTTAGATCGCCAATGGCAACGCGTTCCCAAACCGCAAGCCCCGATTGCCGAACCCGTTGACCAAGGTCTGACCAAGGACCTGCCAGCCCTTTATGACTTGATAGCCTTGGCCCTGGAAGCGGATGCGACGCGGGTGGCCACCTTGGAAATTGGAGGCAGTTTCGCCGCCTCGGACCTGGGAATCAAAAAGGGCTACCACAGCCTGTCGCACCACGGCCAGGTTCAATCCAGTATCGATCTGCTGGTCCAAATCGAACTCTACCAGATGGAGCAATATGCCCGCTTCCTGCAAAAGCTGGCCAACATCCGCGAACCGCAGGGAGAGGGAACGCTGCTGGACAACACCATGGTTTTGTTCGGAAGCGGAATGGGCAATGCCAACTCGCACACCAACAGCGATCTGCCGGTAATCCTGGCGGGTGGAGGATTCCGACACGGAGAACACAAATCCTATCCGGTCGATGGCAAACAGCGCGTCCCGCTTAGTAATTTGTTCGTTTCCATGTTGCAGCGATTTGGCGTGGAAACCGATTCCTTCAGCATGAGCACCGGTACCTTGTCCGGCTTGGATGTGGCATGATTCCTGGTCTCACTTTCCTGGCACAGCGCTTATCTGTGCGCTCCGCCTACGTCGCCGACGCATGGATGTGCTCCATTTGTAAGTCGCTTCGGGCGGCATTGCCGCCTAGGCTGGCTGCAACCCTGGCAATGGCCGCTGGGCTGTGCATCGTTCCAGCCTCGATTCGGGCCGATGAGCCCCCAGCAGATGCAACACCGAATAATTCATGGCAGTCCGCTGCGAACAGCGACCTTGCCCACAAAAGGCTTGCGGAGTTCCTGACGCAGTATTGTTACGACTGCCATGCGTCCGACGAGCCTGCCGGGGAACGTCGTCTGGATGCGTTGCCTGGGACCATCGAGGACGACAATGCGCTGATCGACTACCAAGACATTCTCGACCAACTGAACCTGGGCGAGATGCCGCCGGCCGACAGCCTGTTGCCCCCGAACGAGAAGCGGCGGGAAATCATCGAACAGCTCACCGAGCGAATTCGACAGTATCACGCATCCCACAAGCCGCAACGCGGAGAAGTTATTCTGCGACGTTTGAACTCACGCGAGTATCGAAACGTCATCCGAGATCTGCTGCATCTCGACATGAGCATGTTCGATCCTACGGAGAAGTTTCCTAGAGATCAGCAAAGCGAACACCTGGATAACCTGGGGGACTCGCTGGTAACCTCCGGCCACCTTCTGGCTCGCTATTTGGAGGCTGCCGAAAAAGTGGTCGACAAGGCGCTTTACCCCTTACAGCGGCCGGAAGTACAAACTTGGCGATTCGACGACGACCTGGATCAGCAGCCAGAAATCGACCAGGTACATCGCAAAACCAATCAGTTCCAATACCTGACGCTTTACGACGTGGTTGGGGCCGACAAGCACGAAGGAGCTTACGCGCCGATTCACGCGTTTGCTCAAGGCGTCCCCCACGACGGCTACTACGAGATCTCCTTTAAGGCACAAGCTGTCAATCGTGAGCACCCCTACGACGATAGCTTCTTGGGCACCGATCGACGCGAACCTCTCAAACTGGGAATTGTCGCTGGAACCAGGTCCGCGGGACCGCTGCACCAGCCGCAGCCAATAGAACCACTGCTGGCTGAATTCGATTTGGCGGATGAACCCGATCGCTATTCCGTGCGGATTTGGCTGGACGCCGGTTTCACCCCCAGGTTCACCTTCCGAAATGGGCTAATGGATGCTCGTAATTTGTGGTCCCGGGTGCAGAAGAAATATCCGGATTTGTTCCCCGAAGCAGGCAATGGCATCGTCGCCCAACGCTATAACGCGATTGCCAACGGCAAGCTTCCACAAATCCACGTGGATGAGATTGAAATCCGAGGTCCGCTGTTTGACGCATGGCCCACCGCTAGCCAACGAGAAATTCTGGGCGATGACTGGGAACGGGTAGCCGATGGTCAGGCGCTTGGCGAAGAGAGCATGCGGCGGAATTTGAACCGTTTCATGAGTCGCGCCTATCGCAGACCCGTCAGCAGCCAGGAAGTGCAGCGCGTCATGGGAGTCATTCGCCTGCGTCTTGAACAGGGAAGATCCGAGCTAGAGGCCTTCAGCGACGGCATCAAGACAGTGCTTTGCTCACCCAATTTTATTTACTGGAATGACGGTAATTCAGAGACAGTCTCGGCTTGGTCTCTCGCCTCGCGATTGTCGTCATTCCTGTGGTCCTCCATGCCAGACGATCAGCTGCTGCGATTGGCCGCTTCCCGTCAGCTGCTACAGCCTGATGTCTTAAAGGCCGAGGTCCATCGCATGCTGGATTCCGACAAATCGGATGCATTCATCCATGACTTTCTCGATGCCTGGCTGACGCTGCGTGACCTGGGCACCTCTCCACCGGATCGCAATCTGTTTTCTCAGTACTATCACTACGATCTGGGAACAGCCATGCGTCGCGAGACGCAGTATTTCACCCGACACATTCTGGATGAGAATCTGCCCATCACCAACTTCCTGGACTCGGATTTCACGTTCATTAACAAACGTTTGGCCTGGCACTATGGCTTGGAGGTCCCGGATGCGATTGTCAGTGATGCGAGCAAATTCATCCGCATCGATCTGCCGGATAATCGCCGTGGTGGATTGCTGGGCCATGCCAGCGTGCTCACCGTTACTGCCAACGGAATCGATACCTCACCGGTCGTCCGCGGCGTTTGGCTGCTGGAAAATATTTTGGGAACTCCACCCAACCCGCCACCGCCGGATGTCGAGCCGCTCGATCCCGATGTACGAGGAGCAACCACGATCCGTGATCAATTGGAGAAGCACCGCAGCACCCCCAGTTGCTACGACTGCCACCGAAAGATCGACCCATTGGGTTTTGCCTTGGAAAACTACGACGCCATCGGAGCTTGGCGCGATCAGTATCACGCTCAGGCCCCCGTCGATTCGGCTGGTGAACTGCCCAATGGCCGTGCCTTCGAGAGCATTCGGGAACTGAAACCGATCCTGCTCGAACAGCGTGAGCTGTTTGCCAGATCGCTCACCGAAAAGCTTGTCGCCTACGCCTTAGGGCGGGAAATCGAAATCGGCGATCGACCCGATATCGACGCCATCACCGCACAGTTGGCGGAAGACGACTACGGCTTTCGCAGCTTGATGGAATTGGTGGTCTTGAGTCCCCTATTCCTGTCCCAATAGCGCAATCGAGTTGGGGCGAACTCAATTTCGGTCACCGTAGCTGCAGCATGCCCGGCGACGGCCGCACGCGTTCGGGCCAAGCGTGGATTCGTGACGCGCACCCTCCGCTACGACTTGGAACCGATCCGCAAACCGTCGAGAGCCGCAGCGAACGCCAAAGCGGCCACTGGTTTTCGGATAGGCTCTTGCTGTCGCTGGCCCAGTGCCGGTCTTGCGCACCGGCTGTTATCCCACTCGGACCGACTGTTGTCGCCAAAGCTCGCACCGTTCCGCCCGATTGCACTTGCGGATTGCTGCGGGGGGCGGAGAATCGGCGTGCTAGGAAGTTGAATGCACTTTCTGGTAAAGAAAACCCGACCTTACCCCGAATCGACTGTTGAAACTGTGTCAAACAAGAGAAGCAACCCGCGACGTCGTCCCAAGGCAAGCCAGACCGGCCAAGATTCCTCGGCTGCGCAAGCCTCTGCGGGGCTGCAGCGACTGAACAAAGTTCTGGCCGCCGCGGGCTTCGGGAGTCGACGGGAAGTTGAAGAGCTGATCGTCCAGGGCCGGGTCGAGGTCGATCGGGAGATTGTCACGGACCTCGGCCGCAAAATTGACCCTCGCCAATCAAGCCTGAAGGTCGACGGGCAGCAGATCAAGAAGCTGCGACCGGTCTACTTCATGCTGAACAAGCCCAAGGGAGTGCTTTCCACCAACAAGGATCCGAGTGGACGCATGCGGGTCGTCGACTTCGTGCCAGACAACCAGCGCGTTTTCTCCGTGGGCAGACTGGACAAGAGCTCGGAAGGTCTGATGCTGCTGACCAACGATGGTGAACTTGCCCAACGACTTGCTCACCCCAAGTACGGAGTGCAAAAGACCTACTTTGTGGTTGTGGCTGGAATCATGACACGCGAGGAGTTGGCCAAGCTACACAAAGGGGTCTACCTTGCCGAAGGCTTCGCCCGCATCGATGGTGCAACGATTCGCAAGCAGCGCAAGGCCAGCACCGAACTGGAGATTGTGCTATCCGAAGGAAAGAATCGAGAGATACGACGCATTCTGGCGCGGGCCGGTCATAAAGTCTTATTGCTAAGGCGCATAGCCATAGGCCCCCTCCGGCTGGGGCAGTTACCCGTCGGAGCCTCCCGCTTATTGACTCCCAATGAGATCAAAGCCTTGAAGGCTTACAGTTCCCAATCGCGACAGCCTCAGAAGAAGACCCCGCAGAAACGCAAGTCTTCCGCACCAGCAGCTAGCTCTGCACCGCCAGCCGCTCCACTTGTGGAAGAGAATACGTGGCCAGCTGACGACGACTTCTCAGATATTTTCGGTGGACCCGACGACAACCTGGAGCAAGATTACGAACTGGATCTATCGGCCAGTAGCCAGGGAAGTGTAATCGCCTACGATTCAGAGCCTGGAACCGGGACTCCGCGGCCCAAGCGACAATCCGGCAAAGCTCGAACGCACAAAGGCAAGCGCTCCAGCCACCAACGTTCTTCAACCGCGTACCAAAGCCAGCCGCGGTCCACTGCCAAGAAGGCTAAGCCAGCAGGTCGGAAGAAACTGTCGGCATCGTCCACAAGACCGAAGACAGCTGCATCCAAAACCGGCTCGCGAAAGCCGAATCCGAGCAAAAGAAGCGGCTCCGCTTCAGGCCCCAAGGCAAAGTCAGGTAAAAACAGAAAAGGCCGAGGTCGATGACTTGCTATGGCACCAATGCCAACCGACACTCTGCTTGAAGCTCGGCCGACAGAACACTGGAAGGATCACGCATGACTTGCTTCGCCGATACGGCAACCTCGATTGTGACTCCCTTGGTCCACAATCAGACCATCGCCCAAGACACCAAGAGAATGCGCTTCCATGCCCCGGAGATGGCGGCCTGTGTGATACCTGGCCAGTTCTTTATGGTCCGCAACCCTGCCGGCAACGATCCACTGATTGGCCGTGCACTGGCTCTGTATGATGCGGCCCAAGACGGTTCCGGCTGGATCGATCTGGTCTACCTGGTGAAGGGAAAACTGACCAGCAGTCTGGCTCAGCTGCATCCGGGTGCTCCCGTGTCTGTCTGGGGTCCACTGGGGAATGGTTTTACTCCCAAAACCACCGAGCACCTAATCATGGTTGCAGGAGGAATTGGGCAAACCCCGTTCTTGACCTTGGCCAAGGAGGCAATGGGCAGCCAAGCATTTGGCAAGCAACCACGGGCTAGCGGTTACGCTTCTAAAGTCAGCTTCTGCTACGGCGCGCGGAAAGCCAGTTACCTGGCGGGCCTGGACCAATTTGAATCCGCCGGCTGCCGATTGCATATTGCCACCGACGACGGCAGCCGTCCCGACGGCTCCACTGCCCAACCTCAGCTAGTTACTGAGTCTTTGCTGCAGGTATTGGATGCAAGCCAAGCTGAGAACTGCCGAATCGTTTGCTGTGGCCCTGAGCCCATGATGGAAGCAGTTGCGCAGATTGCGGAGCAACGCAATATCGAATGCGACGTATCGCTTGAGACTCCCATGGCCTGCGGTATCGGTCTGTGCTTTACCTGCGTGGCCAAGATCGGCACGGAAGCAGACTGGGATTACAAACGCACCTGCGTCGAGGGCCCTGTTTTTGATTCCCGAAGCATTGTCTGGCATTGAGCGCTAAATGCCTATCAACAAAAACAGCCCAAGCGTTGCTTGAACTGTAGTGGCACTTAGGGAATGCGGCGGTTACCAGCGGTTGCTTCCGCCACCGCGACGGTCGTCACGTGGCCGAGCTTCATTGACAGTCACGCAGCGGCCATCGATTTCTCGCAAATTGATAGCTTCAATTGCCTGCTGGGCATCACGGCTGTCACGCATCTCCACGAAGGCGAAGCCGCGGGAACGTCCCGTATCGCGATCCTTGATGATGTTGACGGAAGCTACATCACCGTATTCGCTGAACGAGCTTTCCAAATCATTTTCCGTAGCATTGAAGCTGAGATTTCCTACATAGATATTCATAGATCTGAACCCTTAAAAAGTGCGGCATATCGACCGCAGGTGGCACAGAGTAGGCGGGGACAAAGTAAGAAGCATCCAATGCTTATTGAAGAAAGAATGTGGTTGGGCACCACGTCCTAGCCAACGGCACTAGAACAATCGAAGGGATCAATCCACCAAGAGACGGCAAGAAACTCGGACCGAAAAATTCCAATTCAATCGCAACTAATTTATCTACAGGTCAACGAGTCCTGATCCTAATCTGCAAGTTATTGAAGGCGCTGATCGGCCTTCTGTGTATCACATTATACAGTATTATCGGTAGTGAAACGAAGTCAAATCGTTTGTTTTCGCCAGATAAAAGCAAATAAGTTACTCGCTGCGCTGTGCGACTCGCATTTGGCTTTCACCCTCTCCGGCACTTCGCATGCAAGCATCGATAAACATCCAGTGAAGGGCCAGGCCAGCCAATACGGCAATGTGCCACAACTCATGCGGCCCAATAATCCCGGGAATGAGTGTGGGGGCATTGAGTATTAAAACGATGGCACCCACTGAGTAGGCAATGCCGCCAGCCAGGAAGAGTCTCACAAATTGAAATCCGCGTTGTCGCCACAGCAATCCACAAGTCAACAACCCTCCCCAGCCCATGACCAGAAAGATCACCGTTCCAGCCACCAACGGGAGACTCTCCGAATATATTGTCCGCAGCGTAATTCCCGTGGCAGCGACGGTCCATACAACCACCACTGGTATCCAGCGAAACAGACCGTAAATAACAGTCATATGCACCGGTGTGGCTGTGGCTGCAATAAGAGCGAAAACCCCGGCAATATCAAGCTGCTTCGCGACGGATCTTGCAGTGCCCTGCCCAAGCAAATGATAAACTCCGCTCATGGACAGCAGATACACGGAAGCCACTACCAGTGCCAGTAAGCTTGCCAACTGCGTTTTATTCTTGCCATGCTTGGCGATTAGCCATATGCCCCAAACCAGAAAGACTGGTGCTGCAAAGAGGTGGCTAAAGCAACTAAAGGGCTCTTCGAAGCCAGGTATGGAATAAATTGGCATGTTCAGATAGATCCCCGCAGCCCGACAAAACAGCACGAGCGACTATCCTATCCTCTGACCAAGCCAAGCGCAAGAAGCCGCAACAGTTTGCCTCACCGTCGAGTCCAGCCCCAGGCAGCCCGCCAACGAGCAGAGCTAAGCGGCACAGCCCAAGATGAGCTTGGCTGGTGAATTGCGGCTTTAAGCAATTACTGTTAGCTCAATGAGTCAATCGCAGCATCTTATAACAAGCGACGGACAACAGTCTCGCTTTCGCGGCTCAAGCTTTGTGGCTTCGTGGGCCTCTCCAAGCGTTGAGTGCCTACGGTCGCCAGCTCAAGGTTTGCCGTTTCCCGAAGAGCTGAGATTAAATCAGTTTCCTGAATTGCTGAAGTCGTATTTGGTCGTGCGACCGGTGGTGCCCGGTGTGAATCCGGATGTACCTGAACTGGTGCCAGTGGTCGCTGCGGCACTTCCTCCGCCAGCCGTGCCACTGCCGATACCGTAGCCGCTGCTAGGATACGCACTGGGTTCGGGATAATTGGTTGGCGAGGAGCTGCTGCCAGCCGTTGCGGTTTGCACCGAAGGTGGATAACTCGGAAAGGCAGCACCGCCTGGCAAGGGCAATTGCACGCTACCGCTCGCTCCCGTGGAAACGGCTTGGGCGGGGACGGGCATTCCCCCGACGGCTCCGCTGCTGGAGGGCTGCGGCATTGTCCCGGCGGTGGCAGCCTGGGCCTGCCCCAAGGAATTCAGCACGCTGGTTGGCAATTGAATATCGGGCGCTGTGGATTTTTCAGGAGCGGAGACCTGCGATGGACCCTTGTAAGTTCCTCCGTAGGGGTTGGGCAAACTTCCCGTCCCACCAGCCGTTCCTGTAGCCGCCATGGACCCCGCAGTTCCACCGGCGGTCGCTTGGGGCCTGGTGGCTGCCAATTGGTAGGGACCTGTTTGATAACCAACACCGCTGGAGGAAGCGGAGCCTCCGTCAACCGGTGATTGGAACCCATTGGCCTTGGCTGCCAATCCAGCTTGCGGCGTAGCGACCGTTTCCGCCGTGTAGCCGTAGGCAGAGGCAGCCGCTTCTGAACCATCCGCTGCCGCGGGCGGCTTGGCACCAATCGACGCAATGGCGTTGGGAGTGTATTTACTGGCTGGCCCCGTCGGCATCTCGACCGTAGCCGGACCTCCAATAGCATCGGCTTCGGCCTGTCGATTCCAGGCGAACATGCTCGAAGGCTTCCAACCTCCACTCCGACAACCCGATGCCATCACCGGAATCGCGATCGCAGCCATCAGAATCAACCGCGATGAAGTAATTGCCGCTTTGTTCATTTTCATCGATCCTTCGACGATTGCGAAAACCTCGATTGATGTTCTTTCAGCTTCGCCACACCCGGTTGGCAAAGCTGTTGGTTCGGAATGGTTTAGCCATATTCTTCATCGATATCGGCCACGCAACCCGAACAATTGAGCCAATCGACAAAGTTTACCCGGATCAGCTCTTTTGATTCTTTTCAAATTGAGACGCGATCCGTCTTCCGCGGGTCTTCCGACCGCGAATCGATACTAGAAAACGTTCCGCATGACACGCAAGGTCAATGTACGAATCCCGATGAAGTGACTACGCGACCTTGAGGGCCGCAGCTCGATCGGAAACTACTAACGTCCATGCCAACCCTCCTTGAGGACACCTGCGACAAAACAATTTGGAGTTCTCCGGCAGGCCCGTAGCCGTCGACGACGACGGACTGCTTGGTAGTTCAGCCAAAGGCTGCGTCCGAAAGGCTCCTTGCCCGTCCCAGGCAGGCGGTGTGGCCAGCCCGCAATCGGCCACTTCAATCTCCACTCCCCGCTCTGAATGCAAAACGGTGATTTCGAGTTCGCTGCAATCCGGAGACCGACTAATGGCCAATTCGATTAATTGTTCCAAGGCTCGCGATATCCGCATGGAACACGCGCTGCTTGCCGCGGCCAAATCGAAATCCAACTCAATCGTCAATCGTTTGGCGCGGATCCGCTCCGAGAGCACCTGCAAGACTCGATGCGTGCGCTGCAACAGGGTAGATTGTTCGGGTTCGAAAACATCAAAACGTCGAATCGCGGCAACCATGGCAAACTCCAGAAGAGAGACGGCGGATCCAAGAGGCTGAATCCACTTCTAGCAGACCAAGTCCGCGGAGACGAGACAGATTCTGACAACCGTTGCGGTTGACGGTTCCCCGCATTCCATCGAATCCGGTGCGAGCCCGCTTTGAACTGAGCCCGTTTAGACAAGCGATCGATCTTGAGCCGCCCGTTCGCCAGCCGCAAAGCGCATGCATTGCCTTCACGCTCGAAAGCTTGTCCACTGGCAAGCTTTATCACCTGCGGCAATGCGATGGAATGGGCCCTCGAAAAATTTGGCTTGACCCATTCAGGACGGTGAAAGACGCTTATCGGATGAGCGCATGAAACAGTTGCGGCTCGACCACCGCCTAACATCGACTCGCCATCATTCCACGCCTACACGCGGCGTCTCGGCGCGAGCGCATACAGAGACATCAACGGATTTCCACAGCAGCAGCCGAACCAGCTAGTCCAGGTCGGCTAATTGCGTGAGAAGCTCTCTTCCACGCGTTCGACCGCCGCACAAGGCTGCTGAGTGACACATTCCATGACCCAGTTGTTCATGTCCAACAACATGTTGGACATCAGCTCATCCCCACAGGGATACTGTCGGATGTCAGCCTTCAGACTGGCCGCATGCAGGAGCGGCAGCGACTGACAAACCTGTTGCACACCGCAGGTGTTGGATTGACCGCCGTACATCCACAGTGTTTTCAAATCGCGGGCCAGCCCAATATTAATCAAGGGTTGATTGCGATGGGGAAAACCGCCGCAAATAGAA
Source organism: bacterium (assembly GCA_024743355.1). Lineage (GTDB taxonomy): Bacteria > Planctomycetota > Planctomycetia > Pirellulales > Pirellulaceae > Aureliella. Next base: position 28,177 of record JANSWS010000014.1, read on the forward strand.
ATCACTCCAGCGAATCTTTTCGGATAGCGCAGAGCCAGCCGCCAAGCCATCGTTCCACCGCTGCCGAAGCCGGCCAGAAAGATGCGCTGATTGGCGATGGAAAACTGCTGATTCGCCAGAGCAATGGATTCGAAGATGATCTCTTCGGCAATCGCTGTCACGGCGGCAGACTGCCCCCAGCGAAAGAGCTTACCCTCAGCATCACAAGCCACAGTACCTCTTGGAGCACATGCTACGTAGTTTTGCATGCTCAACTCCGGCATGACATTCTCCAACTCAAATTCGGAGCTGCCGCAGCTGTGGAGCCAAACAATCAAAGGGTATTCGTAGCGAGGCTCATAACGTTCCGGTCCAAACAGGCAAACCTGCTGTTCCAGGAAGGATTGAGACTCCAAAGGTGATTTATGTTCTGCAGTTTGCAACTTATCGAGACTACCAGTCTGCTCCGAAGAGCCGCATAGCCGGTTTCGCATTCGTCGCCAATCTTTTTTTCGCGGAGTAGAAGGAAAGAAGCAGGGTCCGCAATGAGTTATCCCGGTTGGATCGCACATCGCAGACTGCATACAGAAGCAATGGATACTTCGTGCCTTACCTCAGCGTAGGGTTTTAAGCTCGACGGAATCGAAAGTCAACGTCATCGTGCAAGGTTCTTTTCAGGAACCTAAAATGCCACACTTGCAATCCGTCAAAATCAACGTGTTGCTATCATTAGCCTAAGTCGATGCAACCCGCGACACATTCCTAGCGCAGTAAACTCAGACGGTCCGCCCACACGACAAAAGTGTGGGCGGCAAAAACGATGCCAATGCTTGAATTACTGATAAGCAATTCAAACACGAGCTGCAATGATCATGCGCTCAACAACTGCTCCATGGCTGCCACGAGCTCTTTGACGGCGCGAACACTATTCTGAAAGTCAGCCGTCTCCTGTTCACTCAAGGTCAACTCGACGATCTTCTCGACGCCGGCGGAACCTAGAATTACCGGAACACCTACGTAATAGCCCCCTACCCCATACTCCTTGTCACAGTAGGCCGCGCAAGGAATCAGTCGCTTTTTATCACGCACAATCGCCTCAACCATCTGGGCGGTTGCGGCAGCTGGAGCGTAATAAGCACTTCCCGTCTTCAATAGACCGACAATCTCAGCACCTCCCTTGCGCGTACGATCGACAATCTCTTCCAGACGTTTGGGATCAATCAACTGAGTTACGGGAATACCGCCCACGCAAGTGCAGCTCGGCATGGGTACCATGGTGTCGCCGTGTCCGCCCATAAGCAGCGCAGAAATATCTTCTACGCTGACACCCAATTCCATCGCCAAGAACGTGCGATATCGCGCAGTATCTAAAACACCTGCCTGCCCAATCACACGGTTAGGCGGAAACCCGGTTACTTGCAACGCCCGCTGCACCATTGCATCCAAGGGATTGCTCACCAGAATCACGACAGCATTCGGAGAGCTTTGTTTGATCTGCTCGGAAACAGAACCCACAATTTTCGCATTTGTACTGAGCAGATCGTCGCGGCTCATGCCTGGCTTGCGAGCGATTCCGGCGGTTACCACGACCACATCGCTGTCCCGCGTGTCGTCGTAGCTCGTGGTACCGGTAATTTGGCTGTCGAAGCCCATGATTGGGGACGATTGCATCAAGTCCAAAGCCTTGCCTTTCGGCATATCCTCGGTCTGTGGGATATCCAGCAAGACAATGTCGCCCAGTTCAGCGGCAGCACACCAGTGAGCGCACGTCGCACCTACATTTCCCGCCCCCACGATTGAAATTTTCGCCCGCCGCATATTTGCTCCTCGTTTCTTTTCATTGGGTGTATTCGAGTCAGACTCGCCGATCGAGTATGAGCTTCGTCGTCGATGCGTCAAGCAGGCTTGCCGGCTCGAAAAGCGGATTGCCACGCTCCGCTGCCAGACTAGCGGTTGCGGGAATGCAGGCGTCGGTGATCACGCCGCAAGGCCTGGTGAAGGATACCGGCTAGTATGCACAAAGTGGCTGCGCACAAAGCGTAGCCAAACCATCCAATCTCACCCGTGCGGCTGGGCACGACCGTGGGCACATCGGGAATCAATTCCGACGCGATTATCAGCGGGGCGGCCTGTCGCGCCGGTTTCGACTGCTGCTGCATCAGCTCTGAATTGAAGGACCACAAGCGGTAGAAACACCCCTGCAGGCGGGCAAACTTGCCGACCGCCCAGCTCAGTTCTCCCCGCCGAAGCCTCTCTTGAGGAACAAACGCCGTCTCGTTGCGCGTAACAATAGTGATCGGAAACTCGCGATCGAAAATGATTTCCTTATCGCCTACCTGATAACGCACCCTTTGATCACCGATGTCGACAAAACCATCAAACTGAACATAGTGCTTAGCGGAGAGATCCGCTTGCGGCTCTACCGATGGCATAGGAACGAGCGTTCCCGACACCAGACGCACCTTCCAGTCAATGGGCCGGCCGATGGCTTGCGGCGGATCCGCCATCGCCTCAACCGGCCCTAATTTGGGTTCCAGTTCGACCAGCTCTTTCGAGGCTGAGGTCGGAGCGCCAACGATGCGGAGCATGGAAAACAGCGCCGCAGCTTCGTCGGACCGCAGCGATTGCTGGTTGCGGCTGACTATCACATCCAGATTTGCCAGATCAAAACCAGCTCTGCTGAGAATCTGCAACTGTGGCGGGATTTCCGGCAGCCATTCGGATTGCGGTTGCGAAGGCTCGGCGACCCCATCGAGCCTCCATTCGGGCGCTTGTGCTAACAGGCAGACGATCCGCTTCGTATCGACAGAACGCAATGCATACCCGCGGACAACGGCCGGCTGTCTCAATGGCGAGTCGGTCAACCATTGGCTGGGACAACGAACGCACAGTACTGCAAGCGTTCCAACATCTTCCAGCTGCTCCCCAGACGGCCGTGTGGGCGAAAGCTGCAACTGGAAAACACGATCGGCGTCGGAGCGTTGAAACCATAGCTCCTGCTCGATCGTCAATGCCACCGGCCCGGCCTGCGTAATAATGCCAGCTTGAGTGATCGGTTCGACCAACAAGCCCAGGTCACCGATCTCGAAATTCCAAGTGTCATCACCCATGGATTGGGTTGGAGATTCCTGGGTGGCGGCATCACCAATTCGCCAGCCTATCTGTTTCCAAGTATGAACCAGCTTGAGCAAGGCGTCGGGAAAATCTGTCGTTGTGCCTTGCAAATATTGCTGCACTTCCTGCCATTCTGTCTCACTGACTGCGTGAGCGAATCGGCTCTGCAACAACTGGCGGACTTGCTCCGCGGCGTCATCCCCCTGGGACTCCCAGGGCAACTCAATGGCGGGCTGATCCGACTCTTGCGCCGCTGTGGGCTGCGAGATCGTCAATGCACCGCCGCTCAGACAGATCGCCCACAACACAACTCGATTCAACTGTGACACCCTTTTGCTGCTGCCGCGTTTGGCTGAACCCGATCGAGGATACGCAGCCCTTGAATTTCGCCAACGCCATATCACTGGACACAGCACGATTCCAGCCAGCAGCAACCCTAGCCCCAAGGCAACCCATAGCTCGCGACCAAGGTCGGCTCTGGGCACCAGTGCAGACCCCAGCCCCTGGTCTACCCGCATTCGGATGGCGGATGCAAAGATCGTCGGTGCAACCTGAACCCCAGACTCGGAAGCGTACGCCAATCGTTTAGCGACGATTCCCGTCACTTCCATTTCCGGATAATGCTGACCTTCGATGTGTGAAGCGATGCCACCCGCCACGCTCGCGTCGGCGTAGATAGCCACCGGTTGCGTCGCCTGATCCTCTCCTCGCACCCACAACACCCAGTATGAGTCATCGAGTGCTTGCGTCGCTCGGCTAACAACACTCTCAGCATCACCGATCCGTTCTGGTTCCATGCGCTCAGCCCGTCGCAACGATCCTCGATAGCGGATCATTCTCCCCCGAAAAGTCTCATGCTCCGATTCCAATTGCAGGGTGCTAAGTAATGGAATGGCGGATGGTGAAGTTGCTTGATCATCCGCCAACTGGCTCGCTCGTTCCAACCAGCGATGGAAGGCTAACATCTCACTCCTCCGCCAAGGCGTACCATCCGCCAATGCCGCGAACAGCTTGCCATCCACGAAGGCCGTCATCGCATCTCGGAACTCGTGGCTCAGGTCGCTGGCCACCGAAGCGACTTCCGATGTTTCATCCGACTTGAGCAGCTTACACATTTCCCGCCACTCTGTTGCAAAGCGTTCGAGCAGTCGGAGCCATTCCGAAGCATCGGCTGGAGGTTGGCCAGGTTGCAGCGGAGTCAAACTTTCGCCTTCTCGCACCAGACGGGCTCTCAAGAGTTGGAGCTTTTGCAACGAATCGGCCTCTAAAGACAGCAGAGACTCCCCTTCTGACTCCCAACTTTGTGTCGCCAACCATGCAACTGTCTGCGGCTGCGTGGCGGTGTACCACTTCAAAGCCAACTCCGATGCCTGACGTTCGGTGGCGTCTTCCAGCAGGCGCGGAATGAGATCCCTGCAGACAGCCCGCCAAACCAATTCACTTGGACCGCCGTCGGTGCTCCGCCCGGATCCGGCAAGGCTCTCAGTTTGCGCATTGGCAGCCGGCATTCCACGCCATAGGGAATCGGCGTTCCCGTCTTCAGCCGAGTCCGATGAGCGTCGATCGGCGGCCGACTCGTAGATCGCCACCTCATCCCCCAAAGGTACGCCTAAAGCCCGAAAAGCTCGGCTAACGTTTCCTGGATCCGCAGCCTTCTGCATCAAAACCAGAACAAGTGCCAGGAGAAAGCACAAAGATAGCAGCCGCCGATGCCCCGACGACTGACTGGCAACTTGTCTGCGCACTCGCCGCTGACCGTCGGCCGAATACCACCGATCCGAACGGAGTCGTACCATGATGTCTGTCCCCAATCCAGCGGCGTATCTGTTACGGAAATGCTAATAAAGGCAAGGCAATTCAACCCCCTATTCAAGCTCGAAAGCGCCTGGTCTAGCGGCGTTGTCGAAGACTCAAGATAGAACTCGCGGGCCACCGGATGGCGACCAACCAGTATGAGCAACGCATCTGGAACACTGCCGGCCTCGGCAGGCCAACGTCTCGGCAGGCCAACCCTTGAGAATTGAGCCCGCAGGGTCTAATGTAATATGAGACTTGTATTGCAACCAATCCGCACCTCCTCGTCAAATTCAACTTGTCTCCTAATTCTCGGTGTGGCGATGCGGCGGTGATAATCCCCACGTGGTCTTTGTGGCTTCGTCCTGGTAGATTTGAGATCGGAACGGACGATCGATTTAATGTCCCTAGGAACCGAGTGGCCTGTTTTCATCGCCAACTCTGGCGACTGGCCGTGTCGATCCGTTGGACTTGCAATGCTGGTCAGCAACATCGCAACTCGAACCTGCGGACTCCTTACTGCGAGCGTCTCGCGCCGGCTCGCCATTCCTGAAGAGGCCCACAGTCGCTATGCAATTCTGGTCTTGTAGAGTTCGTACTCTCTGCACCTACGGTCTTTGTCTGTGCATGAGCTTGTGGTTCACCGGCTGCTGGCTGTGCAGTCCGCTGTTCGCCGATGAACCGTACCAGAGATTTCTACAGAGGCTCAAGGACGAGCAGCTGTTTGATTTGGCGCTGGTTTACCTGGACGAACTCAAAGATCAACCCAACATCGATCGCAGGTTCCTCTCGAATGTGGAACTGGAACGCGGGTTGTTGCTATATCAGTCGGCTGCCTCTCTTCCGACTTCCAATCCGCTCCGCAACACCAAATTAGATGAGGCCGAAGATGCGCTGCGCGCCTTTCTGTCCAGCCAGGATCGCCATCCGCGGCGCACGGAAGCCCGTCTAAAAATCGGCGAGCTTTTGCTGCAGCGAGCGGAAGAGGCCAAATCGAAAGCGGGTGCTGACGCCACGCAGGACCTTCCTGAAGCCATCCGTTTCTATGGAGAAGCCCATGAACTGTTTGAATCCACTGTAGAGGAGTTGGCTGGGATCCTGGACGAGATTAAGGGGGCTCGCACAGACCCCAACGATCCCGAGGCGGTCGCCTACCGACAGAGCATTCAGCAGCAGATACGGCAAGCACAAATGCTCTCCGCCAAGGCTCTGGAGGATCGCGGAAAAAGTCGCTCCCAAAATAGCCCTGAGCGGACTGCCGATCTCCGTCAGGCACTGCAGATGTTCGGCGATTTGTATTCCAAAGAGCAGCGGATGGTGGCCGTTCGAAATCTTGCGCTGTTCTACCGCAGTGCAATCCAAGAAGAATTGGGAATGCAAAACGAAGCCATCGACGGCTTCCTGCGAATCGCTGACCTGGATGGTCTCGACGAATTGCGCCCCCTCCAAACGGATGCGTTGGCTCGTTTGATTCAACTTTTGGGCCGCGAAGGCAAGTATTCACTGGCCGTCGATCGAGCCGATCAATGGATCAAGAATCTGCGCCCAGATGAGATCGAGCGAGCCGAGACACTGGCCCTCAAACTGGAACTCTCCAAACTTCGCCTGGCATGGGCCGATCAATTGAAGAAGGAGAATCCCGAGGATCGCGTGGCCAGCCGGTTGGTTCGGGCAGCCCGAGACGACTTGCGGAATCTGCTGCGAGTCCAGGGGCCGCATGCGGAAGAGACACGTGAATTGCTCGCCCAACTGGGGGTGGAATCCACCACGGAGCCCAGCCAGGAGCTGCCCAAGGTTTCCAGCTTTGCGGATGCGATCACGGAAGCCCAAAAGCGCTTGGACCAGTCGGAGAACGATGCTCTGGGATTGGCCGTACTCCGCCAGCAAGGACAGCTAAAGGAGAGCGAAGAACTCGAGGCCGCCATCAGTCTTCAGCGCGAGCAAGCCATCAGTTTGTTCCGAGAAGCGATCAGGCTGTATAGCTCGTCGGATGAAATGACACAGCTGGATCAAGCCAGATTCTCGCTGGCCTACCTCGAGCTGAAGCAACAGCGCGCCTGGGAAGCAGTCGGCATTGCCGAGTTTCTTTCGCGTAAAAATCCCAAGACGGATCAAGGCCTGCGGGCCGCCGCGATTACCCTGGCCGGCTTAAGCGATTTGCTGCGGGCCAGCGGCACCGATGAAAAGCTACAGCTGACCGCACAGCTGGAGCCCTTTGCAGCCTACCTGGTGGAAACCTGGCCGGAGGCCGAAGAAACTTCGGCGGCCGTTTCCGCCTTGGTCCAGCTGGCCTTACTCAACGAGCAATGGGACAAGGTGGAGCAGTACCTGGCGCTGGCTCCCACCGGCGGGGAAAAGGCGGCTAAGCTCCATCGTGTGGCCGGGCTATCCTTCTTCAGTCGCTATTTCCAACAGAAACAGCAGGACGGAGAAGAAAGTCAAGCTTCCAAGCAACTCAAGGCACGCGCCATCGACTCCTTAACAATAGCCTGCAGCAACCTGAACCAAGACCAGCTGGATTCCGAGACCATCGAAGCCAGTAACGCCCTTGCCCGCCTGTTGCTCACGGAAGGCAAGCTGCAGGAAGCCTCCAAACAGCTGATCGAAGAAGCGACCTCGCCTCTCAAGGTGCTGGCTGAACGCCCCGATCTGGCCTCGCCGAAAGTGGCCATGAACAGCTATCGCACAGCCATTCAGCTCATCATTGGTCAGATGGCGGAAGCCACCATCGAACCCCAGCAGGCCATTTCGCAAACGGCCGACTACATTCAAACCATGCAGTCGCTGGCGGAAAAGACGCCGGATGGTTCCAGTCTGCTGGCTGGGATCTTTGTCTCTTTGGCTCGTGACCTGAAGGATCAACTGGAACAGACCAGTGATCCCGAGAAGCGCCGTCGCTTATCCGAAGCCATGTTGATTCTCGGCAGAGAAGCAGCCAAATCGGAATCATTCAGCACGCAGTATTGGGCTGCGGAAACTCTCATCTCAATCGCGGAAGAATTGGCGGCCAACCGCGGCAGTCGTCAGACAGCCATGCAAGCTTTCGGCAACGCGTCCGACATACTGAAACAAATCATTGCATCGGAAACACAGCAACCTGGTTTCGTGCAACCGGAAGGCTTCCTGGTAAAGATCCGGCTGATGCTGGCCAAGGCCAGCCGGGGTTTGGGAGACTTCAAATCCGCCATAAATGAGCTGGCAGCAATTTTGCAAGAGAACAATGCCTTGCTGGATGTGCAAACCGAAGCAGCTCGCACCTACCAGGCCTGGGGCGACGCGGTCAATCCGGGATTTCACAAAGTGGCCTACCTGGGAGGTCGTCCAGATCCCAAGACTCGCAACAACTTGATTTGGGGCTGGGGCAAGATCGCCCGCGTGGTAGAAGGCAAGCAAGACTACCAAGAACAGTTTTACTCGGCTCGCTACGAGCTGGCCCGTAGTCGCTTCAAATCGGCGGCAGCCGCCCAGAATCCCCAGGCACAACAGGAAATCTATGCCCGCGCAGCCAAAGACATTACTTCCACAGCCACGCTTTATCCCGAACTGGGCGGCAACGCCATGAAGAAGAAATACGACGCCCTGCTCAAGCAAATCCAAAAAGCACTCGGACAAAACCCAACCGGCTTAGCCGGTCTGCAGAATCCCAATAACTAAGTGAGAGCCTTTTCGTGATTCAGGTTCATGATTCCAGCCGCTGCCGGCCCATCTCAGCTTCGCGTCGCCAGATCGCGACGGTCACCCGAGGCCTCGCAGGGCAAATAACTACCCTGGCGATCCTATTTGGACAGCGCCACTTTCGATTAGCCGTAACGGCGTGCGCCGCAGTCGAGGGGCTGAGGTACAACTTCGCGAGAAATCGTGTGATCACGGTTACCAACTGCCTGGTACTCGTCCTGTTGATAATCGCCCCCGAAGCTCTTGCCACCGACAAGGTTTATCCCAAGCAGGGCGTGCCCGCATCCGGTACCATCACCAACATCTCACCAGCCAAAGTCACCATCTCCGTGCGTGGCAATGACCAGAACTACGAGTTGAAAGATGTTCTGAAGATCACTTTTGACGGCGAGCCCAATGAATTGGAACGCGCTCGAGACCAGTACCTGAACGAACAATTCGATCAGGCCTTGGAAGAGATCAAGAAGATCGACCCCAGCAGCCTCAGTGGAGCCGCGATTCAGCAAGATGTCCAGTTCTATCGCTGGTACTGCGAAGGCAAACTTGGCCTGATGGGCAAGGGAGACAAGAACGCGGCCATTCGAGGTTTGTTGGCCATTGTTTCCCAGAACCGCAATACGCATCATCTGTATGAAGTCGGCGAGATGCTGGGAGAACTGCATCTGGCGCTCGGCAAACCCGAAGATGCAACCCGCTATTTTGGCGTCCTGCTGTCTGCCCCCGATCCGGATACCAAGGCTCTCGGCGTCTATCGGCTAGCCCAGGTGAATCTTGCCAGCGAATCTTTTGAGGAAGCCCGCGGACGCTTTGAGCAATTGATGAACGCCCCGTCCTCTTCTCCCGAAATGACTCGGCTGAAGAGTCTAGCAGAGGTTGGGCTGGCTGTTTGCGATCAAAAGGCGGGTAAGAACGAAGAAGCACTCAAGAAACTGGATCAGCTGATCCAAAAGTACCCATCCACGGATTACGAACTGTTCTCGCAGATCTACAACGCCAAAGGCGCTTGCCATCAACAATTGGGACAGACGGTTCCTGCGCTGCTGAGCTACCTAAAAACAGATCTTCTGTTTTTTACTGAGGCTGAAGCTCACGCCGAAGCGCTATACCACCTGCAAAGCCTGTGGTCCGAATACGGCAATCCGGCTAAGTCGGCCGACGCTCGCGAGCGGCTGGTTTCTCAATATGCCGCCAGCAAATGGGCAAATCTCCCTTGAGCGACATATCCCAGGGACCGAGTGCTTTCACTTCTTCTCAGAATCAGCCACAATCCTGCCTGAGTCAGGAACTGAATTTCAATGAGCAATCTCGATCGGAGTAAACATATGACGGGTGCCCCCAGTCGACAACGGCAATGCAGGTCGTGGTCTTCCATTGTCAGCCTCAGCCTGCGGATAACTTTGGCAGTACTGTTCGCTGCCAGCCTACCTGCCTGGCCCGCTCGCGGCCAGGATGATGCCGACTTGGCCAATGAACTCGGCGGTGACCCAGCCCCCGTAGTGGAAGCCGAGGTGGGTGGTGCTCCAGCAGCCGGTGCTCCCGCTGCCGAAGCGGCGGATGCTGGAGACGAAGACGATCAGACCGCACCCGACAACCTCTTGGCCTGGACATTTCAAGCTCTAGGAATTACCTACACGGTAATCTTTTTCGCTCTGTCCATCACGCTGCTGACTCTAATCGTGATGAATCTGCTGAGCGCCCGGCAGGACAATATTTGTCCACCCGACCTGGTCGAAGGCGTTGAACAGCAGTTGGCAGAGGGCAATCCTCAAGCGGCGGCTGAACTGGTGCGAACGGACGATTCGTTTCTGGGTCAAGTCGTGGCGGCCGGCCTGTCAAAACTCGATCGTGGACACTCGTTGGCGGTTGAGGCCATGCAGGAAGTCGGCGAGGAAGAAACCATGAAGATGGAGCACAACCTGAGCTACATGGCACTCATCGGCAACATCAGCCCGATGATCGGACTGTTCGGCACGGTCCAAGGTATGATCAGCGCCTTCCGCACCATTGCCACCTCAGGATCCACGCCCAAACCCAGCCAGTTGGCCATGGATATCTCCACCGCCCTGTTCACCACCCTGGCGGGACTGGCAATCGCGATCCCAGCCATCGCGGTCTACAACGTGCTGCGAAATCGTGTTCAACGCTTGACGTTGCAAGTCGGTGTAACCAGCGAAGAATTGATCGAACGCTTTCAAGGCTAAGCGAGGGAGATGATCCGCCATGCGGTTTCGAAAAACTGCCGCGCCTGCCGCGGAAGCTGATTTGACGCCTATGATTGACATGACGTTCCAGTTAATCGCCTTCTTTATGGTGTTGATCAACTTTTCGCAGAGCGAACAGAACGACAAAGTCATCTTACCAACCAGTGAGTTGGCCAAACCGGTCGATGTACCGATTGAGTTCCCCATCATCGTGCACCTGACCAGCGAAGATGCGGTTGTCATCGGTGGCGATAAAGTAGATCTGGCCGCCCTCCGCTCACGCATGCAGCCAGAAATCGCCCTGCTGAAATTGGAAGGCAAAGGACCGGCTGACGCGAACATCATCATCCGCTCCCATCGCACGGCTCCCGGTGGACGCGTGCAAGATCTGATCAACCGCTGCCAGGAACTGGGATTCGAACAGTTCGCACTCCGAGTGAAGGAAGAAATCTAATGAAGTTCCGACACAAGAGCACGCAGGAAGAAAAGAATGAACTGCCGATGACGCCCATGATCGACATCGTCTTTCTGTTGCTCGTGTTTTTCATTATGACCTTCAAGATCAGCGCCCAAGAGGGGGACTTCAACGTCAAGATGCCCCTGCAAGGTGATGGAACGCCGGTCGACAATACGCAGCTGCCACTCAAACTACGTCTCAGATCCAATGGCGGCGGCGATCTCCAAGAGATCCTGCTCAATGATCGTTCTTTTGGCACCGACTGGAGTCAGGTCCGCGGGTACGTCGCCAGTCTGGTCGGCGATGCAAGCGGCCCCACACAAGATGAGGGGCCGGAAGTGGAAATTGATCTCGACTACGACCTGTACTACGTGCACGTAATCGAAGCCATCACCGCAGTCACGGGCTATCGCAGCGGGGATGAAATTATCAAGCTAGTCGACCGCATCAAATTCGCTCCCCAGCGCAAGAATTGAACACAGCGCAAGAATTGAACACAGCGCAAAAATTCAACACAGTTCAAGAATTGAGCGCAGCCGTTACCACTAACTCTCCCTCGGGAGAGTCGGACGTCTCAGCGGCCGGTGAGGGGCTTATCGCGGTAGGGACGACCGATGCCAGCCCAAACGGTTTATCCCGGCACACGCCCTTAGGTCGAATACGACGTCACTTTCGGTGAGGGGGTGACTTGGGTGCGGCATTGATGGCGATCTGTGAAAGCCTTGGACAAACGCTACTTTCGCGGGAGCGCAAGGCAACGCTCTGACACTATCAGGCTCGCGGATGAAACTGCTGGTGAATCCGCCTCAGCCGAGAGCTATCGACCTGAGTGTAAATCTGCGTCGTTTGTATGCTGGCATGGCCCAGCAATTCCTGGATCTGCCGCAGATCGGCACCTCCCGCCAGCATGTGCGTGGCAAAGCTATGTCTCAGCGTATGCGGACTGACCCGCGGATCGATTCCGACCCTGAGAGCGTAGCGTTTGACCAGCTCCCAAATCGCTTCGCGCCGCAGCCTTTTGCCGGTCCGTGAAAGAATGAGCCAGGGGAATAGAGCGGGGTCTCGTTCTCGCATCAGAGTATGCCGCTGATCTCCCATGTAGCTCTCGATCGCTTGTATGGCTCGCTGGCCGATGGGTACCATCCGCTGCTTGGAACCTTTACCTTCGACCAGGCAATACCCTTCCCGCAAATGCACATTGGCCATCAACAGATGCGATACTTCCGATACGCGACAGCCGGTGGCGTACAGCAGCTCCAGGATGGCGCGGTCCCTTTGCCACAGCGGATCGTATTTTCGCGGACTCATCAGAAAGTGATCGATGGATGCATGGCTGATGACTTTGGGAATCTTCTCCCAGGTCTTTTGCGTTCCCAACAGTTCCGATGGATTGTCTTTGACGATGCCCTCCAATTGCAAATACTTGAAGAACATTCGGGTGGATACAATGGTCCGGGATATCGAAGTGGCGGCTAGGTTCAGTGATTGAAGCCAAGCCACAAATTCGCTGAGATCGCTGAGTCCCACTCGGGCCAAAGATCGCCCGCCTAGCCAGCCTAAGAACCTCTGGATGTCCCTGCCGTAGGCTAAGACGGTATTCTCCGCCAAATGGCATTCAGAGCGAAGATAGTGGGTGTAGCGCTCCAACCAATCGCTATCCGTCGGCCCGGCGATCGGCTGGGCTTTGCCACCTCCATTCTGCCGTAATCGCTTCAGCTTACTCGGCATAAATCCCCTACAAGTGTCACAAGCAAAACGGTTGTTCCCTTTGGTATGGGACCGAGTTTCATCCCGCCGGCAAGCAAGCCGTTGTCCCATCGCACCCCATGACGACAGCCGCGGTCAGCCGTTGAATCGAAACAATCGGACGACTCACTGCCACTTGATCTTGCTATTTTTCCATTCGCCGATGGGGTCACCCTTAATCTCACCGTATCTTTCTCAGAATCGTCGGTTTGATATCATGACTGTGGGGCTTTCACTTATCGGGGCCGATTCGTCGGGTCATGGCGGCGGACGAACCGGTTCTAGCGATGCTAGTGCCCTGTCAAAGCATGATTTTGGGATTGGCAGGAAAAAAGGCGGTTGGGAAAAAGGCGATTGGGAACAAGGGATCCGACATAAGTCTGAGACCCTTCGGGCAGCTATTGAAGATATTTGGGTTGGTGGGGAAATCGTACTATGAGAATCCTTGTGATTGGCGGTGCTGGCTATGTAGGCTCGCACACCGTGCGTCAGCTCTTACGGACTGGGCACGACGTGTTCGTGTACGACAATCTCTCGAAGGGGCATCGCCAAAGCGTCAAAGATGCTGAACTGATTGAAGGTGAGTTGGCGGATCGTCAAAAACTGATTCGCATCTTCCGCGAACGCGAGATCGAGGCGGTGATGCATTTTGCGGCTTTCGCTCTGGTTGGCGAATCCGTCGCGCAACCGGCCATCTACTACCAAAACAATGTCAGCGCTACTTTGGAGTTGCTGGAAGCCATGCGGGCGGCGCAGGTCTGGCGGATCGTATTTTCGAGCACGACCGCAACCTACGGTCAACCGGAACGAATTCCGATCGCCGAGACGACTCCCCAGATGCCGATCAACCCCTACGGCTTTACCAAGCTCGTCATTGAGCACGCCTTGTCCGACTATGCTCAGGCCTATGGCTTCGGCTGCGCCGCGCTGCGTTATTTCAATGCTGCAGGAGCCAGTCCCGACGGTGACATCGGCGAAGATCACGATCCCGAAAGTCATTTGATACCCATCGTCTTGCAAACAGCTTTGGGGCAGAGAGAGCGGATCGGGATCTTCGGAAATGATTACCCGACCCCCGACGGAACCTGCATTCGCGATTACATCCATGTTGACGACCTGGCCGATGCACACTTGAAAGCTCTGGATCAACTCAGACCCTCCAGCAACCTGCAACTCAACTTGGGCACCGGACAGGGCCAAAGCGTGCTGTCGGTCATTGAGGCCTGCCGCAAAGTCACTGGTCATCCGATTCCGACCACGGTCGAGGCGCGTCGTCCTGGCGACCCAGCGGAACTGGTAGCCGATAGTAGCTTGGCCAAAAAAGTACTGGGCTGGGAACCTCAATATCCGGACATCGAATCCATTGTGGAAACAGCATGGAGATGGCATAGCGCGCATCCTCGCGGCTATGCCAGCCAGGCTGCGGCGGCACGTTGAAATTATGCCGATCCTCAAATATGAGGGTCCTCCCGGGCACCCGACATGTTCCATCCTGGTAGGATTCGTTAAACTTCCTCGGCATGCAAGAAATCATTGTCGAGAAGCCCTACGAGTTTGTTCCGCCTCACCGTGGGGACTGGGTTCCGTATTTCATCAAGAAGCTGAGACTCGCTGACCTCTACTTGAATTATTTCGAGGGAGTAACTTCGTCCGAAGTCCGGCATTTGGAACGCCTGCAAGAATCTCTCTCAGCGAACCACGGCATTCTGCTCGCACCCAACCACTGCCGCTACGCCGACCCGCTGGCCTTGAGCCCCATCGCTGTCCAGACGGGCCGCTATCTGTATTCCATGGCCAGTTGGCACCTGTTCAATCAAGGTCGCTTGCAGGCTTTTGCGATACGCATGGTGGGCGGTTTCAGTATGAACCGCGAAGGCGTGGATCGGGCATCTCTCGAGACAGCCCAAGAAATCCTGACACAGGCGAAGCGTCCACTGGTCGTTTTTCCAGAGGGCACCGTCTTCCATACCAATGATCGCTTGCAACCCCTGCTGGATGGCGTTTCCTTTCTGACGCGTTCCGCCGCCCGCCGCCGAGAGAAGCTCGGATTGGGCAAAGTCGTCATTCATCCCGTGGCCATCAAGTACCTGTACCGGGGTGACTTGATCGCAACCATTATGCCGGTCATCAAATCCCTGGAGGAACGGCTCACGTGGCACGAACCCTGCTCGGAGCTAACGATTCTGGAACGTATTCATCGCATCGGCGAAGGGCTCTTGAGCTTGAAGGAAGTTCAATTCCTGGGCAGAGCCCAAACGGGCAACTTGGCAGAACGGAAGCAAATATTGATTCAGCGTCTGCTAGATCCGCTCGATGAGGCGGTCATGGGGTCGATTCAACAAGAGTCGCTGGTGCCCAGAATCAAACAGCTTCGATCGAGATTGGTCCCCAAGCTCACCGAGGGTCAGCTTCCTCCGGCAGAGAAACAGAAGATTTGGAAGCAGCTGTCGGAAATCTATGTGGCTCAGCAAATCGAGGCCTATCCCGAGGGCTACCTCGATGAACCGACGGAAACCCGCGTTCTGGAAACCGTGGAACGGCTGGACGAAGACGTCCATGATCACGCCCGCACGCATCGCCCCCTGCACTGCATACTGGAAGTCGGAGAAGCCATCGAAGTGGAGCCGACCAAGCCGCCCAAGGGGCAGCGGGACCCAATCATGCAGCAGCTGGAATCGAGTCTGTCAGGCATGTTGCATCGTCTGGCCGCGGAATCCAAACCCTTCGAAGATCGGATCGCACCCGGCTAAATTGGAGGCTGGCGGTTTACCAAGGGCGGTATCGCCACCGCCGACCCCAACCGACGATCTCAGCCAAGGATCGTCAGCCAAGGATCGTCAGCCAAGGATCGTCAGCCAAGGATCTCAGTGGGGGCCACCGTTTGGAAATTCAGAACAAAACCCGCTGGCGGTAGCAGTCAAGATTGGCCGTCACGTTACAATCTGAGATCCTGATTGGCGTTTCCTGAACTTGGATATCACGTAGTTGTATGATTGGACCGATTCTTGCCCGGGAATGGCTCGTAGCACCGCGTAAGATCCGATTCTATGCGCAGCGCGTCATTTTCGTGCTGGCCCTATTCAGCCTTGTCTGTACTGCCTGGGCTTTGTTGGCGGGCATCCAACAGGTACGCAACATCGGCGATCTATCGCGTTTTGGACTGCTGGTCTTTCAGATCGTGGCTCCGCTGGAATTGATCATCACCATCTTCCTGGCCGCCGTGGCCGCGGCCAGTACGGTAGCCCAGGAAAAAGACAAGCGAACCCTGATTCTGCTGCTGTTGACGCGGCTGACTAGTACGCAAATCGTACTGGGCAAACTCGGCTCCTGTCTGCTGAGTGTGATCAGCTTGATCTTTGCCGCCCTGCCCTTGCTGCTTTTGATTTCGCTGCTGGGCGGTGTCAGTGTGACGCAAGTCTTTGTCGCCACTGCCATCATCTTGGTCACCACATTTTGGTGCGGAGCACTGGCAAATCTGATTGCCTTCTGGCGAGAGAAGACCTTTCAAACTCTGGCCATCACCTTGATAGCGATTGTCGGCTGGCTGGTATTCTGTGAAGTGATTGCCTCGGGCGTAACACCCCTCGACCCGCGATGGGCGGAAGTACTTAGTCCGGTGCGAGCGCTGTGGGGCGTTTGCTTGCCGATTCAATCCGATTCCTGGCTGCCCTTTCCCGGCGGCATTCCCGCGGTGCATTGCGTACTGGGAAGCTTGGCCGGGCTGAGTTTCGTGAGCATCGCCATCCTGCGATTGCGAGTCTGGAATCCCTCGCGACAGTTGCGGCCGCAAGCACCGGAGCC
>JANSWS010000388.1 GCA_024743355.1 bacterium
TCTGGCGACGGTGGCTACGACAGATAAACCGCCCTCAAATCCACTCCTCAGTAATACACCCATAGCCCACAGGTACTGTTTCAGGGCATGGAAAGTCAACATGTCGCAAGACTTTTGCCTAATCTGCGCAGATGGCATTGACGTTTTCTGATACTAGAAAAACATATGTTTGAAACAAGTGTTTCAATTTGTCGGCAGTAGCCGGTTTCGTTTCCCAAAACCCGTTCAAGCTCCCACTCTTTTCCAGCATGATTCACCGTTCCGATAGACAGCTCGGCCACGAAGCCGCCATCGAACCTTCCGGGTCCGAGGCATCGCAATCGACCGCGGAACGTTTGGTCGAGGTGGCGGGACGTATTTTTGCCGCCAAGGGAAGCGATGCCACCGTCCGTGAGATCTGCAAGGAAGCGGGCTGTTCGGTCGCCGCAGTGAACTACTATTTCGGCGACAAGAACCAACTTTACCAGCACTGTGTCCAAACCGCGTGCGAACGCAAGCAGAAGCTTTTTCCGCTGCCCGATGTTCGCGAGGTAACGGCAAACGAGGCTCCCGCCGCACTACGTAGTTTTTTGCAAGCGATTGCCAGCCGCATCGCAGCCTCTGCAGAGCCTTCGGATTCCAGTTTGGCTTGGCAAAACACGCTCATGATGCGGGAGGTGCTGTCGCCAGCCAGTGGTGTGATGGAGATGCTCAAGAAGCCGTTCGCGAAGGATTTCATGATGCTCGAGCAGCTGGTCGCCAAGCTGCTTGGAGAAGAGCTAAATGCCACGGAAATTCGTGAGGAACTGTTAACGCAGATTCTTTCCCGTTGCATGTTTTTGAAGACTGGCAAAAACTTGAGAAAGATGCTGAGTCTTGATTCGAACAGCAATGAGGATCCGCGACTTTACGCAAATCGTCTATGCGATTCGATCTTGTTACAAATTCAGGCCCTGAAAACATTCAGCCCATCTATGTCGGCTGACTGGCCAGACCAGGAAAATAGCACCAAAGAGTCGGTACCAACCGATTGAGGAACATTGGAGTATGAAAAACATCATTTTAGGAGCCGTGTTGCCAGCCGTGCTGGTTGTGGGAGGCATAGCCCTGGTGGTGCTGCTGCAAGTGCCAGAGCCGACGAAGACGGCGTTGCCCGATCCGAACAACGAAGGTGAGTTGTTGGCATTTCTGCCCATCGCGGAAGTAGCGGAAGTTAAAGTTTTGGCGGAAACACTTGACATCGAAGTCAGTGGAACCGTGGAACCGTACCGCGAAGTGCAATTGGCGGCTGAAGCGGCCGGTCGGATCGTGGAGAAGTGCCCCGACCTGTTGAGCGGAAACTACGTCAAGCAGGGACAGCTGCTGTACAAGATTGATCCCCGGGATTACGAGCTGGAAATCGAGCGATTGACCCGGCGGAGGGACCAGGAACTGGCTTCGATCGAGGAATTGCAGCAGGACATCGAGAATGCGGAGGCGCTGCTGACAGTCGCCGAACAGGAACTCGAATTGGCGGCAGCCGATGTCAAACGCTTCGAGTCCATGAACAAATCATTCTCGAGCGCTGCCGAGTTAGACCAGGCGCGGCGTTCGCGGCTGAGTTCGCTCAACCAAAAAGTGACTCTGCAGAACCAATTGCGATCAGCCAAGTCGCGGCGATCGCGTTTGGAGTTAGCCGCCAAACTCGCCGAAACCGAACTGGAGCAAGCCAAGCTGAATCTATCTCGAACCATCATTCATGCTCCCGTGGATGGCCGTGTGGTAAGCGATGTCATCGAGGTGGATTCGTTTGTCCAGCGGGGCACCCAATTGTTGACCATCGAGGATACCGAGAAAGTGGAAGTGGCCTGCAGCGTACGCATGGATCAACTTTCCTGGATCCTGGATCAGCCGAATGTCAGCACAGACAAGCTAATGAATAATCCGCAGAGTTCCCGCTTCGAACTTCCGATCACTCCAGTCGAGATCAGCTACAGCATCGCCGGTCGTGATTCGACGACTTACATTTGGGATGGCGTTCTTGATCGCGTTGAAGGCGTGGGTCTGGATCCGCTTAGCCGAACCATTCCGATTCGCATCCGCGTAGACAACCCAGGTGCGTTTCGATCTGCGGACGGGCGGAGCATCGAGCGTAGCGGGCCGCCCGTTTTGGTACGAGGAATGTTTGTCAATGTGGTGATTAAATCTCGCCCATCCAGCAGGCTAATGTTGGTACCGAAGCTTAGCATCAAGCCCTCGAGTAACGCCAGTGTGATATGGAAGTTTTCGGAGAACCGCGAAGTTGTGCGGCAAACGCCTAAAGCTCGGGAAGCCATAGCGGAATATGAAAAGGCGGAACGCGAAGGCCGGCTGGAAGAGTTATACGTTAGCCGAGACTCATCTCCGGACGACGCTTCGCCAGCCAGCGACACGGCCAAAGCCAATGTCCTGGATCCCGCCGAGTGGGACGCGGGCAATCTGAAAGTCATTGAAAACGTTCGAATGGTAACTCAATATACCGGCAAAGTCGCCGGAAAAGCTGATGATGTGGAATACTGGGTGTGCGAAGTTCCATCGGACCAATTGCTGCCCGGTGACCGCGTCATCATTTCACCTCTGCCAGGCGTCCGTGCTGATGGAACCGATCCGGTTCGCGTACGCCGCGTTGATGAGAAACCCAACCTTGCAAGCGGTTCCCAGGAAGACCGAAATCGTCGCGAAGGCTAAATCCAAATGAAAAATCTTGTTCGTTGGGCAATTGGAAACACGCCCGCCGTCAACGTACTCGTAGTTGCCGTGCTGGTGGCCGGCTTCTGGAGTTTCACCCAGATGCGGCGTGAAGTATTTCCTGAATTCGAACTGGAAGTAGTGCTGGTCAGCATCCCATATCCGGGAGCTTCTCCGAGCGATTGTGAAAAGGGAGTATGCCAACCGGTCGAGGAGGCTATTCGCTCGTTGGATGGCATCAAGCGACTGGTGAGCATTGCCCGCGAGGGAGGCGGCTATGTTCTGGTTGAATTGAATTCCAACGTCCGCGATGTGCAAAAAGTCGTTACCGACATCCGTTCACGCGTGGACCGTGTCACCAATTTCCCTGACCTGGCGGAAGATCCTCAAGTTGAACAGATCACATTTCGCGAATCGGCCATTCGAGTCGCGATCATGGGCCCCAAGTCGGATGATCCCGATTCCGAAATCCGACTGCGAGAGGTAGCGGAGTCGGTTCGGTCTGAGCTGCTTGATCTGGCCACGATTTCCCAGGCCGAGATCCAAGGTGCGAAGCCTTATCAGATTGACGTCGAGGTTTCCGAGGACACGCTCCGCAAGCATGGCCTGACGCTATCGACCGTGGCCAACATTCTCCGCCGCGAGAACATTGAGATGCCTGGCGGGCAGCTGAAAGCAGATGGCCAGGAAATTTTGCTGCGAGGCAAGAACCGCCGAGAACTGGGCGAGGAGATTGCAGAGCTACCGGTCATTACCCAGCCTGGCGGAGTCGTACTATCGGTTCGCGATATCGGCAGCGTGCAGGATGAGTTCGACGATTCATCCAACATTAATGAAGTCAATGGCCAACCGGCTTTGGTGATCAGCATCGATCGCACCAGCGACGAAGATCTTTTGCAAATCGCCGATGAGGTGCACGCGTATGTGGCCCAGGCCGAGGTTCCGCCCGGATATTCGCTGCAAGTTTGGGGCGACACCAGCATCGACGTTCGTGACCGTATGCGAATGTTGCGAGACAACGGCCTGCAAGGCCTGCTGTTCGTGTTCCTGTTGCTGGCTCTGTTTCTTGAATTTCGCCTGGCCTTCTGGGTGTCTCTAGGGATTCCCATCTGTGTTCTCGGGGCGGGGCTCATACTGCTGGCCACGGGACAGACGTTGAACATGCTCAGCATGTTTGCCTTCCTGATGGCATTGGGAATCGTGGTGGACGATGCGATTGTGGTGGGCGAGAACATCTACGCGCA
This sequence comes from bacterium, assembly GCA_024743355.1. GTDB lineage: Bacteria > Planctomycetota > Planctomycetia > Pirellulales > Pirellulaceae > Aureliella. The sequence goes on from JANSWS010000388.1 coordinate 3,930, forward strand.
TCGGAACATGGGCAAAGACTTTTACACTGCGGCAATAGATGGAACCATTGAGGTGCTGCCTTCGGTAACCACCGCGATTTTAACCACCATCGTAGCCTTTATGCCCTTTTTCTTCGTCGAAGGGGTGATGGGTAAGTTTATCGCCGTCATGCCTGTGGCGATTATCGCCATGCTGGTCATTTCCTTGATCGAAGCCTCTACCGCCCTGCCCTGCCACCTTTCTCACGGAAGTCATGCTTCTGAAAAGAAACCCAAGAAGCGTCTCGGCCTGTTCAGCTTGGCGGAACGAACCCTTGACAACGGGAGCCATGTCTGTGGTCGCGGCATGGAGTGGTTTGGGGATCACGTCTATCTACCGATCCTGCGGTTCCTTTTGCATTACCCGTTTCTCGGCGTGGGCGTGGGATTGTTCTTGTTGCTAGGTACCTTTGCATTGACCAAGGTAGGTTTTGTAAAGATCAACCCGTTTCCCAAGACGGATAGCAATCAGATCTTGGCCCAGGTCGCCTTTCCTGACGGCACACCGGCCCGCGTGAGTGATGCTGCGACCCGGAAGATCGAAACGGCTGCCAGGCGGGTGAGCCAGAAAATCTACAACGAGGAAAATGGGATTACGATGACGGAGGAGGAGCTGCAGAAAGCCCTCGAGTCACGCACTCCCCAAGGCCCCGTCAAACTGACCTTTCGTCAGGTGGGGCAACTAACCGCGCAGGGTGCGATGGGATCAACGGGCGGCGGAACTGGAAGCTCAGTCGGCCAAGTGTTTATCGAATTGCAGGACGCCGGCGAACGGTCCATCAGCAGCGGAGAGTTGATCAATCGTTGGCGCAACGAAGCTGGAGAGATCAGTGGGGCGGAGCGCGTCGTTTACGATTCGGCGGCCATCGGCCCGGGAGGCAAGCCGATCGAATTCAAGTTGCTGGCTGCGGCAAAATACCAGGATCAACTGGAGGGCGCGGTCGAAGAAGCCAAGTCCATGCTTGAACAGTTCGCCGGTGTGTACGACGTTCGCGACGATGCCACGCCGGGAAAAACCGAATTTCAAATTCGAGTTAAGGAGCGGGCCCAGTCGATGGGTCTTACTTCCGCGGATCTGGCCGAAACGATTCGCAACTCCTACTACGGTGCGGAAGTCATGCGTTTGCAGCGAGGCCGCCACGAGGTCAAGCTGATGGTCCGCTATCCCGAAGATGAGCGGACTTCTTTGGCGCAGTTTAATGACATTCGCGTTCGCGGGTCGGATGGAATTGAACGACCGATCAATGAACTGGCCGAAGTCACAGTCACTCAGGCCTACGCCGAAATCAACCGACTCAACCAGCAGCGCTCGATCACGATCACAGCTGACCTGGATTCCAGCGAAGGCAACCAATTCGAAATTTCGCAAAGCCTTAAATCAGCATTGCCCGCACTGTTCCGAGAAAAATACCCGCAGGTCAGTGTGAACTGGGAAGGTCAATCCCAGCAAACCGCCGAATCACTTCAAAGCTTGCTGATCGGATCCGCGGCGGCATTGTTGGTCATGTACCTGCTGCTGGTTGTCGAGTTCCGTTCCTATTTCCAGCCGTTCTTGATCATGTGTATCATCCCCTTCGGTATCATTGGGGCCGCTTGGGGACACATCTTCATGGGGCTGGAAATCACCTTGTTCAGCTTCTTCGGCTTGGTCGCTCTGACCGGCATCGTGGTGAATGACTCGATCGTACTGGTCGACTTCATCAACAGCCGTGTGCGGGCCGGCATGGAACCCAACGAAGCCTTGCTGGAAGCAGGCAGGCGGCGCTTGAGGCCTGTATTCTTGACCAGTCTGACGACGATCGGCGGTCTAGTTCCCATGTTAATGGAAACGTCTTTCCAGGCTCAGTTCTTGGTTCCTATGGCTACGAGCATCGCATTTGGCCTGATGCTTTCTACGCTGTTGGTCTTGTTCCAGGTGCCTGTCTTCTTCCGCATCTACCTGATCATTGCCGATTTATTCGGTCACGACCCCAGTGCTGATGATCCACGCATGGAACAGGCCGAATCGGGCAACCAGGACAAGGGCGAAGAGGCGAGTGCAGGAAGCAGTGAGTTGGCTCCCGCATAACATTGCCGATGCTTCCAGGCTGGTACGGCCCGTCTCGGCTGTGCCGTTACCGCGTGAATTCTTGCCGCTGGTTCGGCTCGGGTAGTGAATACCCTGCAGCGCCGTCCCAGCGTTTCCACTCTAATCGAAATACGCCGGTCCTCGGCTAAGCCGCTTTCCGATGTTTGGTGTACTTGCGATCGACAAACCTGCGGGCTGTACCAGCCGAGATGTTGTCAATCAGATTCAACGTTGTATTCGCCCGAGCAAAGTTGGTCATACTGGAACCTTGGATCCGATGGCCACCGGCGTGTTGTTGTTGGCCATCGGACAGGCAACACGGCTGGTGGAGTTCTCTCATGGACTGCCAAAGTCCTATGAAGCGGATTTCAAAATGGGCTGCTCTAGTGACACCCTGGACACGGACGGGCGTGTCGAAACTCTGGAGCAAGCACCGGAGATTTCGGAGGCCGCATATCTGGCGGCAGCGTCACGTTGGCTGGGTGAACAGGAGCAAGTACCGCCCCGCTTTTCAGCGCTGCATGTAGATGGCCGCCGAGCCCATGAACTAGCCCGTCGAGGCGAAAGTTTTCAATTGCCCTCCCGCAAGATCATTATTCATGAGCTGAAGATACTGCGTTACGAATACCCTCGCGTGACGCTCGCCATCCGTTGCAGCAGCGGTACTTATATCCGATCTTTGGGAAGCGACATTGCCATATCACTGGGATCGGATGCCGTGATGACACGACTCGTACGTACGGCAATCGGCAGTGTAAAGTTGGACGACTGCCTGCCGCCGGATGATTTCTGCGACGAGCAAACAATAGCACGTCACCTCAAGCCTGCCTGCCTGCTGACGGAAAGCTTGCCCAAGTGCGTGCTTTCCACCGCGGGCTGTCAGAAGATCAGGAACGGCATCGCGGTTCAACTGCCGGATTTTCTTGAAGTCCCTTCCCTCCCGCAGGCGGAAGTCCAGCAAGCAACACCGCGGGACCTGGCTTGGGTCGCATTCGATGCAGCGGGCGAGGTAGTCGCCATTCTAAAACAGGCAGCGGGAGGCTATCGATCCTTGAGAGTTTTCCACAAGGCAAAAGACACCACCCAACCCAACAAGATTAAGACTCCGCATAAGCCGGAGTCTTGATGCCGCATTCCGAAGTGCAGCATTTCAAACAAACGCATCGAAACTGTGGTCACACCTGGCGGCAAGACCAAGATGCTGCAGCTGAGCTCACCAAAGCTGAGCACGAACAAAAGCAGCCAGGCAGCCAACAGGCTGCGACCGAACTGAGGCAGGATGATGTAGCTGGCAATCTCCCAACTGCCCAATCCATCCAACTTGGCTAGCCTCCAGTTGCTTTGAGAGATCGAAGCATGCATGACCCAAACCA
>JANSWS010000666.1 GCA_024743355.1 bacterium
AACACGGTCGGATGCCAGAGTAGCCGACCAAGCCTACCCACCGTGCTTAGTCGTCTTCCTTTTGCAGTGCAGCCAGCACGGTGAAGTCCTCCAGTGTGGAAGTATCCCCTGTCTGTTCTTTGCCGGAAGCAATATTTCTCAGCAGGCGTCGCATGATTTTCCCGCTGCGAGTTTTTGGCAAGGCAGCGGTAAAGCGAATCTGATCCGGTTGCGCCAAAGCTCCAATTTCCTTGCGGACATGTAGCCGGAGTTCGTTCCGCAGTTCTTCACTCGGCTCCACATTGCGCAGGGTCACAAAGGCAGCGATTGCCTGGCCCTTGATTTCGTCAGGCTTGCCCACCACCGCAGCCTCGGCCACGGCCGCGTGGGAAACTAGGGCGCTCTCGACTTCGATCGTCGACAGTCGGTGCCCGGATACATTGATGACGTCATCGATGCGGCCCATGATCCAATAGTAGCCATCATCGTCGATGCGCGCGTTGTCACCCGTCAGATACATACCGGGAACTTTCGACCAATACTGTTCCTGGTAACGATCGGCGTCCCCCCAGATGCCTCTGAGCATGCCTGGCCAGGGATAAGCAATGCACAACATACCGCCGTGTCCAGCTGGAACTTCCAAGCCGTCTTCGTCCACGATTTTGGGCAAAACGCCTGGCAAGGGCTTGGTGCAACTGCCGGGCTTGAGCGAAATCGCGCCGGGCAGGGGAGACATCATGATGCCACCGGTTTCCGTTTGCCACCAAGTATCCACAATCGGACAGTTCCCGCCGCCAATCTTCTCGTGGTACCACATCCAAGCCTCGGGATTGATCCCCTCTCCTACGCTGCCCAGCAAACGCAGGCTGCTCAGATCGTGTTTTTCCACGTGCTGATCACCCCACTTGATAAACGCACGAATCGCGGTGGGAGCCGTGTATAGAATGCTGACCTTATACTTTTCGACGATTTCCCAGAAGCGATCTTCGGCCGGAAAATTCGGTGCGCCCTCGTACATCACAGTCGTCGCACCTGCCGAGAGCGGTCCGTAAACGATGTAGCTATGCCCGGTAATCCAGCCACAATCCGCCGTACACCAATAGATATCATCTTGCCGATGATCGAAGACCCACTGAAAGGTGCGTTTGGCGAATAGATTGTAACCGGCTGTGGTGTGTCGAATCCCCTTCGGTTTCCCGGTAGAACCGCTGGTGTACAGAATGAATAGCGGCGTCTCGCTGTCCAGCGGTTCTGCGGGGCAGTCATCGCTTACCTGTTCGAGCAATTCGTGCCACCACAGGTCACGCCCTGCCTGCATGGGAGCTTCGTTTCCGACCCGCTTCAACACGATACACTTTTCAACGGTGGGACTCTTAGCCAAGGCTTGGTCCACCGTTTCCTTCAGCGGCAAGACCTTTCCACGTCGATAGAGACCGTCGCTGGTCAGCTGCACTTTGGCACTTGCGTCATTATTCCGGTCCGCGATCGCTTCGGCGGAAAAACCTGCGAAGATAACCGAATGGACCGCTCCGATACGCGCGCAAGCCAACATGGCGATAGCCAATTCGGGTGTCATCGGCATATAGATGCTGACAACATCACCGGCTTGCACGCCGATATGCTTGAGTGCATTGGCAAAACGACAGACTTCACCATGCAACTCGCTATACGTCAATCGTCGCGTATCACCGGGTTCTCCTTCCCAGATAATTGCCGTTCGATCTCCGTTGCCAGCTTCCAGGTGTGCATCCAAACAGTTGTAGCTGACATTGGTTTTTCCTCCGACAAACCATTGCGCATTGGGGCACTCCCAATGCAAGGTCTGCTGAAAGGGTTCGAACCAATGCAGATGCTCGCGAGCTTCCTGCTCCCAAAAGGACTCCGGATCGGCCGCCGCGCGATCGTATAACTGCTGGTACTCTTCGCTACTTTTTACCAGAGCCTTTGAGGCAAATTCTGCGCTGGGTGGAAACAAACGCTGCTCCACCATCACGGTATCCAGTCGACCTTCATCGCTCATATCGATTTCCCACTATGGTTGATTGTTGGGTAGCACGTCGAGTGTACGATTTAAGCCGCCGCGATTCAATGAGTGCCTCAGGCAGATCATGGAAGGCAACTGCCAATCAGGGTCTGCGGACCCGAAGCAACCCAACCCGGGAGTCCCGCACCGAAACATTCCTGCCTGTTAGCGTTCCCGCCACGCACGAGCGGCCCGAATCTCAGGCCAAGCAGGGAGAGGCGGTCAGAACTCGGGTTCGGAGCAGATCGCCAGCGCGATTTGGCGCCGCTAATTTGCGCCGCTGCCACCCTTGGGGACCAAATGGCTTTGGAGATAGGCAGCTCGCTCAATATTGCGATCCGCCACGGAGAGTTGACCGCCATGCAGCTTCTGCAGATGCGCGGGTTGTGTGTGCACAAACAACTTGTTGATCGTGCCGATTTCGATCGAACGAATCAGCCCCAGGTTGACCCCCATTCTGACCTTGGAAAGG
>JANSWS010000135.1 GCA_024743355.1 bacterium
AGTAACCAATCCAGACCGCACGGCAAATCAAATCGCAGTTGACGAACAGATCACCCAGATACCCACCTGGGAATTCCCAGACGGCAGTCGGCATGTTGGCCTGCTGTCGGTCGAAGCGATAGCTACCCGATCGGGATTGACAATACCCCAGTCCTCGCTGCCAGTATTCCGCGAACTTGAGGACACTTCTGTCGAGCTAGGTTCACCACTGCACATTCCCATTGATGCTTACGACCCGAACGGCGAACCGCTAACGATCAGCGTCCGCTCCAGCAACCCAAGCGTCGTATCCGCTCAGGTCTTAACTGGCAATCGCAGCCTGCGGCTGGAAACGAGCGGGTATGGCGATCTCGTGTTTGAACTTTTTGAGAACCGGGCGCCGCGGCCTTCCTCGCGGGTAATCGAACTGGCCGAAAGCGGCTTTTATGACGACGTTCCCTTTCATCGCGTCATCAACAACTTCGTGATTCAAGGAGGCGACCCTACCGGAACAGGTAGCGGGGGATCCAGTCTGGGAGATTTTGACGATCAATTCCATGTGGATCTGCAACACAACCGCTCCGGAGTCCTTTCCTTTGCCAAGTCCACGGACGACACCAATGACTCCCAGTTTTTTGTGACCGAAGTAGCTACTCGGTACTTGGATTTCAATCACTCCATATTTGGACAGTTGACTGAAGGCGAGCATGTCCGCGAAGCCATCAGCAACATCCTGACGAACGCTTTCGACCGTCCCGTCTTCAACGTTCTCATGCGTTCGGCAACCGTATTTGAAGACACGGAGAATGGCATCGTTGTCCTGCGTGCCATGTCCCAATCGGGTACGGCTGAAATCACCGTCACCGTAACAGATCCGCAAGGAAACGCGTATTCTCAGAGCTTCATGGCTACTGCGGTTCCCGATGCGGCCAATGGCGCTCCTTTCCTGAACCCGATCCCCAGCGTTCCCGCACTGGCAGCGTCCGTTATAGAGATACCGCTATCTTCCCAAGATGCGGAAGGCGATGAAGTCCAGTACAGCGTTATGCCTCTTGGCGACACCATCTTTAATGTTCAGGTCGACAGCGGCAGCGGGCTAGTGAGGCTTGAGACACCTCCAGGCTTCACAGGTGAATTGGCTTTTAAAGCCACAGTCCAACAAATCAATCCCACGACGACCTCCAGTAAGACCGACGAACAGATCGTGACCGTGCAGGTCTTTGAGCAGTCGCCCTTGCAAAATCCATTATTGATTACCGACGTCAACCAAGACGGCGTTACCACGCCCATTGACGCGCTACTGGTCATTAACTTCCTGAACAACGCTTCCGGCAATCCAAACGTCCTCGAGCTTTCCAATCCTCCTCCATTCTTCGATGTCAACGGCGACCTGTTTATCAGCCCCATCGATTCGTTGTTGGTCATTAATGCGTTGAACGCCGAGGGCGAAGGGGAGGGGGCTAACCGGCCTGTTCAGTGGAGCTTTCCCATTGAAGAGGAAGAGCAAGAGGCCGGCCGAGTTCTAGAAATTCGCGTCAACACCATGCTGTCTGTATTGCGTTTGCTGAACTGATGTGTGAGAGCCACGCATCCTTGCTCCTGTGCTGGGACTCACCCGAAAGCGATCGCCCACGAGTATCCTGGCTGGCCAACGTACCGTTGGGTCCAGCGGTTGACTATAATGGGCGTTCGTTGCCTATTCTGAGCCTACCGCTGAAACCGTTGCCGACCAACGTCCCAGCACTACTCTATTCGCTCCATTAGCCATGATGTTTATTGAAATGACCGGCAAGACCCTTGGCTTGATCATCTCAGACGATGACCTGGGTCTGAGTGATCTGAAGGATATTGGCGTGACCGAAGAGAGCATTATTCGTGTCAATCGCCAGGGCGACATCGAACTCAGGCGGCCCGATGGTTGGGATGTGGTGGGTGGCCTGATCGGCGAATACGAGGCACGCATACGCAAGGCCACCGGCCTGGACTGGGCCGAATGATCTGGATCTGAAGGATATTCCAACCCCGGGCGGCGCTGTCTTCGGTGGAACCGAAGTCGCTTGCCCGGTGCTGATATGTTGCGCCGCCTTCGGGGCGAAAACCTTCGGGCCTGTCCGCGGCCACAGAGACGGAGCATGCACGGGGCCACATTCATATTAGTGACCAACCTCGGCCTGAATAGCTTGTACGGGCAACGCAGTGCCGCATTTTGGCATTGGATTTACAAGCACGAAGCGCTAGCGAGTGTGTACTCGATGGCGACCAGAAACCACTCGCTCGCGCGACTCGCGCGTCATGCTTGTATTTTCGGGCGAGCCGTTCGATACAAAATGCTGCACAGCGTTGCCCATGCGGGCTCGCTCAGACTTACCCATCAACCTGCTGCTGTGCCTCTCCGGCAGATTCATGTCTCAAGATCAGGATGGCAACGGCAATTGCCAAGCAGTGGAGCAGCGTTGCCAGAAAAAACGGCGCGCCGGGCACCGGGGGAAAGCTCTCGCCGCTGATGGACTGTTTGAAGATGGAAGTGAACATGATGGGGCCGATCATTCCGGCAATTCCCATCAACGAACTGTTGGCACCCTGAAGCTGCCCTTGCTCTCTGTCTGAGACACGCCTTGTCATCAGCCCTTGAATTGCCGGATTAAAGAAGCCGACGAAGGCAAATACTGGAATTGCGCTCCAGAAAAGCCAGCCGTTGCTAGCCAGACCGTAAATCATGTAGCCGGCGGCTCCAAAGCTGAGCGCCGTGAAGAGCATCCTTTTCTCTCCCAAAACAGGGGCTGCCTTGCGGATCACAAATCCTTGCATGAAGACGCTCATCAAGCCTACCACCATCAACGTCCAACCGATCGTTTGCAAGCCCCAGGCGTAGCGGTAGCCAGCGTAGAACACAAACACACTGGGAAATACCTGGTGGGCAATCTGATAGAGCAACAGGACAACCGCAAAGCCGAACAGTTGAGTATGCGAACGCAGCAATCGCAGCGCCCCCAAAGGATTCGCCTTAGCTAAAGAAAACTCGCTTCGCTTCTCAGCCGGGAGCGACTCCGGCAGAATAAACAAACCATAGAAGGCGTTCAGCAGAGTGAGTACGGCCGCAACCCAGAAAGGCAATCGCAGCCCAAACACACCTAGCTGGGCGCCGATAAAGGGTCCGAAGACGAAACCAAAACCCCAAGCCGCGCCCACCAGCCCAAAGGTAGCAGCCCGCTTGGCGGGCGGCGTGACATCGGCGATGTAGGCGCTCGCCGTTGCAAAACTCGCTGCCGTAATCCCAGAAAGCAGTCGTCCGATAAATAACCAAATCAAGTTGGGTGCCAAGGCCATTAAGATATAGTCGATTCCCAGTCCGGCGCACGAGATAAGAATCACCTTCCGCCGTCCAAATCGATCGGACAAGGCTCCGATCAATGGAGAAAAGACAAACTGCATCAGAGCCCAGGCTGTACCAAACAGCCCGGAATAGAAGGTGGCCTTGGCCACCACTTCGCTCTCGTTCCAATCCAAGAATCGATCAACCGCGGCGTCTGTATATCCCAGTTCGCTCGTCAATGCGGCCCGTGCATCGGGATATTCATTACCTGGCTCCCGAATTCGATCTATGATTGTCGCGCAGGCGTCAGCACTGACGTTATCTAATGAGGCCGAAACACTGGCATCCTCCTGCAGCCACTGTTGAAATACCATGCCTTCAATCAGCTTGGGCACGACGGGAATGGTCACCGTCAAAGAGAGCACGTCCAAGACAACTGTCACCAGAATGAAGGCAATTGCCGCCCGTCGTGGGCCCGACGGCAGAGAATGCGTGTCCCCAGCCTTGCTGTTTTCGTTTTTAGACGGATCTTGGGGCGTTGAAGTCAATGGTTACCGTCCAACCGGAATTTGCCGGCGTAAGAAGAATGCTACCCTCGAATTCCATTCCTTGTTGATGACCGATCGCTTTAAGCAGTAAATTCTTTTTGTGTAAGCTGCTGAAAGACATCGATGTACTTCTGCCGTGTCTGCTCAACGATCTCGTCGGGCAATTCTGGCGGGGGAGAATCGCGATCCCAATCGCTGGCCATCAGCCATTCCCGAACAAACTGTTTGTCATACGACGGCTGTGCTCCGCCTGGCGCGTAACTGGCTGCCGGCCAAAACCGCGAGCTGTCGGGCGTCAGAACCTCGTCAATCAAGATCAACTCTCCTCCATGCCATCCCCACTCGAACTTGGTGTCGGCAATGATGATTCCACGCTCCTGGGCAAGCTTGCATCCATTGCGGTAGACTTCCAGACTCTGGCTGCGCAACTGGTCTGCGACCTCTCGCCCAAGCTGGTTGGCCATGTACTCAAAAGACACATTTTCATCATGCCCCTGGGCTGCCTTGGTAGCCGGCGTGAATATGGGCTCCGGCAAGCGATCGCATTGCCGCAGTCCCTTGGGTAGTGCGACTCCACAAACACTTCCCGTCTGCTGATACTCGCGCCAACCGGAACCCTCCAGGTAGCCTCGCACGACGCATTCGAACGGCACCACTTCGGCCTTCTTGACCAGCATCGAACGACCCAGCAGATCCGCCCGCTGCCTGTCCGTCAGCTCATCGATCTCGGGAAGTCCGCAGCGCAGGAGATGGTTCGGCGTTGGCAATGCCTCGAACCAGAATCGACTGATTTGAGTCAGCACGACCCCCTTGTCTGGAATACCGTTGGGAAGAACCCAGTCAAAAGCGCTGATTCGATCTGTACTGATGATCCACAGCGAATCGCCCAGATCGTATACATCGCGAACCTTACCTTGACGGCATGGAAGCTTGAAATCCGTCGATATCACTGCTGTCGGCATAGTTCTTACGTTCCGCATAGTGTTCCGCTGGAGCTCCCGCCGGCCCAGAAGGGTCAGTTCCTGGCTTGCAGCTTTATTGAATCATCTTAGTTCTTGGGGTAGATTTTCGGGTGCAGCCTCCCCCCAGTCCCGTCGGGGGCGACATGCCGAGCAGTCAAATCCGCTCAAGTCAAAATGAATTCATCCCTTGATATCTGGTAAAATCACACATCTTGACAGGTCTTGATGCTCCTAGATGCGGACTCGCTCGTCTTTATCAGTCACGCCGCAGGCGGAATTCAGGCAAACGAAGCTCTGGCAAAGAACACATACAAGTTCGGAATTCTCCAACGCTCCGAAGGCTCTTACTGAATGGCTCCCCTGCGATTCTCAGTTCCCAACGCGGAGGAATTTGATCCTCGTATCTGGGAAACTGCCTATATAACGGGGATAGAGGGTATCCCTTGGCAGTGCGAGCACTCCGTGGCGGGCAACCAGTTTAACATTGGTCGTCAAATTGACGAGTCAGGCAAGCTGAACATTGTGTGGCCGACGCGCAGCTACGGCAACCTTTGTCTGAATACGACCAGTCTACGCATTAGCGATAGTCCTTACGCGCTGCCCATCGAACTCGCGCGGGGCACCGTACACCGCTTGAAAACCCAGGCTGCGGAATGGCAGAGATTCGGCATGCGGCTGCCTGAAAAGTTTTTCCCATTGGCCGAGCTTGCCCTCGAGAAATTTCTGACAGCCCTGACCACTCCAGCGGATCAAGCTCAACGCATTTGCGATGCCCAACAGTCGATCGACTTGGCGTTGCAAGCATCCGTCGCCCTGTGTGACGCGTTCAGCACGCAAGCCTTAGAAGCCAGACGCAATAATGAAGGTCGATTAGCAACGCTGCTAGGCTGCCAATTGGATCCAGACATCGAAGTCGACAAGCTCGGCGTGGCGTTACGCACGGCGTTTAATCTAACCTGCATATCCGCCGACTTGGGAATCGTTGAATCGAACACCGGTGGTCGTAGAGACTTCACCGCTATTGACCGACAGGTTGACTGGGCTTGCTCCGAGTCCTCGAAGATCTGCCTGGGACCGCTGGTGGATTTTCGTGATGAACGAATGCCTCAGTGGCTTTTCTTGCTCAACGAGGGCTTTGAAAGCGTCATGCAACTGGCCTGTGATTACGCTCAAAAAACGGTGGAGCGTTATCGCGGCAGAGTGCATCTGTGGAATTGTGCCGCAGGTATCAACGTACCCAATCAATTCGGCTGGAATGACGAGCAAATCCTGCGGATGTCGGTGTCTCTGATTGAAACGGTCCGCCGCTGCGACGAACGCACACCCGTCCTGCTCAGCATTGATCAGCCTTGGGCCGAATACTTGCGCAAAGATACGAATGGTATCTCCCCGCTTCATTTCGCGGATGCCTTGATTCGAGCCGATTTAGGTCTGAGTGGACTTGCGCTCGAGCTGAATTTTGACCAATGGCCAGGCGGTTCCTTTCCACGGGATCCAATTGAGCTCAACCAGTTGGTCGATCGCTGGTCGATGCTCGGCTTGCCACTGATGGTCATCGTCAGCGCCCCTACCTGGGATCAGACAGAATCTGCCAAGCAAGATCTATCCCACAGCTTGGCTCTCTCGAGTTCCTCCAAACGCATCGCCGAATGGAAAACCCCGGATCCCTTGTTGGTCTGTGGCGACAAACCGAAATCCAGTGAAACGCGCCCCCACATTCCCGCCGACATCATCATCAAATTACTGCTTTCTAAGCCTTCGGTGCACGCTGTTATCTGGAACACCGTCAACGACTGCAGTCATCGCAACCACAATCAAAGCGGACTTTGGAATCCACGCGGTGAAGCCAAACCCATCCTGTCCGAGTTGGCAAAGCTCCGCCAATCAAACCTGCACTAATCGAGTTCGGCGTTACCCACGATGCGGACGGAAGCGGTTTCGCCCAGTAGAGTTTCAGCCGCGACCCTTTGCACATCGTCTGTGGTCACATCGTGATATTTCCGGAGAATCACCTCAAGCGGTTCGTAGCTGCGGCGATTCAGCCAAGACTGTCCCAGGGCAAACAGGCGATTCCCCGGCCGTTCATCGGAGAGAATCAGAGAACTACCGATTTTGCTGCGAGCCAACTCGAGCTCCTTGGCGGTCACCCCATGCTCGACGACGTCCCGAATCGTCCTCTCCAGCACGGCTTCATTCTCAGCGGTATCCTCGGGAGCGCAGCACAGATAGCCGGTAATGCAACCACAATCGTCAAACATCTGCGGCCAAAGCGTGGCCGTTTCGGCGCGGCCGGTGTCGATGAGCTCCCAAAACAATCGGCTTCCCGAATCGTCCGCCAGGATCGAACATAGCAATCGCAGTGCATAGCGGTCGGGATGATTGCAGTTCAAGCCAGGCCATAAGCAGACCAAGTAGCTCTGGTGAGCCAACTCGCGTTCCAGACACTCTTCGGCCGAGTGAAATTTGGGCGTTGGACGCGGGGTTGGTTTGGCCGTCTCGGGCCAATCCACTACCAACTCCGACAACTGATCCACCAATTGAGAAACATCTACTTTGCCACTGGCGGCGAAGTACATGTTGTCTTTAGCATAGCGATGTCGGTGGTAACTCCGCATCTGGGCCACGGTCAAATCCGAGACCGTCTCTGCCGTACCCAGCACTCTGGTCGACAAGGGATGTTGCCCAAAGAACAGTTCAGTAACTCGTTCAAAGGCACCGTAGGGCGGCTGATCGTCATACATGGCGATCTCTTCCAAGATCACCTGCTTCTCCATATCAAAGTCTTCTTCGAAAAAACGAGGCTGCATGAGATCCGTCAGCAGATCTACCGCTTGCAACTGACACTCTGGGAGCACGGATGCGTAGAACACCGTCGAATCTTCCGAGGTGAAGGCATTCGACTGAGCTCCCAAATGATCCAACTCGCGGTTCACATCCTCGGGCGTTCTCCGCTCGGTTCCCTTGAAGACCATGTGTTCAAGAAAATGGCTGACTCCCGCGACGGAAGGTTGTTCATCCCGGGCGCCCGTCTTGACGAACCAGCCGAAACTGGCAGTGAAAGCCGCGGGATCGTGCAGAACCAAAACCTCGGGTCCATGCTCAATTTTGTGGGTAATCAATTCCACGTGGTAACTCCAAAGGTTGGGACCCGACCGTCACCAAAGAGAAGTTCTTGGGAAGGTTCTTTTCGAAATGCTCCAACAGCCCCTCCCGCGTTAGGGCATCGACTTTCTGGCAGACTTCCTCCCGAGATGGAACTCTGCCCAGGTAGAACCAGTCACTAGCGATCTGACTACTGCGTGCCGCGGAGGACTCCTGTTCAAAAACCAATGAACTCTTGATGCGATACTTGAGCCTGGACAACTCGTCATCATTGATGCCAAAGCGTAGTGAGTGCACCGTATCCAATAGGACCTGCAGTGTCTCCTCGGCACGATTGTTGGTCGTTCCTGCGTAACACAAGACGCTGCCCTGGCCGGCCAAAGAAAAGCAGGTGGCAAATACCGAGTAAACCAGGCCACGCTTCTCACGAACCTCGGAGAACAGTCGCGAACTCATACCGTCGCTCAGTACTCCCACCAAGGCACGCGCCTGATAATACTCAGGACTCTCGTAGGAAGCACAATCATAGGCCAAAGCCAAGTGTGTTTGACTCGAGGAGTGATCGACATGCCGACTGCCATAAATGGGAGACAGGGCGGGCAGCATTGGCGCCTCGTTGCCCTGCCAGCCGCCGAGCACCTGCTCAACAGTGGCACACAACTGTTCCCAATCGAAACGTCCAGCAACCGCCAAGATACTGCCTTTAGGACGGTAGTTCTGCTGAAAAAACGCTCGAACCGCGTCCGAGTCGATGCCTACCAGCCCCTGTTTCGTGCCCTGGGAAATGCGGCCATAGGGAAGAGGATAACGAAAACGTTTTAGCTCGCTGAAACAACGATGCGAGGGTTCGTCGTCCAAGGCTCTCAGATCCTGAAGGCACAGCTGCCGCGCGTCATTCAGCTGAGATTCCGGCAGATGAGGACGCTGAACCAAATCCGCATACAGCGACAAGACTTGCGTGAGCACCGAGCTGGGCATGGCACAGCTGAAACCGCTATGAGACGTGGTGATCGAACTCGACCGTTCAACACCCAACGCATCCAACCGTTCCCAAAAGGAGCGGCTGTCCAATTCACCGCAGCCGCGCTGGACCATCTCGCTGGTCAGCCCCGCCAACACATCCAAATCATTGTGCTCATAGCAAGTGCCCGCGGGCACCAAAAAGGTGAAAGCCGAGGAACGCAACCACGGCATATGTTCACCAAGCAAAACGAGCCCATTATCAAACTGCCGCTGAAGCAAATGCTGATTCATGTTGGTTAGCGAGCCGAATCGCCCGGCAATATCAGTCCTTCGATTTCTTGGAAGAACTCGACGACGAGTCTCCCTTGGAAGCGGTAGTCTTTGACGACTTCCCACTGTCGGCCTTGCTGCCTTCACCACTCGATGAGCTGTCCTTGGGTTTGTCGGCCGCTTTGGCCTTCTTGTAAGAGTCGCTGCGGTAATCGGTCTGGTAGAAGCCAGAGCCTTTGAAAACAACCGCTGCTCCCGTCCCGAGCAGACGCCGCAGCTTCAGCTTGCCACACTCGGGACACTTGCGCTTTTTGGGATCATTAATCCCTTGGTAAAGCTCAAATTCGTGCTCACAAGCATCGCATACATAGTCATAAGTTGGCATACTCGCGTTTCCTTAAACACAAACAACTCAGATTCGTCGCCGGTCCGACTCACACCATGCCCGCCTTCCATTCACACAAGACACCGAATCCGGTTGGCCCATTTCCGAACACCGGTGTCGCAACGATCAAGCCTACTCGGCTGGTCCCGTACTCACGATGACATGGCTCGGTCGAACGACTCGGTCATGCAACTGGTATCCAATCGCAGCCTCGTACATGACCGTTCCTTTGGCATAGTCGTCGCTGGGCATCTGGGAAATCGCCTCATGAAAATTGGGATCAAATGGCAAGCCCAATGCTTCGATCTTCTTACAGCCGAATTTGCTCAGCACGTCGCTCATCTGCTGGCTGACCATCGCCACTCCCTCACGCAACCCTTGAGTAGCGCCTTCGTTGCCATCGGCGGCCTCCAATGCCCGCTGAAGATTATCCAAAACCTCCAGCAAATCCTTCATCAGCGGCATGTTGGCATACTTGATTTGGAGTTCCAAGTCGCGCTGCATCCGCTTGCGGAAATTCTCCATCTCCGCCCGCGCCATGAGCACTTCTTTTTCCGCTTCGAGCACACGTTCATCAACGGACTTTGACGAATCTCGAACCTCTATATCCTGGCCCGAGTCGGCAAATGCTTCATCGGCTTCCGCCGCGTGTTCAGCCGCTTCAAGTTCTTCGGGTGCATCTGACGACGCCTCCCCGCCCTTAAAATTTGGTTCATGATGGGACATCTGCTTATTCCTCTCTTGATTCGACTTGGTTTGTTTCGTCTTCGCTGCGGAAGTAGTCGAACACGCGTTCAAAGAACGACTTGCGATGCGGGGTCACATTTTGCTCTTCCAAGTCCGCCAACTGCCGCAACAACTCTTCTTGTTTGGCATTCACCTTCTTTGGAATCTCGACAAATGTCTGGACCAATAGATCTCCCCGCATACCGCTGCGTGGATCGGGCATGCCTAACCCACGCAATTCAAATACTTCGCCACTTTGGGTCCCGGCTGGAATCTCCACCGACTTCTTTCCATTCAGGGTCGGAATATCCAGCGAAGTCCCCAGCACAGCTTGCGAGTAGCTCAAGGGCAATTGAATTGCCAAATCGCTTCCTTCCCTGCGGAAGATACTGTGAGGTCGAACGCGGATGAAACAATAGGCATCCCCTGGGGGCCCCCCATCGGGACTTGCCTGGCCTTCTCCCGCCAGACGAACACGCATGCCGTCGTCGACTCCCGCCGGTATGGTCACTTCCAATGTTACGCTGCGCGGCTGGGCGCCGCTGCCATCACACTTTCGACATGGAGAGGTAATCACCTTCCCTCGTCCGCGGCATTGCGGGCAAGCGGTTTGCACACGCAGAATGCCGGTGGCCTGGACTACTTGGCCCTGTCCCCGACAGCGGCCGCAAACCTGAGGCTCGGAACCGGGTTCGGCTCCCGATCCCTCACAGACGTCGCACATCTCGTGCCGCGTCAAAGCTACCGTCTTGGTCGTTCCAGCCGCAGCCTCTTCCAGATCCAACGTGACGTCACAACGCACATCGGCACCCCGGCGAACGCGAGAGCGGCTACGGCCCCCAAAGAAATCTTCGAAGATCGAACCTCCAAAGATGTCCCCGAATGCCTCGAAAATGTCACCCACGTCCTGAAAGCCGCCACCGCGTCCGTCGACGCCCGCATGACCATATTGATCGTAGCGAGCTCGCTTTTGGGGGTCATTCAAGACTTCATAAGCCTCTGCGGCTTCCTTGAATTTCGCTACCGCATTCTCGTCATCGGGATTGCTATCGGGGTGGTATTTGATCGCGAGCTTGCGATAGGCCTTGGACAACTCCACCGAAGTGACAGTCCGTGACACTCCCAAAACTTCGTAATAATCTCTTTTGGCAGAAGCCATGGCGTTTACCTTCCTTCGGGACCTTGTCGACACGGCCGCACCCAAGCTGGATTCCTGTCGGATTCCGGGCTTGACCATCCCGTCCACGGTGGAGAAAAACTTGCACCTCGGAAATCGACCGCTCCGCCAATGGCGAGTCCTGCGGGGCACAGGAATTCAACCGATAGTTGGCGGCTCAGGTTCCTCCGGCCCCATCCCACCGTTAAACACAAGCACCGTATCCAACACGAGTGCAGATCCAACACTGGTACCTTGTGGAACTCTGGTACCTCGTCGAGCTCTGGTACCTCAGCATCGACGGGCATCTCGGCGGCCGTCGTTCAGCGTCCCAGCCTGGAAAAAAGGCCACCCTTGCAAAAGGGTGGCCTGTTCACAGTTATCGGATCCACTGAGACTTCGGTGGAAGCCCGCTGAGCTTTCCTAAGCTACCGAGCCTTCGACGCGCTGCTTTTCCTTGTCTTCCTTCTCGAAGTTGGTGACAAGTGCTTCCGTCGTCAACAGCAGCCCCGCGATACTACCAGCATTCGTCAGTGCGGTACGAACCACCTTTACAGGATCGATAATGCCCGACTTGAGCATATCGACGTACTGACGGCGGTGGGCGTCATAGCCGGTCCCGAGCGGCTTCTGGCTGACCTCGTCGGCCACGACAGAACCATCCAAGCCGGTGTTGTCCGCAATTTGCTTGAGCGGAGCCGAAAGTGAGCGGAGGACAATTTGTGCTCCGATCTTTTCGTCACCCTTGCATTTCGCCATGGCTTGCTCAACGGCCTCGGTGCAGCGAATCAACGCGACACCACCACCTGGCAAAATGCCTTCTTCCATCGCAGCGCGAGTCGCGTGCAAGGCGTCTTCAACACGAGCCTTCTTCTGCTTCATGTCAGCTTCAGTCTCAGCACCAACGCTGATGACTGCCACACCGCCTGCCAACTTAGCCAATCGCTCCTGCAACTTTTCGCGATCGTACTCGCTGTCTGTCTGCTCGATCTGCGTGCGAATTTGAGCCACTCGCTGATCAATCGTCTTGCGATCTCCACCGCCTTCCACGATGGTCGTGGAGTTCTTATCGACCGTGACCTTCTTGGCGCGACCGAGTTGTTCCAACGAAACCTTTTCGAGCTGAATACCCAGATCCTCGCTGATAAAGGTGCCGCCGGTCAATGTCGCAATGTCACCCATCATCGCCTTGCGGCGATCGCCGAAGCCAGGGGCCTTAACCGCACAAACATTGATCGTGCCTCGCAGCTTATTGACCACCAACAGCGTCAAAGCTTCCGCATCGACATCTTCGGCAATAATCAACAGCGGCCTACCACTCTGGCTGGTCTTCTCCAACAGAGGCACCAAATCCTGAATGTTGCTGATCTTCTTTTCGAACAACAGCACCAAGGCGTCATCCAGCTGGCATTCCATGCTGGCCGAATCATTGATGAAATAAGGCGAAATGTAGCCCTTGTCGAACTGCATTCCATCCACATATTCCACCGTGGTAGCCGCAGTCTTGCCTTCCTCGACGGTGATCACACCGTCTTTTCCGACGCGTTCCAAAGACTCAGCGAGCAACTCACCAATTTCCATATCGTTGTTAGCACTGATCGCGCCAACGTGGGCCACTTGCTCGCGACCACTTACCGGCTTGCCCATCTCGTGGAGACGTTCGCAAGCAGCTTCGACGGCCTTTTCAATGCCTCTACGAATGGCTGCGGGGTTGCTACCAGCAACAATATTGCGGAGCCCTTCCTTGAAGATAGCTCGGGCCAACACGGTGGCCGTGGTTGTGCCGTCACCTGCCAAATCGCTCGTCTTCTGAGCGACTTCGACAACCAACTTGGCACCCATATTTTCGAATCGGTCTTCCAATTCGATTTCCTTGGCCACGGTAACACCGTCTTTGGTAACCGTCGGACCACCAAAACTCTTATCAATAATCACATTGCGACCCGTGGGTCCCATGGTGACGGCCACGGCGTCGGCCAATTTTTCCACACCCTGCAACATGCGTGCTCGGGCGTGATCTTCGAACATAAGCTGTTTTGCCACGTGAATCGTCCTTATACGGAATTAATGCCTGACAATTGGAAGAAAATCACTGCCAAAGCCGTGATCAAACCAAGACCTTCGCCAAGATATCTCGCTCGTACAAAATCTTGACTTCGTCACCATCCACTTCCAAGTCGCTTCCGCCGTACTTGCCGTAGATAACCACATCGCCAACAGCAACCGAGAGCGTCCCGCGATTGCCGTTATCCAGCAACTTGCCGGGACCGACAGCAATTACTTTGCCCCGCTGAGGTTTCTCCTTGGCCGAGTCTGGCAACACGATTCCGCCAGCAGTCGTTTCTTCAGCTTCCTCTGGCTTGACGACAACACGGTCATCCAACGGACGAATCTTCAATTGAGCCATGAATTAAGTTCCTTATACGCCTGAATATGTTTTTGAATGAAAATGCACTTATCTGAAATGATCCTGGGACCCGGGTGAGATCGGGCAACAGCCTACATCATGCCTGGCATGCCACCCATGCCACCCATGCCACCCATGCCACCCATACCTCCCATGCCGCCCATACCATGGTCATGGTGATCGTGACCACCTTCTTCTTCCTCGACAGGAATTTCGGTGATTAGCGACTCGGTTGTCAGCAACAACGACGCGACGCTCGCCGCGTTCTGCAAGGCCGTCCGCACGACCTTGGCGGGATCGATAATTCCGGCCTCGACCATATCGGTGTACTTGTCCGCGTTGGCGTCGTAGCCTTCGGTCTTGCCTTTTTGCTGGCGAACGCGATTTACGACAACGGCGCCGTCCAGGCCGGCATTGTTTGCGATGGCACGCAACGGACCGTCCAGCACATTGCGAATGATTTGGGCCCCTAGACCTTCATCGCCCTCCAACTGCAACTTCGCCAGCACGGGCTCACAGCGAATCAAGGCGACACCGCCGCCTGGCACAATGCCTTCGTGTAGCGCAGCTTGCGTAGCAGCCTTGGCGTCATCCAGCAGAGCCTTACGCTCCTTCATCTCAGTTTCCGTAGCCGCACCCACGGAGATTTGGGCCACCCCGCCGGCTAGCTTCGCCAACCGCTCCTGCAGCTTCTCACGATCGTAGTCGCTGTCCGTACCTTCGATCTCGCGGCGAATCTGTGCAGCCCGCCCCTCGATATCCTCAGCCTTGCCAGCTCCCTTCACCAAGACCGTTTCCTCGCTGGTTATGCGAACCTTCTTGACGCGACCCAAGTCAGACAGCTTGACGCTTTCCAGATCGATCCCCAAATCCTTGAAGATCGCTTGGCCGCCGGTCAGAACAGCCAAATCCCCCATAATCGCCTTGCGTCGATCGCCGTAGCCAGGAGCCTTGACCGCACAAACACTGAGAATGCCTCGCATCTTGTTGACTACGAGAGTCGCCAAGGCTTCACCCTCAACATCTTCCGCAATGATCAGCAGCGGCCTCTTGGCCTTGCTGGCGGCTTCCAACAATGGAATCAACTTCTTGTTCGAGCTGATCTTTTCTTCGAAGATCAACACGTAACAATCATCCAGCTCAACCGAAACGTCATCTGGATTGGTGACAAAATGCGGCGAGAGGAAACCACGATCGAACTGCATACCCTCGACGACCTCAACAGTCGTTTCGCTACTACGCCCCTCTTCTACCGTGATCACACCGTCTTTACCGACCTTCAGAAACGCGTCGGCCAATACATCACCAATAGCGGGATCATTGTTGCCTGCAATCGTGGCTACCTGCTTGATCTCCTTCTTGCTCTTCTCGTCGATCTTGATCGCCATTTTCGTCAACGCCTCGTTGACGGCCGCCACAGCCTTTCCGATCCCACGAGCCAAACCCATCGGATCGGCGCCGGCTGCAATCATCTTCAAGCCTTCGCGAAAGATCGCTTCCGCCAAGACCGTGGCTGTGGTGGTACCGTCTCCAGCCACATCATTGGTCTTGCTGGCAGCCTCTTTCACTAGCTGAGCCCCCAAATTTTCAAATGGGTCATCCAGCTCGATATCCTCGGCAACCGTCACCCCGTCCTTGGTCACCTTGGGGGATCCCCACCCCTTATCCAAAACAGCATTGCGACCACGAGGCCCCAACGTGCTGCGCACTGCCCGCGCCAACTTTGAGACGCCGGAAAGCAGCGGCTGGCGTGCATCGTCTTCGAAAACCATTTGTTTTGCCACGTTCGAAATCCTCCAGTGGATCAGAAGCCCAAGAGCTGAAACCAAAACTAGCGGCCTCGAGCTGCCAGCAGTACCCGCCACCATCGACTCAGTACCCGAAGCCCACTACGGCCTCGCTTGCAACACGAACTCGCTATCTACATTTGTGTTTATGAAATACGGACCTGCGACTTTGGCCTCGCGGCCTGTACTCGCACCCTCACTGTCGCGTCGAACGCGATCAGCGGCTGTCGAGGCCCCACAGCGGATCGCGAGCGGCCCCAAAGCAGACCCTCCGCGTCAGCCAGATTGGCAGGACACTCGGTCCTCGCCCCTGATTGCAAAGCCTGTGCCATACCGAAAGCGTCTACCGCCGCAGGCATCTTTCAGGTCGAAATACGATGAATTTCCCGGCCTCTCGAAAAACGAAGCCCCAGCCAGAATGGGACGTTCACCGCGATTTCGCAGCTCCCACGGTACGATTCACCCAAGGGAATTCGCATCTTGCCAAATTGACAGAACCGCCCACCGATCCGCGTTCGGTGGTTTCGAAACACCGGAAATCGAATACCGAGAGCGGGATATTCGATTGGGAAAAACGAATTCGGGGCTACGCGAACCAAGGCGAGGCAGCTGCGGAGCTGGGTGCATGCCAGGCAAAGCAGAGCGGGTAACAGGCCAAGCAGAGCGGGCGGCAAGATGGCAACCAAGCAGAAACCGACAACGCTTCGGTTACAGCCTGAAACAACCGGTCCAGCGACCGCGTCCGGCCAGAATCCCTTCCGCCGCATCCAACGCCTGTGCTGAACACGCCGGTTGGACTAGCCAAAACCCCCTGGCAGGCTCAGAATAAACACCGCGTTGAGACATCTTTATATCGATCAGCGTATCACGAGTCACATTGCCATTCGAGCCGCTTCTCGGCCTGAAGCACCAACCCTCTCACCCGACAGACGAGATCGTGGATCGCAGATTCTTAACCTGGTTAATGCTCACTACCGCTCTGTGCCTGCTTTATTTGAGCATGCGTCCCCAGGTACCCCAAAACCCTCCCGAGCCACCCGCGTCTGCGACCATGGACCCGCTGGCAAGTTCCGAGAGCGATATTTCGGATACGAAGGACGCCGAGCCAGGAACCAGTCAAGTCTCAGAGTCCACGAAACCCGAGTTCGCAAGCCGCCGCACGACGCTCGGCTCCATGAATCCCGAGCTGAAGTACAACCTGCTTGTTACGCTTTCTTCGCGTGGAGCTAGCCTCGAAAGGGTTGAGCTGGTGGAACAGAAATCCCCCGGCAAATTCCGCTACCGCGCGTTGGAAACCGACAGTGGGTACCTGGGCCATCTGGCTCTGGATCCCGAACTGCGCATCACGACGGTCCCGGACGGATCTCCCGCCGCGTTGGCCCGCGTTTCCGGAGCCAGTGGGGGCCTGGAAATTGGCGACAAGCTGACGCAAGTGAACGGAATGGAGCTGACGCGTCCGGAATCCTTGGAATTAGCCCTACAGAAGACCAAGCCTGGTGACGAAATCAGCTGCCGGGTAGAGCGGCAAAATGACGGCGTCTCTCAGACGCTCGAGTTTGCGACGGTTCTGACGGAAACACCACTGGATG
>JANSWS010000123.1 GCA_024743355.1 bacterium
CATCCTGGGGAAAACGCAGGTAGCAAGTCACCCCGATTTTGGCAGCGAAGACCCAATTCTTGACCTTGAGTTCGGTTGCCGGCAATCACTCAAGGTGAAAACATGCACCATTCATTAAATCGCAATGCCTTCCGAAGCCCGTCTTCCCAATGGCCCTCGATGGCAGTTTGCGATTTGCTCTTGGACATTGCTTTGGATCGTCGATGGATAGTATCTCTTGAGGGGCCACCTAGAACAAAATCTCGAAACCGGCGGATTCAAAGTGTTGGTCGTTTGTGAAAGCTTGGCGTATGGAGAGTCGACGCATGATGGCAAATGAAGTGTGATCGACTATTCCAGCACGATCAGCTTCCTTATTCTCATAGGCCAGCCAAGCTGCTTCGATCTCGTCAGAGGTAGGCTCTAAAAGCTCTTCCCGAGCGAGCAGTGTTTTGCGGAGCACGGCAACCACATCCCGATAGGGCTTTCTGGCCGCGGCATTGTTGCACTCCAGTAAAACGAATGAGGATGTGACTAGCGGAATCTTCAACGCCACCAAATCCGCGAAGGCCTCTTCTGCCGGGGCATGCCATTGGTCCGCGACATCCCACAGCGCCAGCAAGCCGACTGTGTCTAGGAAAACGGCGTTCATGGCTGATGCTGATTGTGGCGTGCTGCGACATCCTCTTGCCCCGAATCATAGCGTTGGCCGAGCAGGGCGTAGACGTCGTCGATCTCTGGCTTGCGGCGAGGCTCGGGAAGCGTGATCTCAAATTCAACCTCGGCATGTTCCGGCAGATCAACGGGCTCAGTCGGCCTGAATACACCGTTCTCAAAGACTGTGTGTATCTTCCTGTTCATGATTTACTCCTTGTTGCTTTCATTGCCGATATTGGGTCAAGTCCAAGCTCTGTTGGCCGGCAGAACACAATGGCCGAGCGATTTTGCATACATTCGGCCAAACAAAGGTACGGGCATTGGCTCTTTATACCACTGAAACAGCCGTCCTGCCGATAAACAATGCAATCATGAGATGGTTAGTGGTGGCGATTTGCCGGAAGTTGCGCGCAGTGGTCTACTCGACCAAAGGTGATGGGCGTGTTGAACGGACGGCTGCAATACTGCGTTTGTCTGTCCGACAACACTAAGAGGAGTGCAGTTGCGAGCATCACCTCCAATATTGGGTGCGAGAAGTGGAATTTCAACCTTCTGCATTCGATTCGCAAAGTGGCTCAAGGTGAAATTCGTTGCGATTGGCAATCGCGCACACGGCTGGGAAGAGGCATGCACACCAAGGGGAATTTCTGGTGACTTCCTGCATCGGGTTCCCTCTATAGAGGCGATCGTAATGGCCGCAGATACATAGCCGCTCACGCCCCGTCCTTCGCGCCTTGTTGACGAAGCGTGAATTCAGCCCGGGCTTTTAACAAGTTGAGTTCATAGATCGCCATTGCGGCTACATGCCGCTGAGCATGCTGGGTTCCGGTTGCCAGAGGTACATAAAGGTTGGCATCTGGCTGCGATCCAATCCCGGAATCTTGAGTGAGATGAGCGATGACATGGTCGGGGTATTGGGAGTCACGTCGAGCAGCGTATAGGCGCGATCATTATCCCGTCGGAGCATGACCAGTGGGGCATTGTCCGGGAGCTGGGCCAGTTGTCTGGCTACGGCAACCGCATCGTCCAAGTACCCGATCTGGTCGACCAGACCCAGTGCGAGCGATTGTTCTCCGGTGACAACACGCCCATCAAAGATCTCTACTTCCGAAGCGGGCGAAATGGCGCGCGATGCGCGCACTCGCTGGATGAATCGCTGGTGGAAATCGTCGGCGATACTCTGCAACAGTTCACGCTCCTGGGGTTGCATGGCACGTTCGGGAGTCGCCATGTTGATCTTGTCGCCCGCAGTCACCGGCTTCGATTCGACACTGAAGGTGCTCATGTCCTGCAGGAAATAAATATTCAAGATCACACCGATCCCTCCGACCAGACTGGTCGGATGGGCCACCACATGATCCGCAGCGGTGGCCAGATAGTATCCACCGCCAGCGCCGACATCCATCAGGCATGCAACCACTGGAATGCCTCGTCGGTTCTTGAGTTCAAGCATATCGCGGGTCATCACATCCGCGGCGGTGACGCCCCCGCCCGGGCTGTTGATGCGTAGCACAATTGCGGCCACGGATTCATTCTGCGCCAGCGTGTCCAGTTTCTCGCGAAAGAGAGCCACGGGGTTTTCCCCCATGGAGCCGATCCCGCTGATGTTCTTGTTGAACAGCAGTCCATCCACGTCCACAACCGCAACACAACGCGAGCTCTGGCAGTGGTCCGAAGCGTAGACGGTCACACTCGACAACCGCGAGGCCGTGTTGTCGGTTTGAAAGTCGGTGGACAACTGGCCCTTCATGTTCATGTTCATACCCCCAGTCATCCGCATGGAACCACGCATCACGGTCTGAAGCGGTCGATGCGCGCAGCCACCCAGGGTGACTAGAAGGAAAGCGGTCATGAGCAGGGGGCGAAACATGGCGTTACTTAATTGGGTGGCTAACCGTGCCAATGGACTCGTCGCAGACTTGACCGAGAAACCTCCGCGAACCGATGGATAAAGGCTTGAGGGTGAACAGGTGCCAAGAACTGCGAATCTAGACAATCGGAGGGGCTGCATCGCAACTTCGCTCCACATCGATCAATCCATCGGACAATCGCATTGCGATGATTCCGATTATCTCGTTCC
The DNA here is from genome assembly GCA_024743355.1 of bacterium. Taxonomy (GTDB): domain Bacteria; phylum Planctomycetota; class Planctomycetia; order Pirellulales; family Pirellulaceae; genus Aureliella. The sequence goes on from JANSWS010000123.1 coordinate 2,717, forward strand.
AGCGGCAACCACCCACTAGGTGTCCGAGTCTGCGTCGGCCTCTTAAAACGGAGAATCTGCAAAGTTTGGCTTGGCCTGGGTGGACAGGGGGATGTCCGTCACGCCTGGCTGACTATAACGGTTGGGGGTCCATTTTCAGTTACCTGGATTCTCGGGCTGTGCCGACGGCGGGGAGTTGGCAGTTGTCGGGCATTCTCTGAACGCTCGGCTTTGGGGTGCCGAAAATGACGACAGGAGAAAGAGCATGCGTTTTTCCGGTTTAGTCGCCAAAAACCTGTTCCGGCGGCCAATGCGGTCGGCGTTGACGCTCGTTGCGCTGATAACCGCTATCGCCTCGGTCGTGGCCCTGTTGGGGATTGCCAAAGGGTTTACGCGATCCTTTGGAGAGATCTACGCGGCTCATTCCATCGACATTGTCGTGTCGCGGCAGGGCTCCGCGGATCGCTTGAGCAGTTCGGTCGACCAGCGTTTTGAGGAGCAGATTGAACAACTGCCGGAGGTCGATCGCGCGGCCGGCGTCCTGTTGGAGTCGATGTCGCTAGAAGACCAGGCCATCTATGGCATTCCAACCATGGGAGTTGCCCGGGATTCGTGGTACCTGAACGACTATGAAATGGTGCAACAAATTGATCGCTCCGGAGGTCAGATCGATTCCTCCGCGAACGCATTCGGCGGCGAAGAGCGTGGTTTGCTGCTTGGCATTCATCTTGCGGAGCGTCTGAATGCGGAACCTGGAACGGTACTCAACCTGCTCGGCGAGCCGTATCGCGTCCAGGCAATATTTCGAAGTCCGGCATCGTGGGAGAATGGCGCGATGATATTGCCCATTGAGAATTTGCAGGCTTTGACTGATCGCGTCGGTCAGGCCACGTACATCAATGTGGTTGTCAATCGTCCTTTGTCGGCCGAGCGGGCGGCTGCCGCGATTGCAGCTATTGAGCAGTTAGACGCCAAGCTGTTGCCAATGGCGACTGCCGAGTTCGTGGAAACGGATACGCGGATGCAATTGGCGGGAGCCATGGCTTGGATGACCAGCGCGATTGCTCTCATGCTGGGAGCCGTGGGGACTTTGAATACGATGCTGATGAGCGTCATGGAGCGGACCAAGGAAATCGGTATCTTGCGTGCGATCGGCTGGCCTAAGTCTCGTGTGGTCAGAATGATCATGCTCGAATCTTGCGGGTTATCCCTGGTCGCCTGCATCTTGGGGACGCTCACAGCGATTGTGTTGACTTGGGCGTTGAGTCAAGCGCCGCTGGTCAAGGGACTTCTCGTGCCGGCGATTGACTGGCAAGTAGCCCTGCAGGGGTTCTTGTTGGCCGTGGGAATTGGCTTGTTAGGGGCCATTCTTCCGGCTTGGCGGGCAGCGCAAATGCTGCCGACAGAAGCCTTTCGCGAAGTGTAACAACAATGAGATATCGCGTCCGACCTGGACGCCTCAGCCATAGAAATTGACAGCATGAATTCAGCTCAAAAATCTGCCGTGGAAGGCTCTGCAATGCGAACACTGACGGGCCGCGAGCCGGATCCAATTGCCATTGTTGGTATGGGATGTCGATTCCCGGGCGACGCGAATGACCCGGCTAGTTATTGGGAATTGCTGGAGGCCGGAGTCGATGCCATTTCGCAGACACCGGCAGATCGTTGGAGCTTGCAGAAGTTTTACGCTCCGAATGGGACTTTGCCTGGCAAAACGCAGAGCAAGTGGGGCGGCTACGTCTCAGGGATCGACCGATTCGATCCGCAGTTATTTGGTATTTCGCCCCGTGAGGCTGCGGTCATGGATCCGCAGCAGAGAATGTTGCTGGAAGTCGCTTTTCGCGCCATGGAAGATGCTGGCCAACCGGTAAATCAGCTTGCCGGGGCCGCGGTATCGGTCTTTGTGGGCATCTCCAGTTTCGACTACGTGTTGGCCGGTCTCAGCTATGAAGATCGCGGCGAGATCAATCCTTATAGCAATACGGGTGGTTCTTCCAGTATTGCTGCGAATCGCATCTCATATTGCTTCGACCTCCGCGGTCCCAGTGTGGCAGTGGATACGGCCTGCTCTTCGTCGCTGGTGGCAGTGCACATGGCTTGTGAGAGCATTTGGCGTGGCGAAGCGGAAATGGCGCTTGCCGGAGGCGTCAATGCGCTGATCATGCCGGACTTCTATGTGGCATTTAGTCAATTGGGAGTTTTGTCTCCTGACGGCCGATGCAAATCTTTTGACGCGAGAGCGAATGGTTACGTTCGGAGCGAAGGGGCGGGCATGGTGCTCCTGAAGCCATTGCAGACTGCCATCCGCGATGGGGACTCCATCTATGCCGTCATTCGCTCGACCGCCTTGAACCAAGATGGTCGCACGCCGGGCATGACCGTTCCCAGTCAAGAGGCTCAGGAGAGGTTGATCCGTAGGGCCTGCGAAAAAGCTCGAGTACGACCAGCAGATATTCAATATGTGGAAGCTCATGGCACTGGTACTCCAGTGGGTGATCCCATCGAGGCGAATGCGCTGGGGTCGGTACTTTCCCAGGCAGGACGCGAAAGACCTTGCACGATTGGATCCGTCAAAACCAACATCGGCCATTTAGAGGCTGGAGCGGGGATCGCTAGCTTAATCAAGGTGGCATTGTGTCTGCAGCATCGCCGCATACCGGGTTTATTGCATTTCCAGAAAGCGAATCCGGGCATCGACTTCGAAGCGCTAGGGCTGCGGATTCCCCGGCATACCGAGGATTGGCATTCGGAGGTACCCAGGCTAGCTGGAATTAATGGCTTTGGTTACGGAGGGGCAAACGCGCATGTGATCCTGGCTGAGTCGCCTGTGGCCAGCCAAACGCAAGCCGCTTGGCCAGCTAAACGTGATCTCGCAAGCACCAACCTCGCCGCGCCTGACGGAGACTCCGTTTCGAAAGTTCGCAAGGCCGAGGCCGCCCGTGCGGAAGCCTCCCGATCCGGAGCATTAGCTGCCCCGGTGTTGCTGCCTCTGTCGGCTCGCAGCAAGTCTGCGCTGGCCGACTATTCGGCAGTTATGGCAGATTGGGTCGATGCCCACCCGGAATTCAATTTAGCCGAGGTAGCGGGGTATCTGGCCCATCGCCGCAGTCATTTGGAATACCGAGCAACGGCTTGTGCTTCCACGACCGAGGACATGGTGAACGAATTGCGGGCTCTCGCTCAGTCGGCCCCCGAGGAGTTTATCAGCGAGAGCAATTCCGAACGGTTGGAGAAGGGATTGGTCTTCGTGTGTTCGGGTCAGGGGCCGCAATGGTGGGCCATGGGCCGCGGGCTACTCAAGTACTCACCGGCGTTCCGCTCTGTGATCAAACGCTGCGATGCTGAGTTCTCGAAGTACGGCAGTTGGTCGTTGATGCAGGAGTTGACCTGCAGCGAAGCCGCCTCGCGGATGCAACAGACATCCATCGCGCAGCCATCCCTGTTTGCCATTCAAGTTGCCCTGGCAGCGGTGTGGGAGAGTTGGGGGATTAAGCCTTCTGCGGTAGTTGGGCACAGCGTCGGCGAAATCGCAGCAGCCTATTTAAGCGGTGGGCTGAGTTGGACCGATGCCTGTCGCGTTGCCTTCTTTCGTGGACGCACCATGGACCTGGCGACCTCGCACGGTGGCATGGTGGCGGCTGGACTTTCTCCGGACGAAGTCCCGCAGTGGATTTCCGGCATGGAGTCCCTGGTGGGGATCGCTGCCATTAACGGGCCTTCCTCAGTAACCATATCCGGCGATCGCGATGCGATCGACAGCTTGACTCAACGGCTGGAAACGGAAGGGGTTTTCTGCCGCAAATTGGCGGTGGAGTACGCTTTCCACAGTCCGCAAATGGAGCCGGTTCGCGGTGAATTGTTGGAAGCACTATCGAATATTTCTCCTCGGGCGACGCGAATCCCACTGATATCTACGGTTACGGGTGACCTTTTGCCAGGGCAGAGCTTGGATGCGGAATACTGGTGGAAAAATGTCCGGCAGTCTGTTCGGTTCAGCGACGCAATGTCGTATTTGGCCAAGCAGGGATATGGCGTTGCCGTTGAATTGGGGCCGCATCCCGTGTTGGCCTATGCCATCAACGAGTGCTTTCAAGCTTGCGGTGAATCGATACACACCGTTCCATCGCTGAATCGACAACAGGATGACCTGCTGTGCATCTCGAAATCACTCGGCAATTTGTATTCTTTGGGCTTCGACATCGATTGGTCAGGCTTCTACAAGAGGCCAACTAGGAAGCTGCCCGTGGTGGCGTTTCCCTTCCAACTGCAGCCGTGTTGGAGCGAATCTTTTGAGTCGAAACGAACCCGGCTGGCCAATCTGCCTCATCCGCTGCTGGGTGAGGCTTGTGATGGCATCGAGGCGCGATGGCAGTCACGCATTGATTTGAAACTCTACAGCTATCTGGAGGATCACCGTGTTCGTCAAAGCTGTGTTTACCCAGCAGCTGCCATGATTGAAACTGCCCTGGCCGCGGCAAGCTGCCTGGCGGAGAAAGACTCCGTGCGTGTGGAGCGAATTCGTTTGCACAAAGCTTGCGTATTGACCGAGCAACGTCCGCAATGGATTGAGACTCGTTTTAGACAGGACCGGCGGCAACTCGAGTTCTCGGTGAGAGCTTGCGATGATGATGACTGGGATAAGCTAGCCACCATGACGGTCAGCGGCATGGAGCCGCGAGCGTCGCATGCCAAGGAATCTGGCTTTTCCAAGGAGAAGTCATCCATCGAATCTCGTTGCGTGCAAAAGTTCGACGGTAGTCACATGTATCGGTTCTGTGAGGAATCGGGTTTGAGCTACGGATCGAGATTTCGCGGACTTGTCAGCGGTAGCAGACGTAGCGGCGAATCCCTGTGCACGATTCGCCTGGGCAATCGTTGGAACAGCGATTGGCGCGGAGCGGATTACTTCTTCCACCCGGCACTGCTGGACAGTTGTTTTCACGCCATGATTGCCGCGGACGAAAGTTTTGATGCTCGCGTCGAAGATCTTTATCTGCCGTCCGAGATCGCGGAATTCAACTTCTATCGACGGCCTACGGAAATGCTTAGCGTGCATGCGCGGATGCGGCACAAGTCCAACAAGAGCATGGTTTGCGACTTGGATATTTACGATGAAGAAGATCGGCTTTGTGTGGAAGTGCGAGGCTTCAAGAGTGTCCGAGTCTCGAATTCAAAGCGGGTTGAGACTACTGCGGATCTGATTTACAGCTACTCCTGGCAAGAGCAAGCGTTGGATGCGACCCAACTAGTTGAACAAGGGGCGGCCAAAACTTGGCTGTTGTTCATGGATGAACGGGGGTTGGGGCAAGAACTATCACAGCGTTTAAAGGATCGTGGTGACGAAGTTGTCGAAGTCTATCGCGAGGATTCGTTAGTTGCCCAAACGGATAGCGCGTTTTATCAAGTTGATCCTGAAAGTCTGGAGAGTTTTGTCGAGGCATTACAGGCGGTTTGCGACGGTGAGAAACGGGATGTTGTCGATCATGTCGTTTACTTGTGGGGTCTCGATGCGCCAGCGACGCAGGTGTTAACATCGCCCGAGTTAGACCGCAGTACCATACTGACAACTTTGGCGCCCATGCATTTAATCCAAGCTTGGGACCAACTGTCTGGAAGTAGTGTCGCCGATCTCAAAGTGGTGACTTGCGGAGCGCAGTCCGCCGATGGATCTCCGGAAAGCGTCGAGGTCGCTCAAGCGCCTCTCATCGGCTTTGCTAGGGTGATTGTAAGTGAGTATTCACGACTGCGGACCAAGTTGGTGGATTTACCGGCAGGCTGTGGCGCCATGGCGGTGGAGAATCTATTGCAAGAAGTCCTCTCAAGCGATGATGAGGATGAAGTTCTGTGGCGCGATGGACGCAGATTCGTGCATCGATTCACATCGCATCCAGGAAAGCTAGCGTCGACGCAGGCCAAGCAGGAATTGGCTTGCCAGCTGCGAAATGGCTCCTCGGCGGGTATTGAAGAACTGCATTACGAGACAAAACCAAGCTATCAGCTTGGACCTCAAGAGGTCGAGATTGAGGTTCTGGCCGCGGGATTGAATTTCAGCGACGTGATGAAAGCGCTTGATCTCTACCCGGGCTTACCCGATGGCCCAGTCGAGCTGGGAGCCGAATGTTCCGGAAGAATCGTACAGGTTGGCAGCGGCAGTCGCTGGAAGGTTGGGGATGAGGTGATCGCGATAGCACCGGGATCGTTCTCCACGCGCGTCAAAGTTCACGAAGCGTTGGTGGCTCGCAAACCAAGGAATTTGACCCATGAGCAGGCAGCCGCGATTCCCGTAGCGTTTCTTACCGCTGATTATGCCCTCAATGAGTGTGCCCGCATACGAGCCGGGGAATCGGTGCTGATTCACGCTGCGAGTGGCGGGGTTGGGCTGGCAGCCATGCAACTGGCCAGTATCGCCGGAGCCAAAATTTTGGCGACTGCCGGCAATGACGAAAAGCGGGACTTTGTACGGCAACTTGGCGCTGAGAAGGTAATGGATTCGCGCTCGCTGAAGTTCTCCGATGAAGTGCTCGAATTTACCGGTGGTGTTGGCGTTGATGCGGTCCTGAATTCCCTGCCAGGTGAAGCGATCGCGAAAGGACTTGCCGCTCTTAAACGCGGCGGCCGTTTCTTGGAAATTGGCAAGCGTGATATCTACGACGATGCATCGTTGGGTTTGTATCCCTTCCGCAATAACCTGGCGTTGTTTGCAATCGACTTGGACCAGTTGTTCAAATCCGAGCCGCTGCGAATGGGCAGGATGCTGGAGGCTTTAGTACCCAGATTCGAATCCGGAGAACTGAAGCCTCTACCCGTAATGACCTATCCGGCCCGAGCCAGTGTGGAAGCTTTTCGTTGGATGCAGCAAGGCAAGCATATTGGCAAGGTGGTAATCGAATACTCAGAGGCTCCCGATGACGTTCGAGAAGGTGCATTTGACCCCATGTGTTTGGAGGGGGATGGTACCTATTGGATCGCCGGAGGATTGGGAGGTTTTGGTCTTCAGATCGCAGCTTGGCTGGCTGAAAAGGGAGCGAAAAATCTTGTGCTCAGCGGCCGCAGTCGACAGTTGAGTGCTGTGGCTGAACGTACCGTCCAGAAACTGCGCAGTCAGGGTGTGCGAGTCGAGGTGATGCCGACTGACATTACAGAGCAACTGGACGTTCGCAATACATGCCAGAAAATTGCCGACTTGCTGCCTCCGCTCAAAGGCGTTTTTCATACGGCGATGGTGCTCGAAGATCGGCTGTTGACCCATCTGGATCGTCCGACGCTGGAACGTGTTCTACGGCCAAAAGTGTTGGGTGGCTGGAATTTGCACGAGGAGACGAAAAATCTGGATCTGGATTTATTCGTTCTCTTCTCATCGCTGTCCAGCGTGTTTGGACATGCCGGCCAGGCGAATTATTCTGCGGCCAACGCGGCCCTGGATAGCTTGGCCTACTATCGTCGCTCGTTGGGTCTGCCTGCAACCGTGATGAACTGGGGACACTTGGGAGAAGTCGGCTATCTGGCCGAAAGAGAACAATTGGGACAACGCTTGGAACGTCAGGGAGTGCTGAGTTTCTCGGTGGGGCAGGCGACCGAATGCCTTGAATACGCACTGCAGAACCGCTCACTGCAATTGAGTGTGTTGCGCATGGACTGGACCCGTTGGCGGGGCCTGGGTATTACCAATCGCGTGTCCCCGCGATTTGCTCACCTGTTGCAGCAGAGTGACTTAGAGAACCACGATAGTGCCACCTTGCCCAGCGCAGCGACCTTGCGCACCGCGGATATGGAGCGACGTCGTCAGCTTGTACTTCGTCTCGTACGTCATAAGGCGGGGGCTCTGCTAGGCATCTCAGCCGAGGCAATACCCGCCGATCGCCCTCTTTTGGAGATGGGGCTTGATTCGCTGATGGCCGTCGAAATGCGGAACTGGATCGAAAGTCAGGTTGAGATTGATCTTCCAATTTCTTCGTTGATGCGAGGAAGTAGCCTGAGCCAGGTGGTCGATGTTATCTGCGATATCATCGGACACGACTCGGATCTTGAGTCCAACGAAACCGCATCGGAGGAAGTCGCCACGAAGATGAAGCCGGTGTCGAACATAACCGAAGAGGACGCGGAGTCGCTGTTGGAACAGCTGCCAGACATGGATCCTGAAGAGGTGAAACAGCTTCTGCAGCAAGTAATTCGAGAGAACGACTGAGTGAGGCCCGGAGGGAATGGCCTCTAATGTTGGAGTGCAGAACGGAATGCGCTGTCCACTAGCAGGGCGCTGTCCACTAGCGAGGCGGTACGGTTGTCGTAGTGCGTGGGGATTTTGCGCGAGAAACAAAGATGGTCGGGCAAGAGTTCACGTGGGATTGTCAGAACATCGTGTTTCGCTGGTGAGCGAGTTACCCAGTCGAGTCTGGATGGCGTTCAATCCAAGACACCGATTCAAGGAGAGTGTGGTTTGAATTCCATGGCGTCGAATTTCCAACCCGGAACAAATGACTTGGGGCAAGGCCTTGGAGGTCTCACGACCGATCAGCAACGAGAGTTGTTGGCTAAGCTCTTGCGCGAGAAAGCTTCTCGTAAGACCCATTTTCCCATGTCTGTCGGCCAGCAAGGCTTGTGGTACGGATTTCGCCGGGATCCCAACGACACAAGCTTCAATGTGTTTCTTCCTACTCGCATTCGATCGGCGATCAATCTAGAGGCTTTTCGGAAAGCCGTGGAGTGTGTGGCGCGTCGTCATGCCTGCATAAGAACCACTTTTTCCGACAAAGCCGGGCAGCTTAGTCAGACGGTGTATACCGATCTTTTGCCCGAGTTCCGAGTTGTGGACATGTTGGGTGCATCGGATGAGAGTTTGCAAGAGGCCGTGGGAAAGGCAGTCAGAGAGCCTTTCGATTTGCGCGAGGGACCTTTGTCGCGAATTCGGCTTTATCGCGTGGCAGATGATGACTGGATAGTCTTGGCGCTGACGCACCATATCGTGATCGACTTTTGGTCTTTGGTCATGATTCTGCAGGAGACGCGCGAGGCTTATGCGCATTTTGCTAACTCTTTGGCATTGCGTTGGGAAGACCCGGTTAACAACTACCACCAATTCGTTTCGGAACAGCAGAAGCTGCTGGCGAGTCCAAGCGGAGCACAACTGGCCAGCTACTGGCGATCGTGCATCGATGGAGCTTCACCGGTCGTGGATTTGGTGACCGACTTGAACCGGCCGGCGACGTTTAGCGGCAGGGCTGCAGCTTGCGAACTACAGATACCGCGTGAGCTCCTGCCGAGGATCCATGATTTTGCGCGGCGATGCGGCGGTACCGTGTTTTCGGTGGTGCAATCGGCGATACAGGTGCTGATCCATCGCTATTCGGGGCAAGCCTCCTTCTTGATCGGCACACCTTTCTCAGGACGCTGCCACCGTAAATACGAACGTACCGTCGGTTTCTTTATCAACATGCTGCCAATTCGAGCAGACTTAAACTCCGATCCAACCTTCGCTGAACTGGTGGCTGGCACTGCCGAGCAGTTGTTCGCTGCGCTGGAAAACGAGGCTTATCCGATCGCGAATATTGTGCGAGACGCATCCATACCTCGTGATCCGAGTCGCAGCCCATTGTTTCAGGTTTCCTGCACTTTTGAGAAATCACAACTGGTTGAAGAACAGGGGAGAGCTGGATTCCTGTTTCCCGGCGAGCAACATTCATGGAGTTTTGGGGGCCTGAAACAAGAGAGTTTTTACGTTCCCCATCCAACCTGTCACTACGATGTGGAGTTCATTTTTGAACAATCAGATGACAAGCTGCGGGGCATGATTTGCTACTGTCGCGACTTGTTTTTGCCTGAGTCAATCCACAAGCTGGCTGAGAATTTCGTCCAGCTGCTGACGCAGTTGCTGGATGATGGGCTGGCTCCGATTTCCAGTGTGCCTTGGGGCACATCGCAGACCCGACAAGAAGACTCACCAAATCTGCTGGAAAGCCACGCAGCAGCTGAGCCAGCCATGGCTGCCGCACAGCCTCGGGTGGAGCAGCTGATTGGAAACTCGATCGACAGAAATCCTGACAGGCGTGCTTTTCGCATGGGGCAGTGTTCCCTGCGGTATCGCGATCTGGATGAAATCAGCCGCTTGATCGCGCGACGCTTGATCGAAACTGGAGTTGGAAAGGGCGGCATTGTGCCGATGATCGCACATCGCGATCCGGCCGTTTTTGCAGCCATGCAGGCCATCCATCGAATCGGTAGCGCTTTTGTTCCAATCGATGCGCACCACGCTTCGATCGACCTGCGAAGATTGGTGGAAGAGACGCGGGCCGCGGTGGTGGTAGCCCAAGATTGCGTGCATCTATCCGAAGCGCTTGACGTGCCCGTAATTCGATTCGAATCTTTGGTCGCCCGGCAGACTGAGGCTGGCCCTCAGGGAACGCATCACGCGGCCGCGGAAGATCAACGCGACAATGCCTCGGCATCCGCAACGGAAGGCAGGTCGGGTTTAGCCACGAGCGGGATGGCCCCAGCCGCGATGTCACTGGAGTCTCGCGGAGCAGGGCTGCAGAGTTTTAGTGACAGCCTTGCCAACGAACACTTGGCTTATCTGGTCTACACCTCCGGCTCCACCGGTGCTCCGAAGGGCGTGATGGTTGAACATGCTGCAGTTTGCAACACCCTGCAGTGGCGGCAGAGGGCTGTACCGCTGAGTTTCGATGATCGTGTGCTGTTGCTGCTGTCGCATCAGTTCGATGCGGGCCTGGGAGTTGCTTGGACAGCGCTGACGCAAGGAGCCCAAGTCGTCTGGGCCAGCGATTACGAAGTCCGTGATCCCGACCTGTTGATGGAATTGATCATCTCGGAAGGTATCACCGTGCTTCCGGCACCTCCGAGTTTGTTGAGCGTGCTGATCGCGCATCCGAGATTCCAGGAATGTGCCGATGGGCTGAGTCAGATATGGACCGGTGGCGAAGCCATGCCAGCGGATCTGCCAGCACGCATCCGACAATTGACCAAGGCGCGTTTTCTGAACTTCTACGGTCCGACAGAGGCCTCCATCGAATCCACTTTTTTTGATGCAACCGAGCATCCCGCGGATCGTCCCGTTCCGATCGGCAGGGCCATCGACCACACGCAGCTTTTGATCTTGGATGCCCGCCACCGAATCGTTCCCGATACGGTTCCCGGCGAACTGGCCATTGCGGGTAGAGGACTGGCTCTGGGATATTGGAACGATCCAGAGTTGACGCGGAAACGCTTCATTCCGCATCCGCAAAACGCGGATGGGAATCAGCGGGTGTATTTGACCGGAGATCGCGCTCGGAGAAATGCTCTTGGCGAGATCGAATTTCTCGGACGGCTTGATGCTCAGGTGAAGCTGCGAGGATACCGTATCGAGCTGGGCGAGATCGAGGCACTGCTGGAGTCTCACTACTTGGTTGAGCGAGCGGCAGTCAAAATTCTGCAAAACGGCACCAGCCAGGCCCGGATGGTTGCCTTCGTTTCCACAGCTACCGGCGGAAAGCCGATCGGCGACGATGAAAGCGGGTTAGGTAAGCAGCGGCATACCCAGAAATTGAACGCGACTTTGCGGCGTTTTCTTGGGGAGAATTTGCCCAAATACAAAGTCCCCTCGGTTGTGATTCACGTGGACAACATGCCGCTGACCTCAAGCGGCAAGGTCGATCGCGCCCGATTGCCCGAGACCGTGGATCCCGCCCTGCTCGTGCAGGAAGTTGTCCAGCCCAGCACGGCCTTGGAAAGTTATCTGGCCTCAAGCTGGTGCAAAATGCTGGAGCTTTCGCAGGTAAGTGTTCAACAGAATTTCTTCGACGCTGGAGGAAGTTCGTTGCAGGCCGCCGTACTGACGACTCAGTTGAGTGACGAGCTAGGTGTGCCGGTTCCAACGGCGCTGCTTTTCGATTTGGCGGACATCAAGCAGTTGGCAACTCGGCTGGTTGAATTGTATCCGCAGGCCATGACTGCGAAATTCGGTGCCGACTGCGTGGAGTCGCAGTTACGCCAATCGCAAGAGAACAATGCCCCAAGCGAGTTGGAGCATCCGCTGATCGCTCCACTTAAACCGAGTGGCTCGCGGCGACCGCTGTTTATGGTCCATCCGCCCGGGGGCATCGTAGTCTGTTATCGCGAGTTGGCTTCCCAGCTGTCGGCCGATCAGCCCCTGTTCGGGATCCGCTCACGCGGGCTGCACGGTTCCGAAGAGATGCCATCAACTTTGGAGCATATGGCCCGCGACTACCTGGATGCGGTAAAGTCTGTGCAAGCAGAGGGCCCCTATGTGCTTGGCGGATGGTCCTTGGGTGGTTTGGTGGCCTATGAAATGGCCCAGCAGTTGCGGAACGCGGGCTGTGAGGTAGCTCAACTGATCTTGCTGGATACCACCATTCACCAAGGTGCAACCTGTGCGGTACCCGCGGATGAATTGGTTACGCTGGGAGTGGAATACGGTATAGAGATGTCTCTGGAGCAGCTTGCTGAGTTAGCCCCCGATGATCAGTTGCCGTTTCTGTGGGATCACGCCACCAAACTGGGGCTGGTCGACGCGGATGCGCCTCAAGAGGTGATTGCCCGAGTCTTAGAAGACCTGCAGAGTCTTTTTCACCACCACGTCGCACTGGCGAAAGCCTATCGCATGTTACCCACCGACGTACCAATTACACTTTTCCGCCCGACGGAAACGCCGATGGAACTCAAGGTTTCCAAAGACCGCGGCTGGTCTTATCTGTCGCCAAGTGTGGATGTGCGTTTCGTACCAGGTCACCACCACAGCATGGTTCAGACCCCGCATGTGGCAGAGTTGGCGAAGCAGTTACAGGCTGCTTTATCCTAAATTCGGCGCTGCGCGGGCACTCTAGCCGTGGTCGAAACGTCTCAATGCGGATCACACTGCCTTTATCTGCCTGTACGGGCGGCAGATCCGCTTCCGGCTGACTTCGACCTTCGCACTTCAGTGAAATTGCGGTTTTGTCATGCAGTGGCGGCAATTCCTGTGAACGAACGCTAGGACCGATTCGTTTTTCCAGTCGAAGACTGTATAGTCGCATGCAGATCCTACGGACAGATAAATCCGTTAAGACTTCGATTCCTGCATCCTTTGGGTGCGCAGTGTATTGGGAACCATGTAGCCGGGAAACAATCCATCAACTTGAGCGGATTCACTCAAGAAAGGTTGTTCGGTGGTATGTTTCTCTGTCAACCAGACCGAAGATACTCTGCGCTAACAAGGATCCTACTAAGCATGCTCATGCGACATCCGCATCCTGAGTTACAGTTCGCTTACAAACTTCCCTACGGTGCCGTCGTGGACGAACGTGGTGTGCAGTTTGTAGTATTCAGCCGCAGTGCCACGGCGATGCGAGTATTGCTGTACGATAAAGTCGACGATCGCGAACCATCGGAGATCATCGACTTTGATCGTGATACCGATCGCTGGGGGGACGTGTGGAGTGTGTTTGTTCCGGGCATTGGACCGGGGCAGCTTTATCACTTTCAAGCGAATGGTCCCTTCGACCCGGAAAGTGGTCAATGGTTCGACGGAAACGCCAGGCTGATTGACCCTTACGCGAAGGCGCTGGCAGGTTGCTTCCAGCGAAGCAACGACGGGGTGATTCGACCGCCAAAGTGTGTTGTCGTGGACGACTTTTTCGATTGGGGCGGCGATCGCCATCTCAGACGTCCCTTGGCCGAGACGGTCATCTATGAGACACACGTGCGGGGCTTCACCAACAGCAAGACCGCCAAAGTAAAATGCCCAGGCACGTATCTGGGACTGATCGAGAAGATTCCCTATCTGAAAGAGTTAGGGATCACCGCCGTGGAACTCATGCCGGTCCATGAATTTCCCATCCTGGACATCAACGGCAACGAACTTGAGCGTCCAAACTATTGGGGCTACGATCCCATGGCCTTCTTTGCACCGCATCGGGGCTATGCGCACAGCAAGGAGCCTGGAGCGCAGGTCAATGAGTTCAAGACCATGGTGAAAGCCCTGCATCAGGCGGGCATCGAGGTCATTCTCGACGTGGTCTTCAACCATACCTGTGAAGGCAATGAACACGGACCTGTGCTGAGTTTCAAGGGACTCGAGAACCAGGTCTACTACATTTTGAACAGCGGCGGCAGTCACTACAGCAACTACTCGGGCTGTGGAAACACCTTCAATGGTAATCACCCGATTTGCCGCGAACTGATTTTTCATTGTCTGCGGCATTGGGTGCACAACTACCACGTCGATGGCTTCCGCTTCGACTTGGCCAGTATTCTCTCACGCGACCGTTATGGCAATTTGATGCCAAATCCGCCAATGGTCGAGATGATTGCCGAAGATCCGATGTTGGCAGACACCAAGATCATCGCGGAGGCCTGGGATGCGGCCGGCGCTTACCAAGTAGGCTCCTTTGGTGATTTGCGGTGGGCCGAATGGAATGGTCGTTATCGAGACGATGTGCGGCGCTACTGGCGTGGCGATGATGGGATGATCGGACCGATGGCAACCCGTTTGGCCGGTTCATCGGATCTGTACGAACATGCTGGCCGAGCTCCGTATTGCAGCATCAACTTCATCACCAGCCACGACGGCTTCACCTTAAACGACTTGGTCAGCTACAAGGAGAAGCACAACGAAAGCAATGGTGAGGGGAACCGCGACGGCGATAATCACAACTGCAGTGATAATTATGGTGTCGAGGGCCCCACTCGCCGCAAGCCGATCGAACGCCTTCGTCTGCGGCAGATCAAGAACATGTTCGCCACACTTCTGCTCAGCCAGGGTGTGCCCATGATCGTCATGGGCGATGAAATTCGCCGAACGCAGAAAGGCAACAATAATGCCTACTGTCAAAACAACGACATCTCCTGGTTCAATTGGAACTTGGTCAAGAAGAACGAGGGCTTACGCAACTTTGTGCGGGGCCTGATCCAGTTGCGAAAGAGCCAGCCGACGCTGCGACGCACGCGATTTCTCACGGGGCGTCCCTTCGATGCTCGCGGTGTTGCTGACGTGAATTGGTTTAACCACTTGGGGCTTCCCTTCAACTGGGAAAATCCCAGTGGCGGGTTGGTATGCTGGCTGCCGGCTCCTTCCATCGCGGATGATCCGGAAGGTGAGGGCCGCGACTTGCTGCTGCTTTTCAACGGCACGCCCGATACGTTGACCTTTGTTTTGCCAGAGCAGATTCGCGGTTTGAGATGGAGCCTGTTGCTGGATACCAGTGCCGAGGCCGAGAAAGATATCTTTCCTGAAATGAACGGTCCTTTGGCACCGGCCAATCGCCGCGTCGATCTGGTCTACCGCAGCTTGCAGGCTTATGTCGCGGAACGCCCGCACTAATAACGCTGGGCAATAGCAGCAGGCGGTCGCGTTAAGTTTGCTGTCCGTCTGGTGATCAAGATTTTACCCTCGCTCAAGTGCTCCTTGGGCGAGGGTTTTGTTTTTGATCGTCGCGAGCGAAGTGAGCGGTCTAGTTGGCAAACCACATGATGTCTTTGACAATC
>JANSWS010000629.1 GCA_024743355.1 bacterium
ATTGGCGGTGATTGCAACTTTGCCCCAATGGACCCGAGATCAGACGTGGACCATGGACCCCAATCGCGGTTATCCGCTGCTGATTGGACTGATTGGTCTGACTGTCGTTAATCGAGCCGTGCAGGGAATCATGCATCCGGTTTCACGCAAGATTCAACTGGCGGTAAAACATGCCTTGCTGACCTTGATCTTGATTGACGCGGCGATCGTCATGATGTGGGCCGGTCCTTGGTATGCCTTGCCCGTGGTGGCTTTGCTCTTGCCAGCTTTGTTCAGCTCGCTGAAGTTTCGCACTACCTAGAAATTCACTGCCAGACGGTAAACACTCACGAACCTTACAGCGCGCCGAAACCGGTACAAACGACCTTGGTGGTGCGAGCCAGGATGCGGAGGTCGTTGCTGACGCTGCAATGCTGCAGATAGAGCAGATCGTAAGCGATTTTTTTGCGATAGGAATTCAAGTCGTTGGCATATCCGCCTTCGATCTGCGCGATGCCGGTCAGGCCGGGCTTGAGGCCCAATCGGCGTGGGTAGTCGGGAAGTTTGGCGGAAAGCTCATCTAAGTATTCGATGCATTCTGGCCTGGGACCCACCATGCTCATTTCACCGCGGAGCACATTGATGAGCTGGGGAAGTTCGTCGATCCGCGTGCGTCGCAGAAAACGTCCTACTGCGAAAATGCGATTGTCAGCTGCTTGTACTTGCGATGGTCCCTGTTGATCCGCAAAGCGATGCATGGTCCGCAGTTTGTAAATGCGAAAGGGCCGACCAAACAGCCCCGCCCGATATTGAGTGAAAATAACGGGACCCGGCGAAGACACTTTGATAGCAATTGCAGCCAGCAGCACCAATGGGAAGGTCAACACCAGCAGAAGGCTGGCGACCAGGATATCGAGCACCCGCTTGCCAATCCGGGTGGATCGCTCAAGGCAGTGCAAATTACTGCGGTGCTGCTGCAAATCCAATAGCCGCAACCACTGTGGAGGATCGAGTTGAAGGGGCTCCGCATGGACAGCTTCAGCCACGGGAGCCAGCCTTTCCAGGCGTTCGCTAGGACGCTTGTAGCCACGCTGGGCTCTGGATTCTCGGACGACGACAGACATGGGGCGAATTCGAGTTGCTGGAGTGCGACAACGAAGAGACTCGCCTTTAGTTTCTTGCCATCCGGGCTTTCGAATTGAGCTGAAGTGCGTGAATGTGTCACGGGTCGAAAATCGCCCTTCCGGCGACCGTTGGTATCGTCAAAGTTTGACAGGCGGACTGCCCGAGTCTGGCCTGCGGAGCCCTTTAACGGGGTGGAAGGATGTCGACGATCTCCTGATCCTGGTCACCCTGCGGGTGCAGTATGCGAATCGACCACTGGCCCCTGTAGCCTGAAATATCCCAGGTGCCGTAGAGAGTGCCTTCACCATCGTAATTGCCGACATACAGCACGCTGTGGGCGCCGCGATACTGTTTCAAAATTTCGACTAGTCCGTCGGGTCGGCGGCAGCCATCCATGGTAAAGCTGCCTACGACATCCCTGCCTTTTCCGGCAATTCTGGATTCTGACATCGACAATTGCAGATCTCGCATGGGCTGTCGTCCCAAGCCGATTTGCTGCCACCAGCCAATGCACTCATGTGTAGTCACTCTAATTCATGCCTCCTGTCTTCGGTTGGAAACGCCTGGCGGAATTCTAGCGATGGGAGTGGCCAGGTCAAAAATATCGTCCGTTGACAGGCTCAGCTGAGCAGTGCGTGGATCCGCTGCACGGCATTTTGCAGGGAGCGGGCCGCCATCTGAAAATTCATGTGGCCCGAAACTTCCGGCTGGATCTCGACGAATAACTCGGTGGCTCGCCGGAGTTTGCTGAGCTTCTTACGAGCGAGCTTCAAGTAGTTGGTTGCATCGTTGGCGTCCCACGAAGGCCCGAGAGCAAGCATGAAGTCATACAAGTCGCGATGAACCGACGCCAACTCTTCATCATCGGCCGCCTCATCGCTGTGTTTAAGAAACGTACGCACCATCCAAACGTGAGCAATCTCAGTGTCCACAGCTCGCATCAGCTCGCTTTCTTCGGAGGATTGCACCATGTCTAGCTTACTCCTTTGCAATCTTTTCCAAGAATGGATATTCAGGTGACCGATGCGGCCACGAGCATTCAATCCGCGGTAATTCGGGTCTCTGGCGACTCCATGGAAACAACGGCTATAGTATGTCTCAAACCGACGATGGGACAAACGGGAGACTAAGGAGCGACATGGAAAGGTATCAATGCCAGATCTAATTGCTCAAGGGCCGCACCCCCAAGATCGTTGGCGGCTTAGTCTGCCCAGGACTGGAGAGGACGTTGTCATCGGCCGTGTTGCCGACCAGTGGTCCGTGAGTTGGGACGATCGGGTTTCGCGGCAGCACGCCTCAATTCGTTGGAATGGCAGGCAGCTGGAGGTGGTTAAGCTGCCTCAAGCCCGCAACGCAATCTTCTACCGTGGTCGGCAGTGTCAGGAGTTTGCCGCGGAGGTCGGCGAGCATTTTGTCATCGGGCAAACTACGTTCACGGTCTTGGACCAGCAGGTAAATCCGACCGGGTCCCAGGAGCAGCCGGTTTTCGCGGAACAAACGTTTTCAGCGCATTTGCTGCGGAACTACAAATACAAAGACGCCAATAAGCGGATCGAGTCACTCAGCAAACTGCCGGATATCATCGCCAGTGCTGGCAGCGACCAGGAGCTGTGCGCGCGAATCGTGAACCTGCTTTTGGAAGGCGTGCCGGATGCTTCCTTCGTGGCGATTCTGCGACTGCGAGACGCGGCGGAGGGAGAGGCTAACCCGCCCCAGCCGAGCGAGGAATCAGATCTCGATCCGGATGCGCTGGAGACTCACGCGCTGGTGGAGTTTGCTACGGAGCTGGAGGTCTTGCACTGGG
>JANSWS010000125.1 GCA_024743355.1 bacterium
GATAGTGCTGATGTGCGTCTCGTTTGCACTTGTGGTATTCTCGGCCTGGGGGCAATTGTCGGGCAATCTCTCGGCCATGGCATTCATGGTCGCTTGCGGAGTAGGACTCTACGTGCCTTACGTCGCTTTTCACACGACGATCTTTGAACGACTGATTGCCGCGTCCAAGCACCCGAGCAACCTGGGCTTTCTGATGTATCTTGCCGATGCAATCGGCTATCTCGGCTACTCCGCAGTACTGGTGGTTCGCTCCAATTTGACGGAACCCGAATTCGTGCTACCTTCTTTTCGCTGGCTGCTGTTCGCCGGAGGCGGTATTTCGGCCCTGGCGTTAATTGGGGCAGCCATCTATTTTCAGTGGAAGCTCCACGAATCGACGGAAACCAAAGTCGACGATCACAAATATTCTCCAATGTTGGAGCCTGTATTGGTGGAAACTGGTACCAATCGTGACAGTTCGACGGGAGACATCAACTGAACGAGCTATGCCGTGCAGCCGTCTTTCGCGGCCCAGATCTTCCGATGGAATTGGCCGACTTTGAGAAGCCACGGCCTGCCGATCAAGAAGTACTCGTTCGCCCGCTTTGTTCGACCATCTGCGGTAGCGATTTGCACACAATCCAGGGAAAGCGACACCAGCCCACTCCAAGTATCTTGGGGCACGAAGTGGTCGGAGTTGTCGAAGCGATTGGCGAAAACGCACCGCTCGACCTGAATGGCAGGCCTTTGCGGCCTGGAGCTCGAATTACCTGGTCGGTTACCGCTTCTTGTTTTAACTGTGATCGATGCAAGAAAGGGTTTCCGCAAAAGTGCCGACGGCTTTTCAAGTATGGTCACAGCTTGGCAGACGGACGATTCGCCTTGAGCGGAGGACTAGCCGAATTCGTCCTCCTTCGCGGCGGTACGTCGATTGTCCTACTGAATGCTGACCTTCCCAACCGCGTCGCGGCACCCGCTAATTGTGCTACGGCCACGGTTGCCGCTTGCCTTCGTTCCGTCGAAAGCTTGGTAGGCAAAAGTGTCTTGATTTTTGGGGCGGGGATGCTGGGCTTGACCGCGGCTGCCTTTTCCAAGGATTTGGGTGCCGCTCAAGTGGTCGTCGTCGATCCGGTCGCATCTCGTCTCGATCTCGCTTCGAAATTTGGGGCTTCCCTGGCATGTCACTGGCCTACTGGCGACGCTGATCTGAACTCGATGCTACTCGCCCAAGCCGCCCCAGATACTTACGATGTCATTCTGGAGCTTTCCGGCAGCAAGATCGCCTGCGATTCCGCCTTACGCCTGGCGGATGTAGGCTGCCGCATTGTTCTTGCCGGCGCTGTTTTACCCGTTCAAGCCTTGTCTGTGGACGCGGAGCATGTAATTCGTCAATGCATTACGATCACCGGCGTGCACAACTATGCGCCTCAAGATCTTCTGGCAGCCGTTAATTTCCTTGAACGTGCACATAAACGCTTCCCATTTGAGGCACTCATCGCCAAGTCTTACTCACTGGACTCGGTTGCGCAAGCCATACACTTCGCGATCAACGAGCGGCCCATACGAGTAGCCGTGGAAAGTTAATTTTTGGGTCGCTGAATCGGAATTGACCTCACCGGTATTGCATCGCGTTTCCAGCCACCGACAATCGTTTTGATTGTTGAGTGGCTATCTTTTTTGCTGAGAACCCAAGCGTGAATATTGCACAGCTCAAGACTTTGTTCGAAACTCGCGGCGATTCGGAGTATGGTGGCGAAGCGGTAACGCAATTGGAACACGCGCTGCAGGCGGCGGCATTAGCCGAAGAAGAGAATGCATCACCTCAGATGATTGTGGCAGCCTTGCTTCACGACGTCGGCCATCTAATGCATGAATTGCCTGCTGACGCTCCAGAAAATGGCGTTGACGATCATCACGAAAACACTGGCAGCAATCAGTTGAAGAAAGTGTTCCCGCTGCAAGTGACCGAGCCCATACGCATGCACGTGGATGCCAAAAGATATTTGTGCGCCAAGTACCCAGAATACTTCCGAACACTCAGTGAGCCATCGATTGTCAGTCTGCGACTTCAGGGCGGCCCAATGAATCCCCAAGAAACCGCGGACTTTGAAGCCAATGAGTTTGCCCACGATGCAACCCGACTCCGACGCTGGGACGATACGGCCAAGGTGCCAAATTTGGAGACGAAAAGCCTCGATCACTATTGGGAATACGTGAAATTCGTGGCCTCGGCGAAAAGTGAAGCATCATGATGGATAATTTTGACGTAGCAGTAGTCGGCGGTGGCATTGTGGGACTGGCCCACGCCTGGTCTGCCGCAAAGCGTGGCTTGAGCGTCCTGCTGTTAGATCGAGATCCACAGGCATGCGGTGCGTCAGTTCGCAACTTTGGAATGGTCTGGCCCATCGGACAACCCTCAGGTGATCTCTATACGACAGCCATGCAATCCCGCTCGCTATGGTTAGAACTGTCGGAAGCGGGCGCAGTTGAAGCGGAGTCATGCGGCTCACTGCATCTGGCTTACCGTGATGATGAGTTGGCTGTTCTGCGTGAATTCTGTGCAGGTGGTACGCATGCCTGCGAACTCATCGACTCTCAATCTGTGCTTGCCAAGGCTCCGTTCGTCCAATGTGAATCTCTACTGGGCGGCCTATGGAGTTCCACTGAGATTCGAGTGAACCCGCGGCAGGCCATTCCGAGTCTGCTGGATTGGCTGCGGAACAATTTTCGCGTCATCCCAATGATGGGGCGGACGGTAGTGGACGTCTCCGACCATTTCATTGAAAGTTCGGATGGCAGTCGTTGGCGTGCCGATAAGATCATCATCTGCAGCGGCTCAGACCTTCGCACACTTTATCCCGAGGTCTTGCAGAAAGCTGGCTTGCGGCTATGCAAGCTGCAAATGCTCGAGGCCACAACGAATACGTCTTTACCCCCGGCAGCGCCACATATTGCTGGGGGATTGACCTTGCGGCACTACAAATCTTTCGAATCCTGTCGCAGTCTTGACGCACTGAAACAAAGAATTGAACGCGAGACACCCGAACTGAACGCCTATGGCATCCACGTCATGGCTTCCATGTTACCCAACGGCCGAGTTATCCTGGGGGACTCCCATGAATACAATGAGGCCATTTCACCCTTTGACAAGTCAGTCATCGACGATCTAATCCTGAGGGAACTGCAGTTGCTGCTCGACATGCGAATGTGGAGCATCACGCAACGCTGGCATGGTATCTACGCCAAACACGAGGCGCTTCCCGTCTTTCACGTAAGCCTGGACGACGGCATTGAGGTTTTTACCGGTACTGGCGGGGCGGGCATGACGATGGCATTTGGACTTGCCGAACAAGCTTGGAAGAAATGGGAATCGGCTTGATGGACAAAGAGAAAGCAAGGTTGGCCGGAATTGTTCTGGATTGGGCGGGAACGACCGTGGATTACGGCAGTCGAGCGCCGGCAATGGTCTTTCAACAAATATTCCAAGAGAAAGGTATCGACATCAGCCTGGCCCAGGCTCGAGAACCCATGGGTATGGCCAAGCGCGAGCACATCGCGGCAATTGCTGCCATGCCCCCCATCGCCCAGGCTTGGGTGGAACGCTATGGCAAACACTGCGGCGAGAGCGACATCGATGCCATGTATCACGACTTTCTGCCGCTGCAGAAATCAGTTCTTCATGAATACTCCGAAGTTATCGAAGGTGTCCCCGAAGCAGTTCAGTGTTGCCGCGAGTTGGGTTTGGCCATTGGATCGTCAACCGGATACACGCGGGAACTCATGGAAATCGTTGCTCCCGTTGCCGCAGAACAGGGCTACGCTCCCGATTTCTATCTTTGCTCTGAGGACGCCCCCCGCGGTAGACCGGCACCCTTCTTGCTGTTTGAGGCAGCCAAACGATTCGATGTCTTTCCGATGTGGAAGATCGTCAAGGTCGATGATACGACGCTCGGCATCGAAGCGGGTCGCAACGCCAATTGCTGGACAATTGGAATAGCCCAAACCGGCAATCTGATTGGGTTGTCACCCGTCGAATGGCAGCAATTATCGGCGACACAACAAAGCGAGATGTTGGCAACCGCATCAAGTAAACTACGCGAAGCGGGCGCGCATTTCGTTGTCAACTCAGTTGCTGAAGTTCCACAAATCGTCACGCAGATCAACGCATTGCTGGAGGCGGGTCAGCGCAGCTGAAATTCATAACGCATGCAACGAAGATGACTGGAATTGCTGTTGGCTTTGGCATGCGCGGCTTGCTTCGAAAGTAGCGCTGTCCAGCTAGGCAAATTTAAGATTTGGCAACCGAATGCCGACGAGCAATGCATCCCTGCCAAGCGTCCCGCAGCAAGACACGCGCTAGAAAACACGCGTTCCTGGTATACCTAGGGACAAGACGCTTTGGATCGGACAAAGCCCTGTACAACCATTCACAGCCAAGTCTTTGCCAAGCCTTGGGGGCTCGTCGGGCCTGGCCTGCCAGAAAATCAAAGCTGGCCCCGAGCTGGATGCTGAGCGGAACCCCGAGTTGGCGGTGATGCTCGTAGATCCACAGCTCTCCCTTAGGTTGCCCAAACGCCACCAGCAAGATAGCCGGCTGAGCTCCGCGAATCCTATCGAACAAATCCGCCTGTTCGGCGGCCGAAAGTTTGCGAAATGGCGGGGCATAGCAGCCAGCTATCTGCAGTGCGGGAAACTGTTTCACAAGCCGAGCAGCGGCGGCTCGCGCAACCCCTTCGCTTCCTCCCAAGAAGAACATGCGGTATCCGCGATTGGCGGATAATCGAGCCAGCTCGACGATCAAATCCGCCCCAGCGACTCTCTCCGGAAGCGGACGGGACGAGAATCGACTCTTTAGCAAAATCGGAAATCCATCCGCCAGCACCGCTGCCGCATGACGATTCACCTCGTGCAGCTGCGGCAGATCCGCTGTCAGCATTAGATAGTTTAAATTGGCTGTCACCAGATAGCTGGGAGCACCATGATGCACCAGAGTATCAACCAAGCGAACCGTGGCCTGCATGTCACAGCGAGCAAATTCTGTCCCCCAGATAGACACGGTTTCGACTTCTTGCTGGTGGACGACAGGTTGCTTGACGTCATTTGCTTGCTCGAGGAAGACCCCTGGATGAAAACTGGCAGGCGCACTGGCAGAGGCTGAAGTTAGAAGATGTTCGCTGTTGAGTTGGCCTGTCACGAAATTGCACCTTAGCCGATTACCATGGATTCCGCGGACGCCGCAGCCACTAGGGATCGTTCAATCAATAACGGTCGCCTTTCGCCCCGCGAAAGAATCGCTTTTTCCGCATCTCTTGCGGAGCGAAAGGCGACAATTCGGTGCTGTCCCATAACGCTGCTGTCGTTCACCGAAGGCTAGCTTACGGGTACACTCTAGCCTTGGTAGCTTTTCACCGCCGTTGCCGCGTTGCGGCTGGACATCGCGGATTTGAACGATCTTGCGGACTGTATCACTTGCAAACTTCTTCTGAACGCTCAAATGCTTTCGTGCTAACAATCGAGGGACTGGGGACTTCGCTGCTGGGCGCATATGGTGCCAATCTGGCTCGAACTCCCTTTTTCGATCATTTGGCCGCTACAGGAGTCGTGCTCGACCAATGTTTCTTGGATTCACTCGATCGCTGCGAGCAATTGCGAAGCCTGTGGACTGGCCGCCACTCCCAGCAACGCGGGCACTACGGGGATGCTGGAACTAATCCTCCGCTAACGCAGCCTCCACCCCCAGTGAGTATCTGGCAAGCTTGCCAGCAGGCCGGAATTCCGCATTGCCTCATCACGGATTGTGAACGAGTCGCTAGGTTGGCCGAACAGATGGGATGTCAAGAGCCGCTACTCGTTCCTACGGAGCCCCACCACGCAATCGCAACCGACAGCTCTCTGTGTGACCTGATGCAGCTCTTCACCTCGGCGGCAGACCTGCTGGCCCAACGCAACGGACTGGTGTGGGTTCACAGCCGTGGTTTGGAGCACGCATGGGATGCCCCCAGCGAACTCCGGCAGCTGTTTGCAGATCCAGAGGATCCAGATCCGCCAGCGGAAGTCGAGCCGCCCGAACTTTGGGTTGCATCGGAGACGGATCCTGACCTGGTCATGGGATGGGCACAGGTAGCGGCAGCACAAGCCGCGGTGGTTGACGAGGGTGCGGCTTGCCTGGTGGCGGCCCTGGACGCCCGACAGGATGCCCATGCATGGGCGCGGCTCGTGGCTACACTCGGAGGCTGCTCCCTTGGCGAGCACGGGTTCGTGGGTTTGCCTGGCCGGCTGAACGATGACCTCGAGCTGGTATGGAAAAGTGGAATGCACGCCGAATCGCTCGCCTGCGGTGTAGTGATCCAGGCTGCGGGCGATGCCGCCCCGCGCATGCGTCGCAGCGAACTCTTCCAATTGCCCGATTTGGCGTCCACTATCGCAGGCTGCATGGGTTTGGACCTGGGCCGAGGCACGGATCTTTGGGGACGCGATATCCTCAGACTGGCGTGGAGCGATCAACCCAGCCGTTGGCTGCCGGATTTTCAAATCGCGGCCCTGCGGCAGGATCACCTGCACTGGTTGAGATGCCCGGCTTGGAGTCTGAAGCTGAGCGGCACTAGCGGCACGCATGACATACCTCAGATCCAATCTCCGCACGAATGGGAAGACCATCTCCAATGTCAGCTCTATGTAAAACCGGAGGATCGCTGGGAGATCAACGACATTGCCTCGCGGCGACCCGATATCGTGCAAGAATTATTGACCCTGATGCATAGCTTCGCGGAAGCCATCCGTTTAGCTCAGCGAGGGCATTGGGGCGAGATCGCGGATGAACTCAGGAGTTTGTTGAGGTAGAATTGGGTTGCTCTTTATCCACTGCTAGCGGTACGAACGACGCCACCGCGTTTCAGGAAGGCAAACGCCATGGACAAATTTCCTACGTGGAAACCACGTCGCAAAATTCTAGGTATGTCCGCCATTCTGCTGCCCGTCACCGAAGAGCTGACAGTCGATTGGTCAGGCTTTCGCGGACACGTCCAACGAACTCTCGATGCAGGCCTGGTACCGGCCGTCAACATGGATACGGGCTATGCCAATTTGATTGATGAAGCCACCAGAGTTGACGTGCTCCGCGAAACTCAGCAACTCTGTGGAGCCAGTCAATTTGTTGCCGGAGCATTCGTCGGCGATCAAAGCGGAGATGCCTATGATGCGGATGCCTACAAATCGCAGATAGAGCAGATTCAGCAGTACGGGGGCACGCCGGTCATCTTTCAGTCTTTCGGACTAACCGAATTGACTGACGAAGCTATCATCTCGGCCTACTCGGGTTTGGCCACGGAGACCGATCAATTTATCGCTTTTGAGTTGGGAAAGGTCTTCGCACCCTTTGGCAGTATCTATTCGCTGGAGACTTATCAACAACTGCTCCAAATCCCTCAGTGCATGGGAGCCAAGCACAGTTCGCTGGACCGTAAACTGGAATGGCAGCGGTTGGAGATTCGCGATCGCATTCGCCCCGAATTTCATGTTTTCACTGGGAACGATCTGGCCATTGATATGGTCATGTATGGCAGTGACTATTTGCTTGGCCTAAGTACGATGGCCCCCGACCTTTTCGCCCTCCGGGATCAATTGTGGAAACGCGGCGATGCCGAGTTCTTTCACTTGAACGACTGGCTGCAATATCTGGGCTTCCTGACTTTTCGCTCCCCGACTCCCGCCTACAAACATTCGGCCGCACAATTCTTAAAGTTGCGAGGTTGGATTGATTGTGATCATACGTATCCGGGCAGCCCCTGCCGACCTGATTCCGACCGCGCCATCCTCCAAACTCTTCTAGAAGGCTTAGATAAGTGGCAAGTCGCTTCACCCTCCTTATTCTGATTGCCTGGTCTTTCGGCGGGTTGCCCAAGCAGGCCTCGGCTGCCGATCCTTCGCTGAAAGCCTACCAGACCTATGCTCTGACCCATGCCGGCAACGCCGAACGTGGCGCGGAGCTTTATCGGGCTGCACAACGCACCAAATGCGCAACCTGCCATCAGGTCAACGGAGAGGGAGGAAAGGTTGGCCCCGATTTGTCCTCCATTGGCAACAAATTCGACCGACCGCACCTGATTGAGTCCTTGCTCGAACCCTCGCGACAGATTGTCGAAGGTTATCGGACCTCCAGCGTATTAACGAGCGACGGACGCGTACTGGCTGGGATTCTGAAAGAGCAAGCTGATGGAAAACTGTTGCTGCAGGATGCCGAAGCCAAAACCTATGAATTCCATCCAGACGAAATTGAGCAGGTTTCGCAACAACCGGTGTCGCTCATGCCTAGCGGCTTGGCGGAAACACTCTCGACGCAAGAGTTCGCGGACCTGATCGCCTACCTGGAGACGCTAAGACCCGGTGGTAAACACGGAGCTGGCAGTGACATTAGCGGTCCCATTACTATCCCCACAGGTTTCGAACTCACCACCCTGGCTACAGGTCTGACCGGTGCGACCGCGATGCAAGTTATGCCCGACGGCAGACTGTTGATCTGCGAACAAACGGGGCAAGTAAGAATTTTTCGCGACGGTGAGCTCTTGCCGCAACCCCTCATCAGCTTGCCAGTCGACCACGCTTGGGAACGTGGAGTTATTGGTATCACCATCGACCCCGACTTTGAAAATACACCCTGGGTGTACATCTGCTGGACCGCCAAAGATCCCTATCCCCACCATCGCATCAGTCGCTTTCTAATGGACGGTGACCGAGCCATTCCCGAATCCGAAGAATTGCTGCTGGTGGGTGATGACCAAACGAAAATGGGCGGCAACGTGCCTGCGGGCCACCAGGGTGGCGGGCTGCACTTCGGCTCAGATGGCAATCTCTATATCGGCATCGGGGAGCAGACCGCAGGCAGCCCGGCCCAGCAACTCGATACGTTTCTTGGCAAGATGCTACGCATTCATGCCGATGGCAGTATTCCCGAAGACAATCCCTTGCTCGATCGAACTCGAGGCAAGTACCGCGCCATCTGGACCTATGGAATGCGTAACCCATTTACCTTTGCAGTTCGCCCCAGTGATGGCTTGATATTGATCAATGATGTCGGAGGCAAATTTGAAGAGATCAACGTAGGCCTGCCAGGCAAGAACTATGGGTGGCCGGTAATCGAACACGGTCGGGCAAACTCCGACGAATATGAGGATCCTATCCATTGGTATCCGGAAGCCTCCATTTCCGGCGGCGATTTCCTGCCAGCTGATTCGGGCTGGCCGGAGGAGTATGCAGGGCGGTACTTTTTTGCCGACTTCAAACATGGCTGGATTCACACCATCGATCCCGATCAACGCGATAAGCTGACGGATGAACAAGGCATCCGCGCGGGTGAATTTGCTAGCGGTATTCGCCGCCCGGTCGACTTACGTTTTGACCAAAGACCAAACGAACCGGCAAGAATGTTGATTCTGTTACGAAATGCATGGGTCATCGACGACAAATTCCAAACTGGAACCAGCTCTTTGCTAGCTATCCAACCACTTCGGCGTGATTGACAGAACTACCAAATACCCGTGCAACCCGCAGATTGTCTTGTTTCTCACCGAAACGCCCGTTACAAGTCGATAGGACCCTTGGGAATTTACCCTCTCGCTTGCGGGAGGGCCGCCTCTAATGCGGCCGGGGAGAGTATTTTGCCCCCACGGTACTCGTTGACTTAAAAGAAAGGACTTGAGTTACCACGCACGCGTATCAGTTGGCTAGGTGTTTCGGATAGCCGATAGTATTAAAGACGAATCTACTTCCAACCGTCAGCAGGGAGGCGAAGCGGTGAGAGGGTACATTCGCGCGGTCGTGATGGCCGTCGCGACTCTACAAGCACAGATTGCATGGACGCAGGAAGATCCGCGGGAGCTCTACCGACAGGCTGCCGAGCGGATCGCTGATGCGCAGTACGCTCAGGCAACGCAAGCCTTAGAGTCATTGCTTGCGTTCAACGGGGACACCCAACTCGCCGCCACCGCAAGACTTGCTCTAGTCGAATGCTACCTGGCTGAGAGACGCTTCCGTCAGGCTTATGAGCTGCTCGAAGACAGCGAATTCTGTGATTTCGACCCGTCGCTAGACGACCGAATTCTTAAGCTCAAAATCCACGCGGCTCGCGGTGCAGCCCTCGCAGCGGAAGAAGCCGGTGAATATCTTGCAGCCCTGCAGTGGCTCGGCAAAAGCCCGCAACTGCTCGAGGCACTGCAAAATCCGAGTGATCCATTGCGATCTGAATACATTCGTTTGGCAGTGCTTGCCAGCCGACATCCGACGGCTTCGAATGACAGCCTGGAAGCCTTTGTCGACAGTCAGCCGCGGGAACTAAAGTCGAGCATTCGCTTCGCCATCGCCGAGCGCGAATTTGCCATTGGCAAACTGGAAAAGGCGGCTCACTTATATGCCAAACTGGCCGAAACGCTCTCGACTGAATCCGTTCCACCGGCCTGGGCCGCCAGCGTCGCTCTGCGCCGCGCGGAAATTCTTATCCGGCAGCACGATTACGTAGCCGCCAGTCATCTGCTGAGACAAAGCCTGGAACAACATCCGGACTATGAACATAGGGCAGAGATGCATTTTCTGTTGGCCCGCTGCGCGATTGCCAACATCGAATTCGAGGAAGCCATCGAACACTTGCAGCAGGTACTTGCCGCTCCTGTCGCCAACCCCCAAGACGGCAACCAGTACACCAACCCTTACAGCGACCAGGCCCGCGAGGCCAGGGCCCGCGCGCAGTGGATGGTGGGAGAAATCCGTTTCTTACAAAGGGACTATGCAGCCGCCATCGCCGCCTACAGTGCCGTCGTCGATTTCGGTTCTGAACTTTGGTCACGTCGGGCAATGATTCAGCAAGCCAAATGTCAAGAGCTAGTTGGCGACCAACGGGCAGCATTGGCTTCATACCGGCAAGTTGTCCAAATGTCGGCAGATAGTACCGAAGGTGTATTCGCGAGAAAACGCATTGCGCAGATCGATCTCGCTTCCACTCCAGTTTCCAGCCATACCATCAAAAAACGCTAGCAGCGAACCGAGTGAATTGTGAACCCGTTTAAGACACGCATGAACGTAGACTTGCTCCTGAACGTCCATACGCAGGCACGGCGTTGGCTGATATTGGCAGCAGCATTTCTAACTTGTTTTGTGCCCACCAGACTTGTGTTGGGTCAAGCACCACCTCCCACCAACTTTGGAAATCAAGGCTTCAACAATTCTTTCGCTGGCGATCAGCCGGCAATGCGGATTGCGGCCAATCCCAATGGAATACCGAATACGGACCCGCTTTCCTTGGAGACACCGGCCGAGCCCCAAGCGTCCGATTCGTCGATTCATATGGGTAATTTCATCAGCGTCATCCGTGAAGGCGGCATACTGATGTTCCCCATCATGTTTTGCTCTGTTGTGTTGGTCGTATTTGTTATGGAGCGATTGTTCTTCCTGCGTCGCGCCAGAATTATCCCCAAGCCCTTTGTCAGGGGCGTCATTGAGCAACTGGAACAGAATCAGCTCGATCGCGACGAAGCCATTGAGCTATGCGAAGAAAATGGCAGCCCAACTGCAGAGCTGTTTATCGCCGCGTTGAAGAAATGGGGCAGGCCGGCTGTGGAAGTGGAACAGGCCATATTGGACGCCGGTGAGCGCGTGACGCATCAGCTGAAACGTTACTTGCGTCTGTTCAACGCCATTAGCAACCTGACGCCATTGCTGGGCTTGCTGGGCACGGTGTTAGGCATGATCGATGCATTCAATGCAATCGCACAGGCCGACGCGATGGGACGCCCTGAACTGCTGGCCAGTGGAATTGGTGGAGCCTTACTCACAACAGCCGCCGGCTTGTGCGTGGCAATCCCGGCCTACGCTGCCTACGCCTTCTTCGTCGGACGGACAGACAGGCTGATCTTGGAGATGGATGCTCTGGGACAGACGGTGGTCGAACTGATCTCGGCGGAAGCCCAGACCGGCGGCCGCGGAAAACGTTCGCGAAAAGCGGCATAGCCCTACAGACGAAAACCATAAGGACCATAGTGGTGCTGAAAACCAGCATGTCAGAAGAACTGCCCAGCTTAAACCTCACGCCGATGATCGACGTGGTGTTCCTGCTGATTATTTTCTTCATGGTCGGGACTCAATTTAGCAAACAGGAACGTCAGATCGAGTTGAAGTTACCGGGCGCAGGTGAGTTGAAGGCCATGGTGTCGCCTCCCGACCGCCGCGAGATCACCGTGACCGCGGAGGGCAGTATTCTCTTCGAGAATCGTACTCTGACTGCGGAACAGCTGACGGCCCAGTTACAGTCCATGCGCATGCGTTTCCCCGATCTACGAGTCGTTGTCCGCGCCGACGGAAAAGCCGAGCACCAAGCTGTGGCTGCCGTTTACGGAGCTGTGAACCGAGCGGGAGTGGGTGACATGTCGATTGCGGTTCGATACCAGAATCAAGTTCTGCGCTAATCCGGAGAGTCGCAAGCGTGCAGTGGTTGGAACAAGCTGGAGCTGAGCTGGCCCGTGGCTGGGCTTTCTTGACCACAAGTCGTGTGCTGGCCATCATTCTAGGCGTAGGCTTCGCACTGCTGGCCATCGGGCTGCTGATTGCATCACGTACCAAGTGGGGTCGCGCCAAACCTCTCACCAAGTTTGTAGCGATCAGTGTGCTGCTGCACGTGTGGTTGCTGATGTACGCCGTCGGTAATCGCAAGATACTTCCCCAGGGAAATCTGGATGGCGTGGAACAGAGTTTCACGGTCCTCCTCGACGATGCGTCCATGGAAAGTTCTATGTTGATGTCTTCCAGTGAGGAACTGCAATCGGCAGAGCCAGCCAGCGATTCGCCGCTGGACTCCAGCATTGCAACCGAAGGACTCCCCCGCCCGCCAGAATTGGTCGGACTCGACTTGATGGATCTGCAACCCGCTCCGCTTCTACCAGACTTTGAACCAGCGCCTCTTCCGCCGTTGCCCCCTGAAGAATCACTTGTCGACGACAGCCAGGCCGCGGAAACCTCATCCGAAACCCAAACGCATGATACCGACCGGGACTCGCAGGTGGCCGAATTGCCTGACCAGGCGACTCCTGTCGAATCACCCCCGATGCTTCCCATTGCAAATCCGCAACTGGTAACTGAGGACAAGGATGAGATTGAACAGAGCAAGGAACCTGCTCGCGAGCCCCCTCAAACCATCACGCCAGACCATGAAATCGCCGAAGACTACGAACTTCGACAAGCCCCCAATCGGTTGCAAATCGCCGCAGCCTTTGGTGCGGATGCGGATTCCGAAGCTGCGGTGAAAGCCGGGCTGAAATGGCTGGCCAAGGCGCAATCGGAGGACGGTTCCTGGAACGCTGCCGCCTTTGGAGCCGGAACCGAGACCTACGCGCTCAACGAATACCGCCACAACACTGGCAAAAACGCCGACTCGGCGATGGGGGGATTGGCTCTACTTGCCTTCTTATCGGCGGGCCACACACATCTCGAAGGCGATTATCGCGAGGAAGTCCGCCGCGGCCTGTCGCACTTGATTGCGTCACAGATGCCTTCTGGTGACATGTCCGGGCCTAAACAAGTCGGTAGCGACCCCAGCGTTTTGAACTCGCGAATGTACTGCCATTCCATTGCGACTCTGGCTATCGCCGAAGCCTATGCCATGACCGCCGACCCGGCCCTCCGCCCGGCCGTGCTGAAAGCCGCACAATACTCGATCAATGCTCAAGACGTGCGGGGAGGCGGCTGGCGCTACCTGCCAGGCGACAAAGGCGACTTGAGTCAGTTCGGTTGGCAAGCAATGGCACTTCGCAGCATCCAACGTTCTGGAATTCAAATACCTACCGAAGTACAAATTCGCATGCGACGCTTTCTGGATTCCTGTGCGGCGGGCCGCGCCGGAGGCCTGGCCACCTACAAGCCGCGCGAAGGACGTCCCAGCAACACGATGACCGCGGAAGCTCTATCATGCCGCCTGCTACTTGAATATCCGGTTTCACCGGAAGCTCTGCGAGAAGCCAAATCGCTCATTATGTCCACGATGCCGGGAGTTCATGAGGACAACGTCTACTATTGGTACTACGCAACCATGGCCCTGTTTCAATTGCAGGATCAGGATTGGCGAACTTGGAACCAAGCTTTGAAGTCGAAGTTACTTAGCACTCAAGTCCCAGCCTACGGCCAAGAACCGGGCAGCTGGGATCCGGATCGCATGTGGGGTGGCTACGGAGGACGTGTCTACGCAACCGCCATGAGCTGCCTTTGCCTGGAAGTTTACTACCGTTATCTTCCCATGTACGGCGGTAGCAACCTCGCACGCGGCACAACCCCAACGCCCCTGTATCGCTAATTCACTCCGGGCATGGAGGGGCTTGATGTGTCCCCGCCCATCCGTTCGTTTCATGACTATTCGAGCGTCCAGCCTTCACGCGGTTGGCGGCTACACAGTGCATTCGCGCGATCGTTGTTGAGCACCCGCATTGCTGCCGCGTCCCACAGAATTTTTGCACCGCTTCGATAGGCGACATTTCCCAAGTGATTGGCTTCCGTCAGTGGGCCCGCATAGCTAAACGGACTTCCACTGGCGGTTCCTTCGCGACAGGCCTGCAACCATTCTTGATGGTGACTCGCTGGCCTCGGCAACGAAGGCTCGGGAGGCACGAAGTCCGCGAACTGTTCTTCGGGCAAAAGTACGTGCTTGCCATAATCGCTCAACAACATGCCTTCTTGACCAACAAATAGCACACCGTTTGGCCATTGAGGAATCTCCGCTGCCTTCCAACGCTCCGGTTTATGTGTGCCTTGATACCAGCTGACCTTGCAGGCTGGCAGATCGCCGCGTGCACCGTACTCATAGACAGCAGTCATAGACGCGGGTGCCAGCTCCGGATGCGGTGGCAATCCAAAGGCCTCCACCGACTGAGGAGCGTCAAGCTTGAGAGCCCAAAACGGCAGGTCATTCCAGTGGCTACCAAGATCCGACATTGTCCCGCTGCCAAAATCCCACCAACGATACCACTTGGGCCCTGGAAAATAGACTTCGTGGTAGGGCCGGTAGGGAGCCGGCCCCAGCCATAAATCCCAATTGAGATGCTCCGGCGGCTGCATGGCCTCTTCTGGCCTGCGATCGACGAACACGATGTCTTTGTGCGTCCGCGCATCTTCTTCCGATTGCAGCCCCCAGGCTCGGCTGACCCACACATGAGCTTCAGAAACGGGGCCGATAACTCCGCTTTGAATCAGCTCGACCACGCGGCGGTAATTCTCGCCTGCATGTATCTGGGTGCCCATTTGTGTAGCCACTCCAGCCTTGGCGGCAGCCTCGGTAATCAAGCGGGCTTCGGCGATGTTATGCGTTAATGGCTTTTCACAGTAGACATGCTTGCCCATCTTCAGTGCCGGCAAGGTTGCATAGGCATGCGTATGCTCGCAGGTACTAACCACCACGGCATCGAAATCGTCGAACTGATACAGATCACGAAAATCGACGTAGGTCCGAGCTTCAGGAAATAGCTTCTGGGCCGCAGCTAAATTGCGTGCGTCAACATCGCACAAGGCCACGACTTCGACGTCCGCGTCCTTGGCAATCTCGCGAAGGTTGGCCCCTCCGCGGCCACCAACACCAATAAAGCCAATTCGCATGCGACTTGACTGTGCCGCATGCACGGAACGCATACCGCCCGCTGCCAACGGCAGAGCCGCCAAGGTCAGTGAACTCTGGATAAAGCGACGACGCCCTTGCACCTTCATCTCGATCTCCCTCACTATCATCGACTTCGATTAAGAACCTTCTCAAAACGCTCTGGCCTTATAGTCGCCTTTCGCTCCGCGAAAGCTGCGGATAAACGCGCCTTTCGCTCCGCGAAAGCTACGGACAAACGCTACTTTCGCGGAGCGAAAGGCGACTGTCATGAATCGAACGATCCTAAGTGCCTTCCGCCAACATCTTTTCGCGTGTCGCCTTGAAAGCGTGCGAGATTTCCACCGCTTTTCGGCGATCGTCTGCGTCGTAGTCCCAATACTCCTGAACCACAGCTTCGCACTTGGGATAGTGGCTGCCGTCATCACCGACCCGCTGCCGTAGCGCAGCAAATAGCTGCTTGAGTTGCTCACGGATCGCCAGGTACTTAGGATCATCATAGACGTTGTTCAGCTCAGCGGGGTCTTGAGTCAGATCGTACAACTCCCAACCGGGTGGCGTCTGTTGTTCGCCTTGGTAGTCACACCCGTAGAAATAGATGAGTTTGTACAGCTTGGTCCGCATCGCCATTTCCCCAGGGTTATCGTGATGCGCCATGTGCATCCAATAGCGATAGTAGGCAGCCTGCTTCCAATCATCAGGCTCGCTGCCTGTTTCACAGATGGAGCGGAAGGAACGCCCCTGGACGGTCTCCGGTATTTCGGCCCCGGCAAAGTCCAATAGCATGGCGGGATAATCCACGTTCTCGATGATGGCATCGCTGCGCGTGCCAGCCGGTATGGACTTGGGGTAACGCACGATGAAGGGCATGCGCTGGGACTCATCGTAGGCCCAGCGTTTGTCCTGGAAATCTTTCTCGCCCAGCCAAAACCCTTGATCTCCCGTGTAAACGATCAGAGTATTGTCATAGAGACCGGCCGATTTCAAATAGTCGAAAACGCGTTTCAGGTTGTCGTCCACCCCTTTGACACACCGCAAGTATTTCTTCAGATAGGCTTGATAAGCCAGGCGTGTCGTTTCTTCTCGCGAGAGTTCCTTCGGGTCGTAACCAGGCGGAAACTCTTCAGGGAAGAGCTCATACAAGTCAATCGCGTAGGAACGACGCGGGTTGCGTTTTCCGATCGAAGTACCGATGTGGGGGCGGAGTTCGTCGTTGGCTCCCCGCGTCGCTATCGAACCCCAGCTGTCCGGCACTTCATACAAGGTTTCCGGCTCGGGAATCTCGACGTCAGCTAGGTAACTTTGATAGCGTTCGGCGTTTTCAAAGAAATCATGCGGAGCTTTATAGTGGTGCGAGATAAAGAAAGGCCGCTTGGGGTCGCGACTTTCCCGCAACCAGGTCAATAACGAATCGGTAATGGCGTCCGTCGAGTGTTGCCCGTCATGCTGGACGGTATTTTGCGGCCAGGGCTGGTCGCCTTGAATTCGAAAGGTCGGACTGTGGTAGCTGCCTTGTCCCGGCAAGACCTTGTAATAGTCATAGTTAGGCTCCTCCTTCAAGTGCCACTTGCCGATCATAACCGTCTGGTAGCCGGCCTTGCGCATCTGTATGGGCAGCATCTGATCTTCAGGCCGTATTCTGCCTCCCAAATCAAACACTCCATTCAAATGATTGTAGCGGCCGGTGATGATGCACGCCCGTGACGGAGTACAGATGCCGTTGGTGCAGAATGCGTTCTCAAACAGCATCCCCTCGCGAGCCAGTGCATCAATGTTGGGTGTGGGGTTCAATGACTTGAGCACTGTAGCGTACGCGCCTACAGCTTGCGCCGTGTGGTCATCGGACATGATGAACAAGATATTGGGACGGTCTTGCGCGTAACCTCCGCGGACAACCACGAGCAGCACAAACCCAGAGAGCAGAACACCGAAGAAACGACTTACCATTTTCGAACAACCCCTGCCCAATCTTCATCACTCCTGGCACGCCTCGCAAACTGCCAACGCGCCCAATGGGCGAGCCCGCATCAGCCTCAGCCACATGCATCCATCACCCATGAAACCATTTCTCCATATTCAGGCTCATGCACCAGGATAGCAGCTTTTCACACGGCATTGGCCACACATAGCTCGCGGCGGGTAACTCAGTACCTCCCGTTTGCCGAACGGGAACGTCGGAATGCCGTACGTCCCGGTTGCCGAACGGGACCGTCGAAGCACGCTTGCAGTTCGCCTCAACGCACGGCTGGAGCCTCAGAGCACTGCCCCCCGAGAAGACAAAACCAAAGCCATCCAGCGTCCGTCCGCAAACGACCGTCCGGCCAAGATCAAACTTCGCAAGGAACCGCTCGGCAAGCGGATCCTACCGTACGTCCCGGTTGCCGAACGGGATCGTCGAAGCACGCACGCAGTCCGCCTCAAC
>JANSWS010000285.1 GCA_024743355.1 bacterium
AGCGGCAGATGACTTCTTACCAGTAGCCACGCTCGCCACAGAGCGTGGTCGACTTACCCGTAGCCACGCTCGGCAGAGCGTGGTCGACTTATTCGTAGCCACGCTCGCCAGAGCGTGGTCGACTTATTCGTAGCCACGCTCGCCAGAGCGTGGTCGACGTCGTCCACCGTCTGGCGACGGTGGCTACGATGGGTAGATCTTCATCTGCCAATCGGCTGTTTATCTGTAGACCGCTGTTTACAGACGGACAGGCGAACCAATCTGAGTTCGTCCAGTTTCCCGACTTTTCTGCAACCAGCCTTTTAGCTGTTGAACGACCTCGGGATACTCAAAATAAAGATTATTGGTTTCACCCGGATCCCGTTCCAGGTTGTACAACTGACCCGGAGCATCCGGCTGCTTTTCAGGCAGCGCGTAGGGGACCAGGCGTGCTTGTCGGTAATCGTTGCCACCGGACCCGGGATGATCCAGGTACTTCCATGGGCCACTTCGGATAGCCAGATCGCGACGAATCGTCTCGTGCAGCACATAGGCACGCTGTTGATCGCGCTCCGCATCTCCGAGCAGCGCGTTGAAAAAGCTGACGCTGTCTTCAGCTGCCTCGGGCGGTAGCGTAACGCCCACGACATCGGCAAGTGTAGCCATCAGATCGGTTAAGCACACGGTGGCGTTGGATTCAGACAGCGGAGCGATCTTCTGCGGCCAGCGCATGAGCATGGGAACACGGTGCCCTCCCTCCCAATTATCGCGTTTCATACCACGCCACGGCCTCGCGCCATCGTGCTGGTGATCTTGCCGCATATGAACCACACTCGTTACCTCCGGTCCGTTATCACTGGTGAATACCAGGAGTGTTTCGTCGGAGATGCCGAGACGATCCAGTTCCGCTGTGAACATCCCCACCATGGAATCCAACTGCGCGATGAAATCGCCGTGCGGTCCCGCTTCGGTCTTGCCTTGGTACTCAGGCGCGGCCAGCGATGGGAGATGAACTGCCTGCATCGCATGATAGAGAAAAAAGGGCTGCTCCGGCGATTCTCGATGATGGGCGCGGATCCAAGCCAGACTCTTGTCCATGAAAACCAAGTCCACCATCTCATGCTCAAAATTCGGAGCAACCATCCCCAGCCGCAAATCATTAGCGTAAGGGTGCTGCGGCAGATGACTGCGATCCAGCTGATGGGTAGGAGCCTGCTCGACCCGATCTTGATTGATGTAAGCATACAGCCAGTCGGTCGTGGGACAGCAGGCAGTACCGAAGAAATAGTCAAAGCCACGATGGGTCGGTCCATCAGTAATGGGTTGGCCAAAGTCCACCAGCTTGACCTTTTCCAGACTGCGCCCACCCTGACGCCAATCGGCAAGGGGAGACGGCGGCGACACCTCAGCAGCATAAGCCGGCTGGCCTTCAGCAGTGTAAAAACTCAATCCGAGATGCCACTTACCAACGCAAGCCGTGGCGTAACCCGCTTGCCGCAACATCTCTGGCAACGTCAAACGCTCCGCTTCGATCAAGCTTGGCCCTCCAACTCCATCAAAGACCCCGCCCCGGTATCCTGTTCGAAAACACATACGGCCGGTCAATAATCCATAACGCGATGGCGTACATACGGTGGAAGGCGAATGCGCGTCGGTGAAACGTACGCCCTCCCGTGCTAACTGATCCAAGTTCGGCGTCGCGACTCGCGATTCCTGGTTGTAGCACCCCACATCTCCATATCCGAGATCATCGGCCAGAATCACAATGATATTGGGAGGCTTGGCATGAACTGCCGAGATCAACATTGGCCCTGGAATCATCAAGGCCGCAAGAACCAATCGGGCGATTAGACATTCGCGCATGTCGATGCACCTCTTTTCAGTCTCCGGGCTGTGCGTTATTTCATCAAGCAAGGCAGAATGTAGCATGCAAACTATAGACCCCTGAGCTTTCGAGGCCAGGAATTCCATATTTTCTAAACGCAAAGGATACGATCGCCATGAATCGCTCCCCTGTGACCTGCCCATCCTTACAAGTCCTCAATCGCCGAAACCTGCTGCACACAGGCACGGCCGCCTTCGTGACGGGTAGCCTGGTGCAAACCACTCAAGCGGTGGCTCATACCAATCAATCCGACGACCAAGCGGTCTCCGGCGAAGCTACAACGGCCGATCGGGTCGCCGTTTTGGCAGCTGGCATGACGGAGCAGGAAGCCGATTGTTGGGAGTGGACGGCCAAGGCCGCGGGCGCGTTCTTCGAGCTTCCGGAATTGCACCCCATGGACGCCTCCGAAGTCGCCAGCGCCATTCACATCATCCAGAACAAACTGCTCAGCCGACCTACCTACCGCAATTATCTGGCGGCTCACAAAGCAAATGCGGAGGCCAATGCCGCGAAAGTTGAAAAGCAGTGAATGGGCGTCCGCCAAGCGACGCTCATGCTGGCATTGGCAACCGCCAATCCGCTCGCTTGCTTCCCGCCTAGAATGTCCCTGAACGTGGCCTCCCTGGAACCCAAAGGATATCCGTCGATGCATTTCGTATTCCACCTCAGTGTGAAGAAGCCTTGGCACAATGCGTTTCGCTGCAAGCGGTTATGGAGTGTCGGTGTCTGCATGTTCGCGTTAGTTCACGCGGGAATGGCTCACGGTACGGACGTTACCTTTCCACAGTTTCGAGGTAGCGGTGGCCGGGCTGCTGTTGAGGATCAACCCATTCCTTTACAGTGGGACGCGAATAACCAGCTCGCCTGGAGGGCCAGCGGCATTGGATCCGGCTGGTCTCAGCCGATCGTGGTAGGCAATCGAGTTTTCATTACGGCGGCGACCTCCGACAAGCCTCTCGCACCAAAGAACTTCGCCGACGGCGTCCGCACGCCGCAGAGTATGGGTCTGGGATTCTTGTCCACGTCACCCAAGCTGCAAATCACTTGGCTTGTGAAGTGCCTGGACTTGGGCAGCGGTCAGCTGCTGTGGACAACCGAAATCGAACAGGGCAAGCCTGAGTTTGGGATTCATCCCTCTAACACTTATGCTACGGAAACACCCGTTGCCGACGCCGAGCGGGTTTACGTCTACTTCGGCGCATCCGGAAGCGTGGCTGCTTTGACGCACGCGGGAGAAAAGATTTGGACTCGCCAGTTCAGTCCCCAAAAAACCAGTAACAACTTCGGCACAGGCAGCTCTCTCGCAATTCGGGCTGGCAAAGTATTCGTGCAGAATTTTGGCGAAGATCGAGCCGAACTGATTTGTTTGGACGGATCGACCGGGGAAACTCTTTGGACCCAATCCCGCGAAAAGCCTGAGACTTCATGGAGTTCCCCCATTGTCTGGAATAATCATGTCCGCGATGAGCTGATCGTCTCCGGCGGGAATCAAGTCAGCAGCTACGCGCCCGACAGCGGCGAAGTGCTGTGGACGGTCAGCAACGTGAAAGCTCCAACAGCCTGCTCGGTCGCCATGGACCAGCAACAGATTTACTTTGGCGGCAGCGATCCATTTTCCACGGGTCCGCTGTTCGCGGTGTCAGCCGGTGCAGCGGGAGATCTTACACCTAAGAAGAAGAACAGCGCATTCGAGTACTGTCGCTGGGTTACCGATCGAGCGGCTCCCGGAATGGCGTCCCCCGTTTCCACCGGAACCCTGGTCTATGTTCCCGACAAAAACATCCTCAGGTGCTACCGCGCCGAAAGCGGTGAGCTGGTTTATCAACAGAGATTGCCAGACATCAAGATGGTCAACGCAAGTCCCATCTTGATCGGAGATAAGCTGCTGCTGGTGGGAGAAGAGGGCAATTGCTGTTTGGTGCAAACCGGAGAAGAATTCCAGATCGTCGGCGGTGGACGTGTGGACGACACGGTTTGGGCAACGCCGGCAGTCGCCGGCGGCCGAATTTTAATCCGAGGGTTGGACACAATCTATTGCTTCGGCGGCAACTAAAGCAAATTTAACGAGGGATCTCGCTAGAGCATTTTAATTTTGACATAGTCGCCAATGTCTCCGCAATCGTAACGCTTCGACCAGACCTTCGTTTTCCCCTGCACAGGATTGCGGCGGGCAAACGGTGCTGGTGCGTAGCCCTAAACAGCTGGAACATAAGAGAACAGAGCAAGCAAACCGCTCTGTGTTCTCGGTTCTCTCCTGTTCCATCAACTAGCCTGCTCACAAGCTGTCTATGGAATAACTCGCAGACGCCAGCTTTACGATGTGTTCTTTCCCAGTCAAACATGTGTGCTACAACCACCCCGAGGGAGTTTAGTTGTAGTGGCGGCCCGCGAACAGGGTCCAAAACTTCTCCTCTTGCCGGCTACCAGCGCATCGGTCTCGGTCCCTTACCCTGGAAACGTCTCCAGCGACATGCCGGTAGAATTGTAGGAAACACTTTTGTTTCCCGTCGATTAATATGAACAGCAGAGTACATCATCATATGCGTGAACTCTCTGTCCAATGGGGATACGAAGTCTGCGGAACGGACGCTATTCAGCTGGTAGCCAACAGCAGAAACTTGATCGCAGTTTGCCCGAATACCTGCACGGGATGATAGAGTAGAAATGTTAGGCACTTTATGCACGAGCTCAAGCAAAATCGACAACCCTCCAGCAGCTTGATCGGCCGCTACTTTTCGCATGCTACCGTGCGGCTTTTGTGCGGTTGTTTAACCTTGACGCTTCTCACGAGTGGCCCTCCGGCGGAAGCTCAGCAGACGGAAGCAGAGGACGGCGCTGCCACCACCATTGACCCCGCTACACTTCTGCCAGCTCCGCTGACCGTCAAGTCCAGCATCGATTTCTCCGACTCATCACTGAGGGAACTAATCGAGTGGTTACGGCAGGAGCAGCAACTGGTGGTCATGCTCGACAAGAATGAGCTATCGAGGATACGAGTCAGCCCAGCGGAACCCATTCAGGATCGCTTGCGGGACTCGCCCATCTACTTGTTGCTGAATCGCCTATCAACTCTTGATGTCAGTTGGTATTTCGATGATCAAATCCTGTATATCACGTCTTCAGAGGCAGCCAGCCGGCGACTGCAAACGCGTTCCTACAACGTGGGCAATCTTTTGGATCTCGGTTACGCAATGCCCCGTCTGCTGGAGGTGATCACTGAAACGCTTCACCCGGATAGTTGGTTGGCGGTAGGCGGCGAAGGAGTCGTGAACCCATTGGGAGATGTGCTTTTTGTACGCCAGAATGCGGCCATTCAAACCGAGGTAACCGCGTTGCTGGAGGCTCTGAGCAATCATGGACGACAGACTTTTATTAACGATCCGTCGGAACACTTCGAACTGCGTGCAGCCCTGGAGCGTGAGGTCACCATCGACTTGGTTGAAGTCCCACTGGAAACGGCCGTCGTGCGTCTGGCCGAGCAAGCCGAAACGGATATTCGCCT
This sequence comes from bacterium, assembly GCA_024743355.1. GTDB lineage: Bacteria > Planctomycetota > Planctomycetia > Pirellulales > Pirellulaceae > Aureliella. The sequence goes on from JANSWS010000285.1 coordinate 5,367, forward strand.
GGACCGCGGTTCGCTCAACATGATGGGTATCCGCGAGCGTGAACCGGTTTCTGTGTCCCTAGCAAACCAGAAGCTCTCAACCGTGCTGCAAGCCTTGTTGTTGGATCTGGAGTTGACTTGGGTCTTGCGTGATGGAGTCCTGTGGCTGACCAGCGAGGACGACGCAAACCACTACCAGAAGGCGGCGGTTTACGACGTGCGTGATTTATGCAGCGATGAACGCGCGACGACCGCTCTGATTGACGCGATTCAAGCTCAAGCCCAACCTGAAGCCTGGACAGAATCAGGAGGCGTTGGCAGCATTGCTATGGCTAGAGCAGGCACCATCGTCGTCAGCAACCAAGAGCGGATTCATAACGAGGTCGCCGAGCTCTTGTCGGCCTTTCGGCGAGCCCTGGCCAATTCAAAACCCCGACAGAATGCCATCAATCCCCTTGATGAAATTGTCACGGTCTACTATCGCTTGCACTCGGATATCGCCAGGGATCTGTCAGAACTCTTACCACGATTGGTCGCATACGATTCTTGGAAAACCGCAACACAACCCGACCAACAGGGAGAACTCTTCGTTGTTAGCTCAATTCCCGAATGGCCCGCTTCGGCAAAGACTAGCAGCGATCCTTTCTCGGCCAACCAAAATGAAAAGGGTGGCTCGCAAGATCCAATCGAGCCAATTTTGCAGTATTACTCGCGGTCGGTTTTGATTGTCCGTCAAACTCGTCCCGTTCACGATCAAATCCGTGAAATCATCCGACGCGTCGAAGCAGGGGATGATGCGCAATCGTCCAAGATGCGAAGCATGAGTCAGGGGATGGGCGGAATGTTTCGGGTACTCGACGCTTCCTATAAGTCGCGATAGTCCTTCCCGCGTTCGCAACCACCCCTGAAAGCGATGGCTGCAGCGGCAAACAGCAGGCGGACTGTAATCCTTAATCGACCTGGCGTTTAACTTTCGTCCTAGAGCCTATCCGTAAACCGAGGAGAATCTTGGCTAACGCCAAGGGGTTTAATGGTTCTCGGATAGATTCCTATCGGAGCCTTTCCATGCCTGCTTGGGCAAAACCCTTTCTATTCGCTGGCCTGTGTATTTTGCTGAATGATATTGCCCTCGCAGCGGACAAGGCTGACTGGGCAACGCAAATCCAGCCTTTCCTGCAGACCTATTGCTACGACTGCCACGCCGACGATGCGAAGGAAGGCGGATTGGATCTACAGAGCCTTTCGCAGGACCTCAACGATGCCGCCGCATTTTCGGTCTGGGAGCGGATCTTTGACCGGGTAGCGAATCGCGAGATGCCGCCCGCCAACGTAGGATCGGTACCGGAGACCGAGCGCGGTGAATTCATGCAACCGCTCGACGATGTCTTGTCGCAAGCCCACGCCGCCAGCAAAGGTACGCTGCTGCGACGTTTGAATCGTCGCGAGTACGAGAACACCATGAATGATCTGTTCGGCACGCACTTGGACTTGGCGGACTTGCTGCCCGAGGATTCTCGATCGCAAGAGTTCGACAACGTGGGAGCCGCTTTGGGGCTGTCGATGGTACATCTGGAACGTTACATGGACGCGGCCACTTTGGTGATGGATACCGCAATTGCAAAAACAACTCAAGCACCTGTGCCAGTCCGTATCACAGCCAACTATCGGGATTCACGGGAAGGCGAAAAGTTCATTGGACAACGTTGGAAACTACTTTCGGATGGCGCGGTGGTACGGTTCAGCGGCGGTGGCTATCCGAGTGGCATGCTGAGAGGCTCCGCAGTCAGTCAGCCAGGGCGATATCGCGTCCGAGTGACGGGCTATGCTTATCAATCTGCGGAGCCCGTAACTTTTTCGGTGGGCGGCACCAGCTTCCTTCGCGGATCGGAAAAACCCATTTACGGTTTTTGGTCGTTACCACCCGGCGAACCTGGAACAGCCCATGCGATCGAATTCGAAACCTGGATCGAAAGCAAGTTTATGCTTGCCATCGAACCCTACGGTATTCAAGACCCCCAGCGGTACCAGAGAAAGTCGATCGAAGACTACGAGGGGCCCGGGCTGGCAATCGTCGAGGTAACCCTCGAAGGGCCGCTGAGCGATTCATGGCCCAGTCGTGGACACCAACTGCTATTCACTGGACTCGATCGCCGTGAGAAGCCTCCAGCGAATCCGCAAATCAAGACCAAGTCTTGGTATACCCCAGAGTTCGAGATCATCTGCAGCGAGGAAGCCCGCGAGATATCCGACGTCCTGGTGCGAGTTGCCACCAAGGCATTTCGACGACCTGCCGAAGCTGCCCAAATTGAAAAATTCGTCGCCTTGTACCAAAGAGAACGCGAGGACGAACAAAGCATCGAAGAATCTTTGCGGACGGCCGTAGTAGCCGTCCTGTGTTCTCCTCGGTTTCTGTACTTTCAAGAGCCGCCAGGTAGACTCGACGGTTATGCGCTGGCCGACCGCCTGGCCTACTTCCTGACTAGAACCATGCCGGATGACGAATTGCTGGCTCTGGCTGAATCTGGCGAACTCAGCGATCCCGCCACACTCAGAGCGGAGACCGAACGCTTGCTGTCAGACGCGAAATTCGAGCGATTCCTGGCTGACTTTTGCGACAACTGGCTCGATTTGCGTGACATTGATTTCACTCTGCCAGATAGCCAAATGTTTCCGGAATACGACGATTTTCTACGTTACTCCATGCCTCAGGAAACGCGTCGTTTTCTCCGCGAACTGATCGAAAACAATGAACCCATTGTGAATCTCGTCGATTCTCAGTTCGCCATGCTCAATAGCCGTTTGGCGGAGCATTATGATTTGCCCACGGTCGAAGGAGCCCACTTGCGGCGGGTCTCGCTGCCGGCCGGTAGTTGGCGGGGCGGCCTGCTCTCACAGGCCAGCATTCTGAAAGTCACTGCCAACGGAACCAACACCTCGCCGGTCACTCGCGGCGCATGGGTCATGGAACGCATCCTGGGTGAAACACCACCGCCGGGCGTGCCGGGTGTGGAGCCGGACATACGAGGGGCGGCAACCTTGCGTGAGCTGCTAGCTCAGCATCGGAACTCGGTAGACTGCAATGCCTGTCACCAAAAGATTGATCCTCCTGGATTTGCTTTGGAGTCTTTCAATCCCATTGGCGGCTTCCGCACCTATTATCGATCCCTCGGCGAGGGCGAGCGCGTCAGCAAGACTGTCAATGGTAGAAAGGTCGCGTATCGTGTGGGCCCCAGCGTCGACAGTTCTGGCCTACTTCCCGATCTAGGCTCATTTACGGATTTCAGAGAGTTTCGCCAACTCCTGGCTGGCAGCCCCGACAAGTTGGCCACCAGCTTCATCGAAAAAATACTAACCTTTGCCACAGGTCGATCACTGGGATTCTCGGACCGAGAAGAGATCGAACAGCTGGTCAAACAGGCGGAAGGCAGTGGATTTGGAATGCGGGATCTGATCCATTTGTGCGTCCAGAGCGAGATCTTTCAGAATAAGTAGCGGGTAAGAGAGGAACTTCGCACAGCACCTCGCAACCCGCATGCATCAGGACAACTTGAAAACTCGAGCCGATGCGATTTTGCCTCCGACGACGGTGAGTCGAATGGACGCGATCATCTATAATGAGCTCCATACATTCGAAAAGCAGGCAGCTATGAAAATTGAGAGACGTAGATTTCTTCGAGGCGCGGGAGCGACTGTCGCACTGCCATTGCTGCATGCGATGACGCCCGGCGTCGGTCGTGCCGCGGATCCCGCCGCTCCCATTACGCGGACCGTTGCGATTTGTGGGGGACTCGGCTTCCACACTCCCTTTCTGTTTCCGCAACAGCCCGGGAAGAATTACGAGCTGACGCCCTATTTAAAACTCCTGGCGGATCAGCGTGACGCTATCACTGTGTTTTCGGGACTTTCGCATCCGGAACAAAATGGAAATAACGGTCACGCCTCCAGCCTAACCTGGTTGACATCAGCCCCACGGCCCGGCTTGGCGGGCTTCAAGAATACCATTTCTTTGGATCAATTGATGGCTTCGCATCTGGTGGGCGTTACACGCTTACCCTATCTATGCTTGGCCAACGATGGAGGCTCTTTAGCTTGGACGGCGAACGGAATTAATTTGCCTGCCGAATCGTCGCCTGCGAGGCTGTTCAAAACGCTCTTCGTCGACGGCAGTCCCAAAGAAGTCGCCGCTCAGTTGAGTCAACTTAAGAGCGGTCGCAGCATACTCGACACCGTACGCGAGGATGCGGGTGACTTCGGTCGATTGCTGGGACCCCAAGATCGTCGCAAGCTGGATGAGTATTTTACGGCGATCCGCGAGCTGGAAGTAAGGATTGGTCAAGCCGAAGCCTGGAGTCAAAAACCGAAACCGCAGGTTGCGTACCAGCCGCCACAGGACGTCCAAGACCGCCAGGATATCGTGGCCAAACAACGCTTGATGTACGACATGATGGTGCTGGCCCTGCAAACTGACTCAACGCGCGTGATTACACTGTCGCTGGGCGGCATGAATGCCGTGCCCAGTAACATTCCAGGCGTTCAAACCGACTGGCATAATCTCTCGCATCATGGCAAAGACGAGACGAAGATCGCCGAGTTGCGGCTGATCGAAGAGGCCGAGCTGCGAGAATTCAACAGCTTCCTCTCCCGCTTGCGTAGCGTTGAAGAAAGCGGTCGATCTTTGCTCGATAACACGGCGGTTCTGTTTGGCTCTAATCTTGGCAATGCCTCCGCCCATGACTGGCACAATCTGCCCATTATCCTAGCCGGCGGTGGCTATCGTCACGGCAGCTACGTTGCCCACGACGAGAATAACAACACGCCTTTGGCCAACCTATTCGTGGCTCTGGCTCAGCGGATGGGCTTGGAGATTGACCGATTTGGCAGCAGCACGGCCGAATCCATCCGCGGTCTTGAGGTATAAAGCAACATTGCCGAGCGGCGACCTGACTCGGACGACCAGTAAACGCTACACCGTTCTCGACTTAGCCGGCGTAAAAATCCGCCCCGCCTTATCCGCCACAGCAAGGTGATGCGAAGACGCTCATTACCCTCCCCAACTCCCTTGTCACCACTCCGCAGCAAGATCTTGTCCACGAACCGCCCGGCAGGCGGTACGTACTTCAGGCAAACTCTCTTAGTAGGTCCCGCTTGCCGAGCGGCGACCTGTTCTTAGTAGGTCCCGCTTGCCGAGCGGCGACCTGAC
>JANSWS010000241.1 GCA_024743355.1 bacterium
ATGCTTGGCTTGCCATGCGACATCCATGACACAGGGCGTTCCCGGGCATACGGTGCGGAGCATTCACGCAACCTACGATGGCGGCATCGACGCACAAAAACCTAGCTACGTAACCGATGACACCAGTCCCTTTTCGCAGCGTTGGGGAGGTTGGTATGTCACGGGAACCCACGGCAGCATGCAGCACATGGGAAACGCGTTTCTCCGCGGCGGCATTCTGGACACTAAGGACACCAGCAACCTCAGCAGCCTGCGTGATTTTTTTGATAGTTCCAACTACCTGCTGCCCTATAGCGACATCCGAGCCCTGATGATTCTGGAGCACCAGACGCAGATGCACAATGCGTTTACGCTGGCCGATTTCTCCGTTCGCAAATTGCGGTACGATGCCCGTGACTTGCCGGCATCGGCCGAAGAGGAACGTGAGAGGCATGCCCAGCTCCAGTTGATCGCCAGTCCGGTCGTCGAACGCATGCTGTTTCGTGGCGAGTTCCTGCTGACCGACGAAGTCCAGGGTTCGGTACTGTTCGAGCAGGATTTTGTGAGTCGCGGCCCCGTGGATTCCCATGGCCGTAGCCTGCGCGAATTTGACATGAAAACACGGATGTTCAAGTATCCGCTGAGCTATCTGATTTATTCCGAAGCTTTCGATGCGCTGCAAACCAGTCTCCGCGAAGAGATCCTGCGACAGCTCACGGAAATCCTGTCCAGTCACGACGACCTGCCCGACTATCCCCATCTCGATCGCAGCACGCGGGCAGACACCTTGGCCATTCTAAGAGCCACCAAGCCCGGCGTCTGAACGCTTGCAACGGCTTCAGAATCGGGTGGCAAGGTTATCCGCTCTTCTTCGAGCCCCATTTTCTGGAAGCCCACAGCTTGAAGAGCTGGCGCTCGATAGGCCCGACTCTCCCGTAAGGAGGTTGTGCAGTTTTTAGGTTGTGTTAACAAGGCCTTAGCAACTCGCCTTGGGGCGCGAGGGATACGAGCGGGTCGGGTTCTTTGGACTCAACATGCCGGAAGCATCCGGCAGGCATTGGTTTGGCTAGCGCGGAGCTCCCGGACGCGGTTAATTCGATTCGGTTCTGCCATAGTTTTTGGGACCCCCTCACCGGCCGCTGAGACGTCCGACTCTCCCCGCGGGGAGAGTTAGTTTCTTTTGGATGACTTCTTTCGTTAACTAAACTTCCCTCCGGGGAGAGTTGGGTTGTCGCAACTACGGTTGAGTACAGCACTCAAGAACTGCACCCCCTTGCGGGAGAGTCGCCTGGAATGAGCACAACTTCAACAACGTAACTCGGGTCCCAGCCGGTTCATCCCTGGAGGCTTGCCCGCCTGGGAGACCGACTTGGTCAAAAAATTGTGAACAGTTAGTAACTTGGAGTCTCGCCGAGTGTTCAACTTTCGTCTACAGTTCACCCTAATACGAATCTTAACTCCCCGAGTACTACTTGCTTGCAAGACTTTCTGAATCTGCTCCGCACGCTTGTCCGTGAACCCTCGGTGGTGGGCGTTGAAGACGCATTCTTTCGCATCTTGCGCCGCGAGCTGGAAGAGTTCCCGATTCGAATCACGCGTTACCACGGGTTGTTGGTAGCCCAGGGCCAGCGTCCCGATGAGCTGTTTCTGTCGGCCCATGTCGATCGGCACGGTCTTCTGTGTACGGGCCCCAACGAGTTCCAGTATGCGGCCTTTATTGCTGGCAATCGGGGTGAACTCAATGGCGACTCGGTGTCTGAGCAGTTCATGGAACTCATTGCCAGTCGCTTTCATGGACAACGTGTCAAAGCCCACTCGCCCTATGCAGGCTCCTACTTGGGACAGGGCAACATTACCGAGGCCTTTATTTGTCCCAGACGCAAGAATTTGATCTTCAACGTCGATGGCTTGGAATTTTTGCAACCCGGAACTCCGGTATCATTCGTTGATCGGCTCGTGCACGATGATGTGACGCTTTCGGCGCAACTGGACAATGTCGTCTGTGTGACCATGCTACTGGAGCTGTTCCGCCGAGGGTTTCAGGGTACCGCCTTTTTCACAGCGGGTGAGGAGGCGGGACGCAGCTGGCGATTTCTGGCCGAGTGGTTTCAGCGTTACGACCGCGAGACAGACCGTCTTATCGTCTTGGACACTAGCCCTTTTCCGGAAATGCAGGACTTGGACGCTCAGGACGTGGTATTCCGCCGACGGGACGCCAATGCCGAATTTGAACCTTTACTGACAGAGCAACTGGTTACCGAAGCCGAAAGATTGGGCATTACGTATCGCTTCAAAGACACGTATATCTCCGAATTGAATAAGAATCGCGAGAAGCCGCTCTCACTTGGGCGAACGGAGTTAGGCCGGCTGATGGCCGCCTTACCCGGCAAGGCCCGAGGTACGACTTTGCAGCTTCCCACTATTTCGTATCACACTCAAACCGAAACTGCCAAGTTATCTGCAGTGCAGGCAATGCTCACCTTGATCGAGGAAATTATGCCAGCTTAGATATCGATGCTTCCCCGCGTTGTTTTGCAGTTTTTCGCGACCTCAATGCGTCCCAGTCAGAGGCCCTTAACAAATCCCGATCGGACTCGCTTGCACCAGACGCTCCCAGGCCAAGATGCGATCCCAGAGCGAAGAGCCTGTCACCACTCAGGGCACACCAAGTTGACGGACAGCAGCAGTTGGGATCTCTGTGAGCGGAGTCGGTTGGCGGACTTGCCGAGGTTTTTTTCTTACAAGTTGTTGATCCAGCGGAACGTTATAAGCTAGGAATGACTTCATTACCCATTGAAATTCGAACACAGCCCACGGATTCAACCTGTGGACCAACCTGCCTGTGGGCTGTCTATAAATACTGGAAGCAGCCATGTCACTGGCCGCAGCTTTTGGAACAAGTCGAGCAGCTTCCGGGCGGCGGAACGCTGGCGGTGCATCTCGCCATCGACGCGTTACGTCGTGGATTGCAGGCCACCATTTCAACCTACAACCTTCAGCTATTTGATCCAACCTGGTTTCGACATCAGGCCGAACCCTACTTCCCTGAGTACCTGTCCACGAAGCTCGTTGAGCAAAAAAGTCGAAAATCGCAGGACCCTCAGGCCGATCAAATCCGACTTGCCGCATCGACGGAAGCCTATCTGGAATTCCTGAAGCTCGGCGGGCGGTTGCAGATGCAGCCTTTGGAGGAGTCCTTAATAACGAATGCCTTACACCGTGGAGTGCCGATACTGTGCGGCTTGAGTGCGACCTATCTCTATCAAGAGTCTCGCGAGCGAAATCTTGAATTCCGTGCACCTGGACCTCACTCCCCCACGGCGAAACCGGATGATACGGGCGGCTATCCAGTCGGACATTTCGTGGTGGTCTATGGCTTTGACCCATCCAGTGGCGATGTCGAAGTCGCCGATCCGATGCATGAAAACCCCTTTTCAGATTCACATCGTTATCGCGCGCCGTTTTCACAACTGGCGACGGCTCTACTTCTAGGGATTGTGACCTATGACGCAAATCTACTCTTCATTGCCAAAGGAGATTGAGTGCAGTGAAAACGATCATCGTGCTGGAGGATGAGGACCGCTGGATCGGCGGCGACTGGCTGGATGATAACTTGGAGACGCTGGTGGTTTCTCCCAGCGAATACTTGTCTGGCGCTTCGAATGTTCAGCGACGTTCGGCAAGAGTATGTAATTTTTGCCGTTCCTACAGCTACCAATCGCTTGGCTACTATGTGTCCTTGCTCGCCGAGGCCAGGGCACAACGACCGTTCCCGGACGTGATGACAATTTGCGAGATGGCAATCTCGCGTTCTTCAGGCTTGATTTCACAGACTTTGGAAGACCTCATCGACAAGTCACTCAGCGGCTTGTCTTCCGACGAATTTGTGCTGAGCGTCTACTTTGGCGACAATCTGGCGGCTCGCTATGAGCGGCTGTCGCGGGCTTTGTACGCACAATTCAACGCGCCGTTTCTCCGCTGCCGATTTAAACGTCGGACCAAATGGCGGCTGCGTCAGGTTTCCGCAATTGCCATCAGTGATATTCCGGAGCAACACCGCGAATTCGTGGCGGAAGCCGCACGCCGGCACTTCTCCAAATCGTGGCCGGCTCGTCCCAAGCAAGCCAGGCTGCGTTACGATCTGGCAGTGCTGCATGATCCCAAGGAAGGTGATTTGGCCCCATCCTGCGATGTGGCTCTGAAGCGGTTCATCAAAGTCGCAGCCGCCGAAGGAATTCGGGCAGAATTGATTACGGCCGCGGACGCCGGTCAGTTGTTGGAATACGACGCGCTGTTCATCCGCGAAACAACAGCCGTCAACCACCATACTTTTCGGCTTGCCCGACGGGCTGATGCCTCCGGCATGGTCGTGATCGACGATCCCACATCCATCCTCCGCTGCACCAACAAGGTGTTCCTGGCGGAATTGCTATTTCGCAATGGCGTGCCGACCCCAACCACGACCGTGATTCACCGTGGCAATCAAGAGCAAATTGTTGAGCAGATGACCTATCCCTGCGTTCTCAAACGCCCGGACAGCGCATTTTCTCAGGGAGTCGCGAAAGCGGAGAACCGCAAGCAGTTTGAGGTGTTACTGTACAAGTTCTTCGAGGATTCCGATCTCGTTCTGGTCCAGGAATACATGAAAACGGACTTCGATTGGCGAATTGGATTACTGGATGGCGAGGCTCTGTTCGCTTGCAAGTACCATATGGCCCGGGGCCATTGGCAGATAGCCAAGCATGATGAGCAGACCAAACCGACCTTTGGAAAATTTGAGACCCTGCCGATTGAATTGGCGCCTCGCAAGTGCGTCAAAGTGGCCAAGCAGGCGGCGGCCCTGATCGGAAATGGACTCTACGGTGTGGACGTCAAGGAATCGGAAGGCAACTTTTTCGTCATCGAAGTCAACGACAACCCGAATCTGGATGCCGGCGTGGAAGACAAAGTATTGAGAGACGAACTTTACCGCCGCATCGCTCGCTCATTCGTTCGACGTCTCGAATCGCGTTGACTATTGTTTCCAATCCCCTTTATTTGCATGAGTCAGAACAATGGAATGGCACCTATTTGAAGCTTCGGGGATCGAGCTGGAGTACATGCTCGTCGACGCGAAAACCCTGGATGTTCGCCCCATGGCGGACAGCGTGTTGGCATTGCTGAACGGGGGCAATGTGCAGTCAGACGCCGTTTGCGGTCCCGTCACCTGGTCCAATGAGTTGGCTTTGCATGTCCTCGAGTTGAAGGTCAGTCAGCCTACCAAGAGCCTGAGAAAGATCGCTGGCTACTTTGAACAGGCGATCTTGGGTTTGGGGGAACATCTCGACCGATGCGGGCTGCGGTTAATGCCGACGGCCATGCATCCCTGGATGCTACCTCAAAAGGAAGTGGTGCTGTGGCCCCATGAATGTTGGGAAATCTACCAGGCTTTCGACAAGATTTTCGACTGCCGTTCTCATGGCTGGGGTAATGTGCAAAGCGTACATCTCAACCTGCCATTCTGTGGCGACGATGAATTCCGCCGTTTGCACGCTGCAATCCGTTTGGTTTTGCCCCTGCTTCCAGCCTTGGCTGCCAGCTCACCCGTCATCGAAGGCCAATTCAGTGGGCAGGCCGACACCCGCATGTCTCATTACGCCCGTCACTGCCAGGCTTTGCAATGCCTGACGGGCCACCTGATCCCGGAATCCATCCAGAGCCAATCGGAATACACGCAGACCATCCTGGACCCGATCGAAGCAGCCATAGCCCCCTTCAATGCGGAAGGAAATCTTCGTGCCGAGTTTGTCAACGCTCGGGGAGCGATTGCCAGATTCGATCGTGGTTCCATCGAACTGCGAGTCATGGATGTACAGGAATATCCCGGTGCGGATGTCGCCATTTGCGCGGCGGTGACCGCCGTACTCAGGGAGCTGGTGGCCGAAAGCTGGAGCAGTTTCCAGCAACAATTCGAAGCTCCCACGGAAATGCTGGCCCAAGTATTGACCGCTACTACAACCCTGGCGGAACAGGCTGTGATCGATGACTCTCAATACTTGAGCTTGCTGGGATTCACCAAAGATCGGATGAAGGCATCCGAGATCTGGGACCGTCTGCTGGATCAGGCTCGTGTCCACGATCGCGGATTAGACAATCTTTTCGCACCCTTGCGGATTATCAGTCGTGACGGCACACTCTCGACTCGGATTGTCAAGGCTTTAGGAGACGAGGTCACCCCGGAAAACTTGCATGACGTGTATGGCCAGTTGGCGGACTGCCTCCTTCGCTGGGAGCCCTTCCAACCGTGACCCTTTCAGCCAGTGGCCTGCTGGTGACCTGCGAACATGGCGGCAACCGCGTCCCCTCAGCCTGGAAGCGGCTATTTCAAAGTGCTGGAGCTAAAGCCGCTTTGCGCAGTCATCGCGGTTATGATCCAGGCGCTCTGCAAGCCGCTCAGCAATTTGCTCGCCGAATGGCTTGCCCGATCATTATCTCGCGCGTGACGCGACTCCTGGTTGATCTCAATCGATCGCTGGACAATCCGCAACTTTTCTCTGAGTATTCACGCTCTCTGGAACCTGCAGATCGCCATCAAGTTCTGTCACTGCACTACCATCCCTATCGTATTGCCGTTCGGCAAGCGGTTGCTCGGATGATCGATGAATATGGATCTGCGACTCACCTTTCGATGCACACGTTCACACCCGTCATACGCAAACAATGGCGGCCGATCGACGTAGGCTTGCTTTTTGATCCTAGCCGCAAGAATGAGAGCTGCTGTTGCATAGGCTGGAAAGTCGAATTTGACCGCATTGTGGGTGAAAAGCGACTGGTGTTTAACCAGCCCTATCTAGGCATCGATGACGGTCTGACAACCTGGCTGCGAGGGGAGTTCGAAGACGCGACGTATGCAGGCATTGAAATCGAAATCAACCATCGCTTTTTCAAACGTACCCCCACCACGCACACACGCATCGTGCAGGCCTTAGCCGATGCGCTGCTGGCAGCCAGAAAACCGTAGCGATTCACCGCCTCAATGTCTCCGCTCAGGCCACCGCCGCTTGACGCCCATGTACCAGGGTATAGATACATGGAACCAGGATCAGCGTTAGAACTGTGGACACAATCATGCCTCCAAGCAACGCGCGAGCCAGTGGAATCATGGCCTCGTTTCCAGGTGAAATCTGAAATGCCAAGGGCAGCATGGAAGCCACCAATGTCAACGAAGTCATCAAGATCGGACGCAGACGCACCTGTGCGGCCGACAACGCCGCGTCGCGAGCAGACAGTCCCTGGCCCCGCTGACGATTCGCAAACTCGACGAGCAGGATTGAGTTATTGACTACCACGCCGATCATCATCAATGTACCCATCAACGATTGAATGCTGACGTAAGTCTTGGTGAAGTAAAGCACTACGACAACGCCTCCGATTCCCAAGGGCACGGCCAGAATGATAATCAAGGGATCGACAAAGGAGCGGAATTGAGCCATCAACACCAGATAAACCAACAGGGTTGCGACGGCCAAGCCAACTCCCATGAGGTTCATGCCAGATCGCATCTTCTCAATCGGTCCGCGGAGCGTGACGGAAACACCGTTCTCGAACTCCATGTCCGCTAGTGTCCGCTCAATGTCCGCGGCTACGCTGCCTAAGTCACGGCCCGCCACATTCACGTGCACGTCGTTGACCCGCGAAATGTTGTAGTGGGCAATCTCGCCCGGGATATTAACGCGTTTAACCGTAGCCACGTTGGACAACGGGATCGTAATCGGACCGTTGGAAGAGTCCAAGGAAAGTGGCATATTCTGAATCTCTTCCAGGGACTGAAATTCATTGTTTTCGTACTGAACGCCCATGAAGAAATCGACGCCTGTCTTGGGATCGATCCAAATCGTGGGTGAGTATCCGACGCTGGACCCCAGAGCCGTCAGGATTGTTTGCGCCACCTGCTCCTGATCCAACCCAAGGTATTTTGCTCGCGTACGATCGACCTGCACGTCGAACTGAGGATAGTCAAGCGACTGTGCGATTTGCACGTCCGCCGTTCCGGGAACAGGCCGAACCGCCTGGACGATCCTCTCGGCGGCATCACGACACTGGTCGAGTGATCCCGCGGCAACCTGAATACTGATCGGTGTGGGGACGCCCTCATTGAGTGCCATATTCACAATTCCACCGGATACGAACAGGAACTCTTCCAAGGGGTAGTCTTGCTTGAGCCGCTCACGTAGAAGTTCGATGTATTCGCTAGTCGACGCGGATCTCCGCTGTTGTTGCAAATTGACAATGATGTAGGCCGTGTCGGGTCCGGAGTTGGAGCTGAGCACGGTTGAAAACCCGGCTCCTTTACCCACCGGCAATCCGATATTGGCAATCAGTGTGTCGATTTCCTTTTCGGGAATGACCTCTTTGATGGTCGCTTCGATGTTTGCCACGAGCTTTTCCGTCTCTTCCAGTCGGGTGCCAGGCAGAGTCTTCAGCCGCACCTCAAATGTCCCCGCATCGACATTGGGAAACAGCTCGCTACCCAGTAAGGGCCATAACAGGAAGGATGCCGCCACTACGCCAACGATCAGCGCTGCGGTAACAGCCGGTGCACGCAACGCTGCGTGAAGCAACCGTTCATACCATCCGAGCATGGGCGGTGGTGCGGCCGCATCAATTTCTAGCGCGGCGTCAGACTTCTTCGCGGGTAACAATCTGTCCCGCACAAAGGTCGCACAGAAGGCCGGCACAACCGTGACAGCCAACAAATAAGAGGCCGCAATGGTAAAGGTTGCTGCTAAAGATAGCGGCAAAAACAAATACTTGATCATCCCCGTCAGAAAGACAGCAGGCAGGAATACAGCGAGTGTCGTAATGGTGCCCGCCAAGATTGCACCTGAGACTTCGGCAGTTCCCTCCTGGGCGGCTCGCAACGGTTCCTTGCCCATCTTTTGATGTCGAAAATAGTTTTCGACCACAACAATCGCCGCATCAACTACGGTGCCTATTGCCAGAGCGATGCCGCCTAGAGTCATGACATTGATTGTTTGCCCGGTGAAGGCGAATCCCAGAGCTCCAATGAGGATTGCAAACAGAATGGTCGCAACAATGATGACCGTTGGCAAAAAACGTCGCAGAAAAGCCAAGACAACGATGCCAACCAGCAAAGCCCCCAAACCGACTTGGATCAGCAGACTACTCATGGCATTGCGAATGTAACTGGACTGATCGGAAACCAGCGTGACTTCCGTCGCCTCCGGGATATCACCGCGCTCTTTCATTTTGGGTATCTCAGAGCTGATACCTTCATAGATACGGTCGACGACGGCGATCGTGTTTTCACCGGGTTCGCGAAGCAGGGGGCAGTACACACTGCGATTCCCGTTGACGCGAACGATGTTGTATTGCAATGCCGCGTCATCCACCACGCGAGCCACATCGCGAATAAAAATGGGACGCTCGTCGCGCACAACGATCGGGATTGCCTCGATCTCACTGGTGTCCGGCAACGTATTCCGCGGGTGGATCTGGTAGTCGGTATCCCCAATCTCGGCCGTGCCCGAGGCCAAAACTAGATTCGCTTTCTTGAGGGCTTCGACGACCTGCGGGGCACTGATGTGGTAAGCCCGCAGCTTGATAGGGTCGACGTAAACCATCATTTGGCGAAATTTCCCACCAAACGGGTGAGGAATCTGCACGCCTTTGAGTCCACCCATCTTGTTCCGCACAGCGTAGTATCCGATGGAATACAACTCGGACTCGCTCAAGCCTTCACCGGAAATGGCTGCCAGGACCACGGGCAAATTTGCTGGTTCGCTACGCAGCGTGAAGGGCCATTCAATGCCGGGAGGCAAGTGAAACATGTCACTGGCTTCCAAGTTAACGATGTCGTTCATGGCCGAGCTGGCATCGGCTCCGGGTTGAAAGAAGACCTTGATGACGGCCGCGCCCGGCACCGTCCTTGACTCCTGGTGCTCGATCTTGCCCGCCAGTGTGAGAGCTCGCTCCACGCGGGAGGTGACGGACTTTTCCATATCCATCGTGGGTAAGCCAGGATAGGAAAAAAAACTCACCACCACGGGCTTCTTGAAATCCGGCAAGATGTCCACGGTAATCGCCGGGACGACGGTCGCTCCCAATACGCATAGAGCGATCACGGCCGCCAGAACCGCGAAGCGATTATTCAGAGAGAACCGAATCAAACCCATCTCGCACTATCCATCAAAGCTGTGATTTTAAAGGTACAAGAATCTTTCATTCTTCGAATGGAATCGCCGCTACAATGGACGTACTTCTTGACCATCCGTAAAACGCTGCAGGTGGGGGCCGATCACGGTATCCCCGGGTTCCACCCCTGACAAAATTTCGATCACCGCGCCGGTATCCCTGCCGGCGGTGACTTCTGCCAGGCGAACTCGATTGCTGCTATCGACCAGATAGACATAGGCCCGACCTGATTCGTCAAAGCGTACGGCCCGAGAAGGGAGCACGGAAGCAACGGACTTTGCATTCAGTTCGAGCAGCGCTTCCCCGAACATGCCCGGCAAGAGTCTGCCATCACTGTTGTCAATCTCTGCCTCAACCATCATGGTTCGGGTGCTTGGATCCAGGCTGGCAGCGCGGCGGGTCACGCTTGCCGAGATGGGTGGCTCGGATCGAAAAGAGGGAAAGCTGAGAATCAGCACATCGCCTGCTTCAACAAATGGAGCGTCGATTTCCGGCACCGGTACGTGAACGCGGAGCTTGTCAACTTGATGTATCACGAACAGAGGTTTCGACCCGGTCCCCGAACTGCCTTCGACCAGATCACCGAGGTTCAAGTGGCGTTCGGTGATCACTCCAGAAAACGGTGCGCGGATATTGGCAAAGGAAAGATCCACCTGGAGTTCTTTTAACTCGCTTCTGGCAACCCGCGTTTCTGCTTCTGCCGTGAGCATGCGAGCCAACGCGGCTGCTTTCTGGCTGTCGGCGACCGCAACTTCCGCCTCGGCTGCCACCGCTGCCGAGAGCACAGCTTGGCGAGCTGCATCTTCCGAATCACGCCTCTTTCGTACCTCATCTAGCACCCGATTCTGGAGCGAACCGCGATTCACAAGATCTTCCGTGCGCTTGAATTCGGCTTCCGCAGCTGCCAATGAGGCTTCCACTTTGGCCAGCTCCGCTCGCGACTGCTCCAATCGAGCTTGGGCCGAGCGGACAGCTGCATCCGCCAAGTTCACTCCTGCCTGTGCCGCTTGTTCTCCAGCAACCAGCAAGTCGATTCTTGCTTCCATGGTTTGCTGACGGGTGCTCAATTCCGGCACGTCGATTACAGCAAGGCTTTGGCCCGCCTGCACCACGTCGCCAATATCGGCGGCAACCTCCGTGGCGTAGCCAAATACCTTGGCCCGTATCTCAGTTTCGTAGTAGGCCAGGAGCGTGGCCGGTTGACGGGACGTTCTCGCGACTTCGCTTTGCATGACCGCTACCGTTTTGACGGGCACCGAGTAATTAGCCGTTGCCTGCGGTCTGTCAGTCTCCGAGCGACAGCCCGCGGTCAACACACAGCCCGTGGCCAGGCAAAGTGGCAATGCGTAATTTCGCAGCCAAACCGTCATATCCGTTCCTCGAAAATGTGTTGTTGAATCATGGCGGAACCGATTAATTATGCTTTCTCGCTTACAGGGAAACACATTGCATCCCATGCAATTCGGAATGAATAGGTAAAAATCTGCTGGTTCACAAAGGGATAACGGAACACCGGGGTGATCTTCATGGCTCCCTCGAAACCAGCTGCGGCCAGTCCATTTGAGCTTGAGACCTATCCATAGACCGTTAGCCGCTCTAGCGTTAGCCCAATGGCACTTGCCTTGACACAGGAAGCGTGGCCAATGGCGGCGGTGCGGCGCGAGCCGCCCGGCACTTCACAGCGAATTGGTTGCTGCGGCCGTACGGCTTGCGCCGTTACGCTAACAAAGTAAGTGCCATCAGGTGTTAGCCA
>JANSWS010000558.1 GCA_024743355.1 bacterium
AAATCGCCCAGCATCCGACACGTGGCGAAATCATCGCTGCGACGCATGGACGTGGACTATGGATCATGGATGCCAGCGCCTTGCGACAACTGTCGAAGGACAGTCTGAATGCTGAGGTGACCCTTTACCGCCCTAACAAGGTCATTCGCTGGAGATCCAGCGTGGAGCGAGGAAGCAGCGGAACGCGTTCTTACGTCGGCAAGAATCCGGCCGGCGAGGCGGCGATTTACTATTCGCTTGGCCGCGATGCAAGGAAAGCCAAACTGACGATTTCCGACTTGTTGGGTGAAGAGCTTTTCGAGCAAGAGGTGTCAGTCCAAGCCGGATTGCATCGAGTTGATTGGGATTTGCGAGTGGAATCCGCCGGGCCCGGCCGGGGCCGCCGCTCGTTGCTCGGCACGGGAGAATATCTGGTCAGCCTGAGAGTTGATGGACGTGTCTATCTTCAACCGCTTTCCATCGTCAATGATCCCAACTATGCCGAGTCAACGGTGAGCGCAGAGACCCAGCTGCAAGCAGACTTTTGGGAGGCGGTCCTGGGCATCCAGGAAGATCGCCAAGACGCACGCAGTTCGAATCAAGACAGGTAGTCATTTAGACCGTGTTTGCTGTCGCTACAGTTGGCCATCGCTTTTTTCGAGTTGCTTGACAGCAGCCATCTGTCTAGATGACCTGCCAAGCGACCTTTTCGAGCCTGCATACCTGGCTAAACCGGTCCATTTTCGGACTCACGTTCCATTTCCTCTCGCAAGCTGGAAATCATTTTCTTGAGGTCGCTGGGAGGCACAGCCATCCGTAATGCTTCATTACATGACCTGGCCTTTAGGGTGATATTGGGGAAGCCGTAATTCATTGCTGTTCCGGCCAGACGATGCGTAATTTGCTCCAGCTTTTCACTATCGCCAGTGGCTGAGGCAGACGCGATTTCCGAAACGTAATCCTTCAAGGATTGGCGATACCTTTCGATAAGTGGTGCAAAGCCGGGCTCTTGAGCAAGTTCGGCAGCCTGCCGCATGTCTTTCTCCGACAAGGCTCAGCGCGATTCCGTGGCGTTTCGATCAAGGTTGCGCCCAGTCGCGAACCATTCGCCAGCCAGCAACGCAATTTCGAGAGCAAGGAAAACAAGCACCGTTGAAAACAAGTCTTCTGGGGTCAGCCCTGCGGCAACGATCCAGGCCGCCGTGAACTGCAACAATCGAGCGGCATAGGGAGACTTGCCAATCCAGAGAATCAGGGTTAACGAGCCGAGGAAAAACAATACCAGCAATTCCAGGAAGGTTACAGAGAAAGACATGGCGCAAGCTCCTGCCAAAGAAAGATAAAAAGATGAATCCGCCACAGGACAGATTCACTTTCACTCAGGGCGCCGAATGCCAGCCTGCCAGGCCCCAACGGAGCATGCAGGTAGGAAGCTGGTCGCAGTTTATCAACAAATGGCCACAACTACAACTGTCGCATTCACGGGCAGCAGTCTGCACTGCAGGCACTCGCACAAGCGAGATTGCAAGTACCGAGTTGCAAAGCTGGGAGCAAGGAAGGGAAGCCGGTGAAGAATAGGACGCGACAATGACTAGATGGCCAGCCGTTTCGAACAGTTGCGGTTCGAGTGTTGAGAATCTTTCGGCAATTGGAAATTGCCCGCTTGTAGCATCCTGTCACAAGCAAGGCGTTCCGCGTAGCATGCCCGCTAGACATCCGTCCTAGCACTCAGGCTCTGCACGCACTTCCGCGTTCAGAGACAAGTTAGCGGCACAGACTAGGGAGCTATGCAGTGCCTGCCTTCCTCCAAGTCGTCACCTGCGGTTATCTCGCTGAAAAAAGCATCTGCGGCCATGCTCGATAACAACGAAGAAAGCTCATCGGCTAATGCATCGGGATCAAAGAACCCGATCATGCCGCCCATGCCACCTGTAAAATTGGAAAAGGCAAAGTTCGATGAATCATCATCCGAATCGTCATCGTTCGAGTCCTCTTCGGCTGCCACCAAATTCAAAGTGACCACAGCTAGACTGCTCTGTAGGCTGCCATCACTAACTCGATAGATAAACGAATCGATACCGCTGTACTCGGGATTAGGCGTGTAGCTGAAAGAACCGTCAGCATTCAAGACCAAATCACCATACTTTGGCCCGCGGAACAAGATGGCTTCTAATGGATCACCATTTGGGTCGAAATCGTTGGCTAGGATTCCAGCATCCGCATCCACCACAAGTGTTTCGCCGGAAATCGCCTGATAAGAATCATTGACGGCCTGAGGCGGAGCTTCTCCAGGATTCACGACAATGCTGACCATCGCCAGACTGCTTTCCATTCCGTCACTGACAGAATACGTAAAGCTGTCCACACCCTCGAATCCCTCAGCCGGCGTGTAGACGAAACTGCCATCTTCCGCCAGAACTAAGGTTCCATTTTGCGGCAGTGTGTCCACTACCACCGTCAAGGAATCGCCGTCGACATCTGAGTCGTTGCTGAGCACTCCCGGGGTCTCGACGACTAGAGCGGTATTCAGCTCCGTTTCGTAGCTATCGTCTACGGCCTGCGGCGCATCATTGACAGACGTTACATCTATTTCAACCACGCCTAAGTCGCTATTAACCGTCCCGTCGGAAACCAGATACGTGAACGCATCGGTCCCATTGAAATTCTCGTTCGGTGTGTAGATGAAACTGCCGTCCGCACTCAGTTCCACCACACCATGATCCGGCAAGTCGATCAGCATGGGCAGTAGTATATCGCCATCAGCATCTGTATCGTTGGCCAGAATGCCTGGAAGTGCAACTTCCAAGATGTTGTCCTCCATCACGGTATAGAAGTCGTTTCCAACGCGTGGGCGATCGTTCTTCGACTCGACAATGATCTCAGCAGTCACTATCTCGCTGACCGCTACACCGTCAGAAACTCGGTAGCTAAAGCTATCACTTCCACTGAAATTCGCAGCTGGCGTATACGTGAAGCTTCCGTCGGCATTGAGCTCTAGCTGACCATTGCTAGGCGGAGTGTCCAGTACTACTTCAAGTGCATCACCATCTGGGTCGCTATCGTTCCCCAGTAAGCCTGGCTGCAATACCTCCAGGCTTTCATCCTCGAGAACACTGTAGGACTCGCCCATTGCAAGTGGAGCATCGTTGACCGGATTGACAGTGATCTCCACGGCAATCAATTCACTGTTCAACGCTCCGTCGCCGGCCGTGTAGGTAAAGGCGTCGGTACCATGGAAATCGGGATCTGGCGTGTAGGTAAAGCTACCATCTTCATTCAACTCCAGCACACCATTGCTCGGTCCATCCACCAGGCTGGCTGTCAACGCGTCTCCATCAGGATCCGAATCATTGACCAGCACGCCCGTGTCAGCCATCACCGTAAGAACGCCGTCCTCGTCCACTTCGTAAACATCGTTGTTGCCCACCGGAGCATCGTTGACCGCCTCAACCGTGATCTCCACCATCACGATTTCGCTGGTGGCTATGCCGTCTGTGACACGGTAGCTGAACGCATCCATACCCGCGAAATTTTCAGCAGGTGTATAGCTGAAGCTACCATCCGCATTTAACTCCAAGCTGCCATTCTCAGGGCCAGTCTCCAGCACCACTTCCAACGCATCGCCATCCACGTCGGAGTCATTCTCCAACAAACCAGGCGTCATTACTTCCAGCGTCTCGTCCTCCAGCACGGAGTAACTCTCGCCCACCGCTACCGGAGCATCGTTGACCGGATTGACGGTGATCTCCACGGCGATCAATTCACTGCTCAACGCTCCGTCGCCGGCCGTGTACGTAAAGGCGTCGGTACCATGGAAGTCGGGATCCGGTGTGTAGGTAAAGCTACCATCCGCATTCAACTCCAGCACACCATTGCTCGGTCCGTCCACCAGGCTAGCTGTCAACGCGTCTCCCTCCGGATCCGAATCATTGACCAGCACGCCCGTGTCAGCCATCACCGTAAGAACGCCGTCTTCGTCCACTTCGTAGACATCGTTGTTGCCCACCGGAGCATCGTTGACCGCCTCAACCGTGATCTCCACCATCACGATTTCGCTGGTGGCTATGCCGTCTGTG
>JANSWS010000792.1 GCA_024743355.1 bacterium
CAAGCTGAACGACCATCAAGACTTCGTCAGCGAACTCAAAGGCGGCCTGGTCGATATCTGTAAAGCCCTTTGAAACATCAATGACAATGTGCGAGAAAGTGGCCTTTAGCAAACCAAAGACTCTTCGCAGTGATTCGGGGGTAATGCAAGACACGTCCTGCAACTGAAGCGGCCTGGGCAGAAGATACAGTCCCGAGCTGTGTTTGGTCAGCGATTTTTTGAGGAGCTGGAAATCCAGTCGGCCAATGTTTTCGGTGACGTCGACAATGCTATAGTCCGGAATCGTGTCCAGAAACACGTCCGCGTCTCCGATGGCCAAGTCCAAATCGACCAGGGCGACGGTGAATTCTGGGCGTGTGGCTAACAAGCAACCCAAATTCACCGCTATGCTCGTGCATCCCACTCCGCCAGATGCCCCAGCCACCGCAATGATCTTGGTACTGCGACTACCGCCAGCTTCGCCCCCAAACTTCATTTCTCGAATCCGGTCCAGTGCGGACATCATGTCTTCGAGTGAGGGGGGCATGGTGAGAAATTCGCGGGCGCCCGCACGCATGGACTGCAGGATTAGCTGCCCGTCGCTGCTCTCGCTTACCGCCAGCAATGAGCATTCGGGGGCCTCACGGCGCATGCGTTCCAATAGCCGCAAGGCCTTCTCCGAGTCTCCATCCAAAGCCACCACGCCTACATCAGGCTGTGACTGGGTGACAACGTCTGGGAAGAATTCGTAGCGAGAGCACTCGGCCTCCAACCATACCGTGTCCATCCCCAACAACATCTTCTTCAGCGCTTCGCGCGAGCTGTCGTTCGGATCGACAAGTGCAATTCTGAGAACGTTACTCATAGCCTTCCTTCAGGAACTCACGCTCTTGAATCCTCATGGGCTCGCCATGAAGCATGGCGAAGCCCAACTTTGCGAAGCCGTAATGCCGTGATGACCAATGCTCTAATCCCATGCCTATTGAACGATCGGAAGATCGGCTGTGTCCAAGCTCGGATACGCCGGGGGCATAGCCAGCTTGGGAGCATTCGGACCAACACTCATGGCCGCTGGATTCGGCGTGGGAGGATTGGGCTGCGTAGGCATCTCAACTTCGCTCGATACCGGATAAGCGGTTCCCACCGGCTCAGTGCTGTAGCCAGGATTCTCGATCAGGCCCGCTTCGACGCAATTGGCCGCATCGCCGGTCAAGGGCGTTTCCACATAGCCACGCCAGTAGAGATCCGTGTCGGTCG
>JANSWS010000266.1 GCA_024743355.1 bacterium
AATGCAAACGTTAAGCTTGGGGACTTCGGAATTGCCCGAGATACGAAGGCTGCCGATATCACTCATCAAGGCTTAACCGTTGGTACACACGCTTATATGGCGCCGGAACAGATTCGCGGTGAAGCCATCGTCAGCGGACAAGTGGACTTATACTCGTTGGGCTGCGTGCTGTTCGAGTTGCTGACTGGGGAGACTCCCTTCAAGGGTACGAATTTCGCCATCTTGTTCGAGCAGCACTTGAACAAGCGGCCTCCGCGGGTGACCGAGCTGGTTCCGGACTGTCCTGAACTGTTGGCGAACGTCATTGATCAGCTATTGGAAAAAGAGCCCTCAAGACGGCCTTTCAATGCACGGGCGGTGCAAGGAGTGATGAACGAACTACTCGCCAGTCACGGTTCGAACTACGCGGGATCGCCGGCGGAAGCCAGTGGTCGCGAAGGCGTTGCGAAAGATGTACCGGCCGCCGCCGTCTCGGATCCCACTTTGCTGGATGCCGGCAGAGTTAGCTTGGCTCGCAAGCTGAAGCCCGAGGCTCGGCCGGAATCCAGCTGGAAGCTTTTGGCGGTAATTGGTGGCGTGATCATTTTGGTCATCCTGCTGGCCATGTCATCCGGCAACTGAGTTGCAGAAGGCTCGGCATGTCGCTGCCAGAAATAAACGCGGGCGTTCGTCAACGCATCCTGAAACAAGGCTGGATCCAGTTCTTGGATTGGCAGCATGAGGTAGATTCGACGAATCAGCGTGCCAAGGAGTGGTTGCTGGACTGGGCGGAATCCGCCAGCCTGCCCGCGCTCTTCGTGGCCGATGTTCAACTGGCTGGACGCGGACGCGGAGGGAAGGTGTGGTTTTCTCCCGAGGGTTGCCTGATGTTTACGCTGGCGATTGGACGCAGTCTGCTGCCGGAGAGTCCTCAACACTGGTCACAATTGGCGCTAGTCTCGGCCGCTGCTGTTGCTGAATGTGTGGCAAGTTGGATACCTGACGGTACCAGGCGGGTCGCTCTGAAATGGCCCAACGACACTTTTCTGGCTGGAAGGAAGTGCTCGGGAATTCTGGTGGAATCCGGTGCGGGAGGGGCCCGGCTGATCGGAATCGGTATCAATGTTCACGTCGATTTCTCTCCGGCTCCGGCGGAGGTCCGGCAAAGGGCGACTTCGATGCATGAGCACACTCTGTCTGACGAACCCAGGCTGAATGATCGCAAGCTCGATCCGGGGCAAGTCCTGGCTGACTTACTGGGACTATTGCAGTTTTACATAGGAGATTGGTCCAGTGGAGGAGATGCCTGGCTCTCGGTCTGGCAAAGGCGTTGTCTGTTGAGCGGGAAGATGCTGGAAATTCGCTGCGGGAATGGCCAGCGACTGCTCGGTAGCTGCCTGGGAATCGATGCTCAAGGCTGCTTGATGTTGGAAACCCAAGCCGGGATTGCTTGCATTGCTTCCGGAGAAGTATTGAGCTGGCAATGATAGCAGGCGACACGCCGTTACCAGCCGCTCATTCGGAAATCTCTCGCCAGCCGTCAAAGTTTTCCAAATCGACTGTAGTTTAACTTGTGGGCAGTCGATAAACGAATCGGAGGGTTTTGTATCCGTTCCGATATCTTCGGGGAAGCGTAATGGAATATGCGGTGAAGGTCGCCTTGCTCGCTGCAATATTGTGGACGGGCAATGGAATCACTTCGGTGGGAAAATTGCGCGGCGACGAAACGTTGGCGTATATCACCACCCGATCCGGTCCCTACTATGACATCGGTTCCCAGGAGATTCTGTTGGAACCCAGCCGAGCGGGCGAAGCCAATCCGGTGGTAACCGCGTTAGCTGCTTCGCATGACGGTAAATTTCTGGCCGCCGCTGGAGATGACCATGCAATTCGTGTGATGGACGCCATTAGTGGGGAAACGCTTCGTACTCTCTACGGCCATCAGGGTTGGATCCAGTCGCTGGCCTTTGCGGGTGACTCCCAGCATCTCTACTCGGCGGGCAACGATGGTCGTGTTTTGCTCTGGACGAATGAACAGCCTGGCGAGTTTAAGCAGGTCATTCAGCTTCCCTATGCGATTCGTTCCTTGAGCGTCTCGCAGCAACAGGGATTGCTAGCGATTGGTGGATTTGCTGACGAGATCATCGTCTGCGATTTACAGACCGATCGCGTCAAATTTCGTCTTTCCTGCAGTTGCCGAGATCAGCGCTGCGTCCGTTTCAGTCCAGATGGTATGCATGTGTTGTCGGGCGGTCGCGATGGCGAGGTCAAAGTGTGGCGAACGGATTCGGGTGAGTTGGTTGCTCGCTACCGTGAGCATTCCGGGCGTGTGCAGACCGCCGCCTTTAGCGGCGACGGTTGGCAAGTCACGAGTGCCGGGGACGATCGCAGGTTAATTCGCTACGACCTTCGAGAGGATCGTGTCGTGCTCAATCGCGAATTCAAGGGATCCAAGCTGATGGCATTGTGCTTGATCAACAACGACTTGATCGCGGTTGCCGGGGCCGATAACACGATCCGGTTATTTGACGCCTCCATTGAGGAAGAAGTCGCGGAGTTACGAGGGCACTTTGGCACGGTAGCCGTCATGAGCCCATGTGGGGAGTTACTGGCCAGCGGATCCTTCGACACCACGATTCGCATCTGGGACCTGGGAATGATTGACGCTGGGATTCAGTACTTTGGCAAGCCTGTCTCGCGTGCGCCGATCAAAATGGACACGCTTCTGAGAATACGTTAGGCAAATTGCCGCAAGGCAAACGGAGGGATTCGTTGCTATTTCAGAAACAAGTCGATCGGTTGACGTGGTTGCTTCTCAAGCGAAGCCGCACTGGCTATCCCCGCAGTGGCGGTCGCCGCGATGGCGAATCTCTGCGGAGAGTTCGCGCGCCGCGATTGGAGTATATGGAAGCCCGTCAGATGATGGCAGCGGATCCGATTCAGATTGGCGCCGTTTATGTGGAGGAGGATTTAGGGAGTGATCTTCATGGCGACCTGTTCTATGTCACATTCCAAGGCGGTGCACCGGGAACGGAGCTAAGACGCCTGGTTCTGGATGGAGATATGAACGGTGACGGCTTCAATCTAGGCGACGTGTTCTTTGATACCATCGAAGGCGGACTGGGAGCTGATCACGCTTACCCCTTCAAAATTGAACAACTGCAAACAAGCAATCCCTCCGCGACGGTAACGGCGACTGTCCAGGATGGATCCACCCGGCTGGTGCTCGATTTTACGAACTTCGTTGCTGGCGACAGGTTGGTGTTTTCGATTGACGTGGATGAGGTGCAATTCTTTGATCCGAACGAGACCGACCTGGCGGTCAAGAATGACAACTTTGACCCCATCACATCCGGTGTCGAGTTCCAAAACGCGCAATTACACGCTGAATTTACAGCCCCACACTACGAAGATGCCGGGGGCGAATCTCGGTTTCGCAACCGCTATGACGACTTGCTCGACCCGACCGGGCTACCGTTGCCTCGCGACAATGAGGGCGGCAAACGTGATCGTAGTGCTGGAGCAACTTTGGAAGTTTTGCAGACCCCCAAGCCGGTCTCGCTGTCAGGCTTCGTTTATGTAGACGCCAATGAGGACTTAGTACGACAGGCTAACGAACAAACGCTGTCCGGAGTTGAGATCGAACTCTTCAGGCTGCAAGGCGGAAGCTTCGTGTCCACTGGACACAAGACCACCACGGACAATCAAGGCCGCTATTCGTTTGGAACGGAATTGGCGCTGCAGCCAGGAACCTATCAAATCCGCGAGTCTCAACCGACTGGCTATTACAGTGTGGGAGCTTCGATTGGGCGTCTCAACGGCAGTCCGATTGGTGAGCCTGTAGCCGGTAATCCCGACATTTTGACACAGATTGCCCTGCCCTTAGGCGACTTGCACGCGACAGACTTGAACTTTGCTGAGAACCTGCCATCTTCCATTAGCGGACGAGTTCGCCTGCTGACCGACGGCTTTGACTGCTTCGACGAGGAAGCCGAGTTGCAACCTATGGAAGGTGTGCTGATTGAGCTTCGCGATGCTTCCGGAAATTTGGTTGCCAGCACGCGAACCGATAGCAATGGTGGCTACAGCTTTCAGAATCTCAGGGCTGGTACCTATTCGGTAACAGAGTACACCCCGACTGGGGTTCTTGAGGGAGACGCTCAAGTCGGCAGCCACGGTGGTCAAGTTGTGGGCCCCAATGAGATTACACAGATTATCATTGGTGGTGGCGTCTCGGCCCGAGAATATGTTTTCTGTGAGGTTGCCCCAAGCCAGTTGAACGGGCATGCCTTCTTGGACATCAATAACAACGGTCGTCGTGAAGCGGGCGAAACGCCCTTAGCCGACGTAAGCATCACTTTGTGGGACGCGGCCGGGAATCGAGTCGCGGAGACACGTACCGATGCCCAAGGTGTCTATCAGTTTACAGGATTGCGGCCCGGCAATTATCGACTGACTGAGGTCACTCCCAGTGGCTATCGCCCTGGCCAAGCGGCGGTGGGAACAGTCGCCGGTCAAGTGGTTGGGCAAGCCGATGCCTCAGGCGATGTGATCGACGCCATCCTGTTGCCAGCCGGGTCCAACGGTGTGGATTACGACTTTGGAGAGATACTGCCGGGTAGCATCACGGGACGTGTTTTCTCGGATTTGGACGGTGACTGTGTTTTTGATATCGGCGAAACCGGCATCGCCGGAGTCACGATAGAACTACTGGATATCCAAGGCAATGTTCTGGATAGCGTTCAGACCGATAGCTCAGGTCGCTACCGTTTCACAGATCTACTACCGGCCGTCTATGCGGTTCGAGAAGTCCAGCCAAGCGGCTACTTTCACGGTGGACAACGAGCCGGAACCGGAGGCGGAGATGATTCACAAACAGACCTGATCTCCAGCATTCAACTCGGCCCGGGACAAGATTTTCGAGAATACAACTTCTGCGAAGTTGAGCCTGCGGGGATCGCCGGTATCGTATTCTCGGATCTCGATGAAGATTGCGTCCGGGATGCGAATGAACGGCCAATTGCCAACGTGGAAGTGCAGTTGATTGACGCCAACGGCACGCTGGTGGCCACGACGCGAACCGATAGCCAAGGTAATTACAGCTTCAACAATCTCAGGCCTGGACGCTACTCTGTTCGTGAGATTCAACCTAGTGGCTATTTTCATGGTGGCCAAAAAGCTGGCACCGGCGGGGGAGATGATTCCCTGGCCGATGTAATCTCCAGCATCGATCTCCGCCCAGGAAACGATCTGGTTGACTATAACTTTTGCGAAGTTGAGCCAGCGACTTTGGGCGGTATCGTTTTCGCAGATCTTGATTTTGATGCGGTTCAAGACGCCAACGAAAGTCCCATTAGCAACGTTCGCGTTGAACTGCTGGATGCGCAAGGCCGCTTGCTAGGGTCGACACAAACCGATGCCCAGGGCCGCTACGAATTTGAAAATCTCAGGCCTGGAATCTATTCCGTGCGTGAGGTGCAACCGAGTGGCTACTTCCAGGGTGGTCAAATCGCACCAGCCACCGGAGGTACCGCCTCCACGGAAGATCTCATTGCGGCAATTCCGCTGCGACCGGGACAAGTCGTTGGAGATGCGGATTTTTATGAAGTGCCTCCGGCCGAGATCTCTGGCTACGTTTTCCAAGATGGCGATACGATCGTCAACTCCGACGGCCAGGTTCCCGAGGACCTTCGCAGTGTGCGTGATGGCCAACGGACTGCTGATGACGCGCCCATTGCGGGTGTGTGGGTCGAGCTGCGAACTCTGACGGGAGCTCCTGTCGAGAGTTCACGGGCGCTGCCAGGGTTCTACGAAGGACCTTCTATTCGAGTCCAGACCGATGCCTCCGGCTATTTCGTTTTCCCCGGCATCCGCGCTGGCTCCTACCACATTTATCAATCGCAGCCTGAGGGCTTTGAAGACGGTATCGATACGGCTGGTACGACTACCGGCTATCCCGTGAACCGCGGGGAGAGCGAAACGGTTCCTAACTCCGTGATGGCACTTATCCAGTTGTCAACTCCGGGCGCCGATCCTGGAACGGATGCGATCCTGGCAGTAGCCGTCAATCCCGCCCAGGCATCGCGGGAGAATAACTTCAGTGAAATTATTGTACAGGCCAGTCCGCCAACACCACCCTTGCCACCCCCTTCACCCACACCCATCCGTCCGGATGTTCCACTGCCGCCGCCACGTGGTCCGGCTCCTTTCCTGACGCAAGATTTCCCAATCTGGGCTCCGTTGCCACTGATCGTGGGAGCCGGACACGATGCTCCGCCCACCTGGCACCTGAGCGTCATCAATGGTGGCTATCCGCGTGGGCATCGCGGTGGGGAAACGGTTGACGAGGGAACACTAGCCAAGCTCACGGAACGCTTGGATCTCTACGTCTGGTCGGTTACCGGTATGCAGAACAGCTCTTGGCGGATTGTCAGTCTCAATCCTAACCGAGAGGTTCCGGCGGAAGTCTCTGTTTTCGATGTTCCCGGTGCCAAGCCGCTTGCAGGTGACTTCAACGGTGATGGCTTCGATGAGTTGGCGTTGTTCATCGATGGTGAGTGGTTTATCGACTTCAACGGAAACGGTCGCTGGGACGAGGAAGACATTTGGATCCGGCTCGGCACACACGGCGATCAGCCAGTGGTTGGCGACTGGGATGGAGATGGCAAGGATGACGTTGGTATCTTTGGACGCAAGTGGGATGGCGATGAGCGAGCCTTGGCCCACGAGCCTGGTTTGCCCGATCCGGAAAACCAAGGCCAAACGAAGCCTAAGAATCTGCCACCCACCGAAGATGAAGCTCCAGACGAATCTCGAGTAATCATCCGCACGCAGAATGGACGACCACGTGCGGATGTCATCGATCACGTGTTCCAGTTTGGAGGCGGGAAATCGTTGGCTGTCAGCGGCGACTTCAATGGCGATGGCATCGCCACCATCGGCACGTTTCGTAATGGCCGCTGGATCCTCGATGTGGACGGAGACGGCAAGCTGAATCCCAAAAAGGATCGGCAATTTGAATTCGGCCAAATGGGAGATCTACCCATCGTTGGCAACTTCGATTTGGATCCGCAAGATGAGATCGGCATAGTTCGTGGAAATCAGGTTATCGTGGATTCGAACCATAACGGCAGGATCGATGCAACCGACCAGGTATTCCTGCTCGAGACGGGAGATGGCAGCGTGATCGTGGGCGATTTTGATGGGGACGGGATCGATGAACCTGCTTTGCATCAGTCGGCATCACAGCGCAATCCGCTTTCGGCTCAGCGGTCGGACGACGGTCCCACACGCTGATCCATGTGAGGCTCCCACCGTCTGGCGACGGTGGCTACGCTCGCCAGAGCGTGGTCGAAAGCGTGGTCGAAAGCGTGGTCGAGAGCGTGGGTGGGCAAGTACAGGGGTGGGCGTGCAGCGTTGCGTGAGGCTCCCACCGTCTGGCGACGGTAGCTACAGGCGACGGTAGCTACGGGTGACGGTAGCTACGCTCGCCAGAGCGTGGTCGAAAGCTACAACGAACACCTTCGGGATGAAATTGGTTCTGGCACGTGCGGGCAAGAGATCTGGTACCAACAGTGCGAAGCATCCGTCGGTCGAATTAGCTTTTGTTTCAGCCTTTCCCCATTCAGCATCTACAATATGGGTGATATTTCTCTCGAACCGTAGATCTGAATGTCAATCAGCATGACGATCGCATTCCCACAAGTCTTCGGGAAATCTAACCAATCGTGATCAGGTTGTTACTTTTTCTGTGCTGTACCTTGTCGGCTTTGACTGCCGAGGCACAGGTCTCCAATGCGGAGCAGCAAGAGCTCGACGCGAGAGAGTTTGCCGCGGAGCTCGAACGGTTGGCTGAGATTTGCGATCGTTTGGGATTGAAAGAGCAAGCTTTGCTTTCCCGCAAATGGCTCCCGCCGACACGCGATGATCGGCAACTCTACTACCTGCCCGATAGCGAAAATTGGGAAATGAGGAGCCAGGCGAACGGCGAATCAGCGGAACTCAGTAGCTGGCAACGCCACTTCCGGTCGGCTCGTGAACGCTATGCGTCGCATCTCTATGGAAATTTGTTGACGCAGGCCAAGAGCGACGAGACAGCGGCCTATCGTTTGGCTTGGCAGACGCTGGCTCAGGACCCAAATCACGAGTCAGCCCGCCAGCTATTGGGTGAGCTAGCTTCTGTACGGGATGTCCGCCCGCGACTTGTGCGGGGCCGCCAGACACTGACAGACTTTGGCTGGCCAGCCGGCTCCTATAGCCAATTGACGACGCCCCACTTCACCCTTCTGACCAAGGCGGATGCCGCGGACAGCCTGCTTATCGCCCGTCAGCTGGAGGAATTCTATCTGCTCTGGTCGCAAGTCTTTTATCCGCTGTGGGCTCCGCCCGGGCTGCTGACCGATCGAGTGCAGGGAAGGTATAAGCCCTGGCCCCGACACGATCGCATGCGGGTGGTGCTGCTGGCCAATCGTCAGGAGTATCTGCAGGTGTTGGGCGTGGGCGAAGAGAACATCGGAGTGTCGGTGGGTTACTACAATCCCTCGGCAAAAACCAGCTTTTTCTATCCCGCGGAGAACTTGCAAGCCACGCTCTTTCATGAGTTGACACATCAGTTGCTGCTAGAAGCAACTAGCATCGACGCTCGGGCAGAGGCAGGCGTGGACTCAGGGATATGGATGTTGGAAGGCATCGCCCTGTATATCGAGTCCTTCCGCCAGTGGGGATCCTATTGGTCCTTGGGGGGTTGGGAAAGTCCACGCATGCAGACGGCTCGCTATCGCGCGGTGCGCGACGGCTACTGGCCCTTATGGTCGGAATTCACGTCGGCTGGCGGTGAGGTTTGGAAAGCGGACCCAGCAATCGCGCGATTGTATACGCACGCTGCGGGACTGACACATGCCTTCATGAATCGCTTGGGAGATGGAGCCAGTGAACGATTTATACAATCGCTGGTAGGCATTTATCAGCAGCAGAATAAATCGGAGAAGCTGCTTGAGTTTCTCGGGGAAACAGAAGAAAAAGCCAAGCTCGCTTACCAACAGCTGATGGTGGTTACTGAAGTGGATGTGGCCAACCTGCTGAAGTCCGCAGCGCCGGTCCAAGATCTGGTTTTGAGTGGCAGTCAGCTTAGCCGTAACAGCTGGGAATCTCTGAGGGCTTTGGACGAACTGCATTGGCTCGACGTCTCATTCAGCAACTTCAGTGATGCGGACCTGCAAGCGGTGCACTCATTGAGAGAGCTGCGGAGGCTGAGTCTGGAGGGGACCGCGGTTACGGGCCAGCAAGCTCTGCCGGTAGCCGCTCGACTGCCGCATCTGCAAGAACTCGACCTGAGTGGATGTCAGGTTGCCGATAGGGATCTGCTAGTGCTTCGCGATAATACTTCGATCAAGACGCTCTGGCTAACGAATACGGCGATTACCAACGCGGCTCTGGAGATTCTTGGCTCACTGAAAGGCTTGCAATCCTGTGATGTTCAGGGAAGCCAAATCGACGATACGAGCTGGCGCAAATTTTTACAGTCGCATCCCCAGCTAGGTCCATGAATGCGACTTAGCAGCCCATCAAGTACTCGGCGAAAGCAGTAGGTCCAAGATCATCTCGGTGGGACCGGCTGCTCGAAGCTCTAGCTCAGAAGGCACGCTTCGCAAAAGCGTGCCGCAGTGATATACAGCCCGGTGTCTTTGTTCGGTGGAGCTTCGTTAGCATTCCCAGTCACCGGATCGGAACGAAAAAACCGCGACCAGCTAAAGCTGACCGCGGTTGTATTCGAGATTCGCATCCACAGACAAACGGGCTGCTTGTCTGTTGGACGCGATCCAAAGATTCAATTAGGCTGAGGGGCTGTCAGACGCGGAAGGTGCGTCAGCAGCTGGATCAGGCGTGGGAGCTGGAGGAGCTTCTGCTGGAACGGCGCTCTCATAGATTACGCCAGAGTCCATCGTGCCGCTGCAATTCACACAGCCACTGCTGATGGTGCCGCTCATGATGGTTCCGGTCATGACCATTCCGCCACAAGGATCGCATCCACCGCCGCAAGAGCCACAATCGCCACAGGAGCTAACCGGAGCGCTGCATCCGCAAGCGCTTACGGGCTCGGCGCAACCGCCGCAGCAGGGCTCGGGAGTAGCACAACCGCCACAAGTGCTGACAGGTGCGCTGCAGCTGTCACATGCGGGTGCTGGTTCGCAGCAGGTAGGTGCTGGCTCTGGGCAGCAGGTCGGAGCAGGAGCACAGCAAGAAGGTGCTGGCTCAGGGCAACCACAGCTGGCCTTAGCAGCCTTGCGAGCAGCTCGCTTGGCCTTCAGACGAGCGAACAATCCGCCACCACCACAGCTGTCGCTACCGCCACAGCTGTCGGCTTCGCCACAGCTGGGAGCAACGTCGCAGCAAGTAGCAGCAGCTTCGCCGCAGCTGTTGCCGCGAAGACCGGAAAACAAACCACCACCGCATCGCTTGCCGCCACAGCCGTGACGGAAAGCAAAAGCGTCTTGGGCTCCAAAGCCCGCGGTCAAGAGCATGGCCAAGCCAGCGACCGCTAACAATCGTCGATTCATGGATACCTCCTCAAGGTCATCAACACGTTACCAAAGCTCGAATGCGAGCCAGCCTGGCGGCAGTCCGCCTTATTTCTTCGTGTACAAACAAACTCAACGTATTGCTCCCGCGAATTGAATTTAACGCTCGCGGCAACAAATCCGGTTAAGTTATTTGGGTAACTTAAGAAAACTGGCCAATAGGTTACAGCTCCACTTTCCACTGTCAACCGGCCTCCCAGGCCTTTCCAATAAAACCCTGGCAATCATTCTTTCGGGGGGCGGTTACCCGGGGCCAAGCCGGCTACGTCTTGATCTGGCGAGTTTGGAAAGATGGCCCGCTTTTCGCCAGCAAAACCGTCCGAGCGCATGGCTTCCCAAAAGGTAGCCACCGTCGCCAGACGGTGGACTAGTTCGCCAGACGGTGGACTAGTTCGCCAGACGGTGGAC
>JANSWS010000038.1 GCA_024743355.1 bacterium
CTTCAGCACGTATTCCTTTTTCAAATCACGAATGGAACAGGCATTGGACATAGGATCGCATCTCGTTGGGAGGTTACTAAGCAGCAGTTGGGTGATGACTATCGGCCGGGAGGACCTCCGCCGCCGGGACCACCAGGACCTCCGCGTCCTCCACCGCCTCTACCTCCCGAGAACGACTGAAAGGCCTTCAGCATCTCTGACTTCTCAATGGCTCCGTCCCCATTGGTATCGATGGATTGAATACGATCCTTCATCGGACCCTGCATTTGATTCAGCTCATCTCCTTCGAGCTTCCCATCGTTATTGGCGTCGGCCGACGAAAAGATACGATCCGCAATCGCCTTGGGGTCGAACCCGCCACCGCCACCGCCAGGAGGTCCCCCTTCCGCGGTTTTCTCGGGCGCTTCGGGCTCCTTGGCATCCGAACCAATTTCCTTCAGACGTTCGCGGTCCGTCACGTCTTCAATTTCGGGCAATTCCATCAATGCCAAGTGCTTGCGGGGATTCAAAGCGACCACGTCGCCCTCGGATAACCCCTCCTCGATGGTCACCATTTTGTCGTTCGTTGCGCCAATCTTGATCTCGACCGTCGACCATTGTTCGGGACCATCTTGCTTAAGACAGAAATGGTGCCCCTTGTACTCGTAGACGCCGTGTACGGGAATTTGCAGGGCATCCGCGAGCTGCTCGACAAAAATCTGCACTTCGGCAGTCATACCCGTGCGGATTCCCGGTGGCGGATTGATCACTTCGATATAGGTCGCGTACTCTTTCACACTCGAGCTAAACCAGCTTCCGGGCTCGGCATACTTGTTGACCCGTTTGACGCGTGCCAACAACTCGCCGGGCACCGCGCTGACTTTGATTTTGGCAGCCATCCCCTCAGCGATCAGCGTAATCCGAGACTCATTGACGTTAGCCTTGACCTGCATCTTCGATGGATCGGGAAGCTTGATGAGCACTTGACGCTCGCGAACGCTGGCACCTTCCTCGAGAACAAACTCCGCTCCACCGCGGCTGCTAAACTTGTTGTTGTAAACCACCACGCCTTCCGCGGGCGAAAAGATCACGCACTTCTTGATCTGATCTTCGATATCGGACAATTTCGTCTGTTCTTCGGCCAATACACTTTCGTCCGACTTAAGCTTTGCACGAGCCGCTTCGATATCGCTGGTGAACTGGACCTTATTCTTTTCCTTGGTCAGTTCGTCCAACACCTTCAAGCGAGCTTCTGCCGCTTCGAGCATGTTCTTCGCATTTACGACCGCAAACTCTTCGGCTTCAATCTGCAGACCTTTGATCATCCCCTTGGCCGCCAAACGCTCGGCGCTGGCCAAATTCAATTCGGCTTTTCTCAGGTCCTGCTGAGCCAATGCGACTTCGCTGAGAATCGTTTTTCTTTCGGACAGATAGGTTCCCTCCAAGTATTCCTGGAGCGAGATTTCGGCGGTCCGCACAGCTGCTTCCGAACTGATGACCGTAGCCTCCGCACTGGAAACCGCAATTTTTTGAGTGGCCAACTCGTTCTCCAGGGCAGAAGAATCCAGCTCGACCAGCTTATCGCCCTTCTTGACGTAAGTACCCTCATCGATGACCCACAAGACGCTGGTGCCGCCACCAGTACCTCGCGACTCCACCTCGCACACGACGTCGATGTTGCTGCTACTCTCGACCTCACCCTGCTCAAGCACGATGTGATCAAAGGGCGCGCGAACAACGGCTTCCGTGATAATCGCGTCTTCCGACCGAGCACCACCAAATCCACCGAATTCGCTCCAGGCATACACGCCTGCACCTAGCAAGGCGATGATCGCAATGACGATCAATAACACACGTCCGGTGGACTTTTCTTGTTGGCGATGCCTCGAGGTCATCGGAGACTCCAGAGTGGATTAGGGAAGGATAGAGGTAGGTAACTCTTATATTACTTGCGCGGGCGGACTTCGTCAGCGTGAATTCTGGCCGATTACCGGAGCCAACCCGGGAGAAGCCGCCCGAAAAGGCGGCAAGCGGAATGATCTACCCGAGAAGCTCGGCTTCTCACCCTGACTGCGGCCAATTCCAGACAAACTCAACGCCAGCGGGTGTACACGGATCTCCAGCACGCCACTTTAGAAACCCTTCAAGGCCCGCCTTGTTCCGCCAAACTCCCTGAAATATCGGGGAAGAAACGCCAGACCTACCAGAAAATCGATTTCCGTCTTAGCCAGGACCAAAGTTGTCGATCTGCCTGCGATATCCAATAACACGCAGGCACCTCCGCCAGTCTCCGAGCTGGCAAGAAGGATGGTTTTTCGGCCTGCCAACGCCCGGAAACACTGGACACAGGAGCCCCAAAATGGCCAAGTTCTATGTAGAAAGCGGAAATGTACGCTGTGTGGTTTCAGCCGATGACGCGGAAAAAGCCGCCCTGTGGGTCGTCCACAAGACCCTGCAACAGGTTGTTCCCGTTTATGAAGACGCCGAGCTGACTCCCGAGCAAAAGGAGGGCGAAATGCTACTTTCCGGCATCATGGTGCTGGGAAACACCCTCCGCATCAGTGAACTGGGTTTCGACCGCGAAGACGCGCAATCGCTGGACACCTTCGATACGTTGACGCACTGGAACCAGCTAATGGTGGCTCTCGATCGCCTGACAGCCCAAATCGAAGCCTCCTCTGCCAGACCAACGGCCGGAAAGGACGCCAATGCTGCCGCCTGAAGCCCCAGCTGGATCCGACTACTGGGACTTTGGGGACGCCTCTGCATGCCACCGGCTGCGTGTCGCTCTAACCCGACGAACGGCGATTCAGATGACCAACGCTCGTTTGAAAGTACCTTTGCCGACGCGACTGCGACACCTGACGCTGCTCAATGCGACAGTTCTCCAGATCTTGCAAATTGGCGATGCAAAGTCGGCAAGCAACCGTCTCCAAGTGAAAACGAACATAATCCGACATTTCCTCGGCCATGGCGCCCAGAAGATAGCTGCCCAACTGCTCGCGCGTAGGGCAGCTCAGCCGGTTTCGCCGCCAGATTTCCCCCAGTCCGTGGACACCAGCCTCGCGCATTCCCGCAATTTGAACCAGCCGCTGCCGCAACGCGTCTTGGCTACGCAGATCTTGCTCGATGGACGCCATTAAATCCGTTGACAGAGATTCGTCCAAATATGCTTGCAGCTGTTGATCTGTATACGGATGGGCCACTCTGACTGCGCTTTCTCGTAAGTTAGTCGCCGGCGGAACCCGGCCGGTCGATGCATTGCTTGCCATGGTTGCCGCTGAATCCACGGCTATTGTAGCCAAGATCAGCTGACGTCGTGCCCTAAACCTGTTTCTTCATAGGGTTGCACGACAACAAACCCGCTGCCGGCAAATTCCATTTGAATGGATTCCCCACTGCCGCGCCCAAAAAAACTCTTCAAGGTCACGTCCGTTTTGAACTCGGGGGACAAACTTCCCGACCAGGCGATGGTCGCATTCGGATCGGTTCTCACCGGATAGTTGGGCTCCACCCGCAGCGTTATCGGCTCAAAATGAGAGGTGATGGCAATTAAGCCATGCCCGCTCAAACGCACGTTGAAAAGCCCGGCCGAAACTACCGCAGCCAGATTCTTCATCATTCTGATTTCCCAGTCCACCGAACTTTCGAACGCCAGCAGATCCGCTCCATTGACGAAAATGGACTCCCCTTGGAGCCGCAGGATCTGCACCGTTTTGCCGCGATCGGCCAAGTACAATCTCCCACGTCCGTCGACCTTGGTGAGCTTCGCACCCTCACCGGTCATACTGCGTTTGAGCAGCGTTCCCAGCCCCTTGTCGAGCAGACCCTCGCGGGTGAATTTCATCTGACCCACGTAGGCCACCATGGCACCGGCTTTGATCCACACCGTTGAGTCCAGATTGACTTCCAGCATTCTGGGACTCTCAAGGGTGAAGAAATCTTGGGCACTGGAGTCCTGAGCGGTAGCTCGGACGAACTCTTCGATCGTATATCGCGACATATGGGATCCTTTCATTTCCTGATGTATCGGCTGCGAAAGTGTGAATCTTAGGCGCCCGCTGCGCCACAACTCACCCCGGGGAACCGCAGCCCCGACTCACGGAGGCAGCTTTCACTCGCGCCACGAGCTCTCACACCATGGCTGGGCTCCTCACCTCCGACTGGCCGTGCCGAGGAATGCAGTGTCCCCCGGATGCCGTGCCCGCATGCGACAGTGCCGCCAAGCCCAGAAGCAGGCGTGTTCGATCCATCATTCGACGTGTGTCAATTTGGCAGAAGCCGCGGCATACCAAGCGAGGACGAGCCGTTTTCGGCGGCCTCAGGCGATCCGTACTTTCTGGCACACGCTTTGCATTCGAGGTCGAACTCGAAAATACAAGTGCCTTTTTGACTGGCTGAGCGTCCGCCTTGGCAAACCGCTTTTCCCTCGGTGCTCCGGATGCTTTGTCCAATTGGTCCGATAATTTCACCCGCAAATTTGTAAGGAGTGCCTAAATGGCGACGGCTACCAAGAAAAAAACTTCCGCAAAGGTCAATCTTCAGCCGCTAGGTGACCGCATCGTTGTCAAGCGAGACGAATCTGAGGAAAAGACCGTAGGGGGCATTTACCTGCCAGATAGCGCCAAGGACAAGCCGACCCGAGGCACCATCATCAGTGTTGGCGACGGGCGTTTGCTGGACGACGGAAGCCGAGGCGCCATGCAGGTCAAGGTTGGCGATCAAGTGCTTTTCACTTCCTACGCTGGCGAGAACATCCAGATCGGTGATGACGAGTATCTGCTGATGAGCGAGGGGGACGTTCTGGCAGTTCTGGAGTAGTCCAGCTCTCGAGTAGCTCTGCTTTCGGCTCGAGATGGCTGCGGAATTTCCGCCAACCCATGCGGCTGCTAGCAATCCTGGCTGGGGTGCTCTCCAGCAAACCGTACTGAACATCGCCCTAGCGGCGACTCAAACTTTCATATTGCGGCTCGGTTGCAGTCTCAGACTGTTCCATCCGCAACCATTCAAATCAACTTGAACACATTTGGAGTCATTCAATGCCCAAAATTATCGCCTTTGACCAGGAAGCTCGTGAAGCTATCCGTCGTGGTGTTTCGAAACTAGCCCGCGCCGTGAAAGTCACGCTCGGCCCCAAGGGTCGCAACGTGATCCTGCAAAAGAGCTTCGGCAGCCCAACGGTTACCAAGGACGGTGTGACCGTCGCCAAGGAAATCGATCTGGAAGACGTTTACGAGAACATGGGAGCCCGCATGGTTCGCGAGGTTGCCAGCAAGACCAGTGACGTGGCGGGTGACGGTACGACCACTGCTACCGTCATGGCAGAAGCCATTTTCAATGAAGGTCTCAAGTCCGTGGTAGCCGGCGTGAATCCCATTCAAATGAAGACTGGGATGGAAACAGCTGTGGCTGACATCACCACCAAGCTGCATTCCATGGCCAAGAAGATTCGCGAAAAGGCTGAAATGGCGGACGTCGCCACCATCGCGGCCAACAACGACCGCGAAATCGGTGACTTGCTGGCTGACGCGATGGAGAAAGTTGGCAAGGACGGCGTGGTTACCGTGGACGAAGGCAAGAGCCTGCACACGGAACTGGAATTTGTGGAGGGCATGCAGTTTGACCGCGGCTACCTGTCTCCCTATTTCGTGACCGACATGTCGAGCATGGAAGCGGTTCTGGAAGACCCCTATATCCTGGTATTCGAGAAGAAGATCTCCAGTATCAAGGATCTGGTTCCAGTTCTCGAGCAGGTGGTACAGCAGGGCAAGCCGCTGTTGATCATCGCAGAAGATGTGGACGGTGAAGCTTTGGCCACGCTGGTGATTAATCGTCTGCGAGGCACACTGAATATCGCCGCTGTCAAAGCACCCGGCTATGGCGATCGCCGTAAGGCCATGATGGAAGATATCGCCATCCTGACCGGTGGTACCGCAATCTTCGAAGCCCTCGGCACCAAGCTGGAGTCTGTTGGGCTGGCCGAACTGGGGCGTGCCAAGAAGGTCATCATCGACAAGGACAACACCACCATCATCGAAGGCGCTGGAAAGAGCACCGATATCAAGGCTCGTATCGATCAGATCCGCCGTGAAATCGAAAACACCACCAGCGACTACGATCGTGAAAAGCTCGACGAGCGTTTGGCCAAGCTGGCCGGTGGTGTTGCCAAGGTCAATGTGGGCGCTGCCACAGAAAGCGAAATGAAGGAAAAGAAGGCTCGCGTGGAGGACGCTCTGCACGCCACACGCGCCGCTGTCGAAGAAGGCATTCTG
The DNA here is from genome assembly GCA_024743355.1 of bacterium. Taxonomy (GTDB): domain Bacteria; phylum Planctomycetota; class Planctomycetia; order Pirellulales; family Pirellulaceae; genus Aureliella. The sequence continues at coordinate 6,252 of JANSWS010000038.1, forward strand.
CCAGGTGGCGGTGTCGCCTTGCTGCGGGCCAGCACCTCCGTGAAGCCCTCAACAGAACTCAGCCAGGACGAGCAAGTCGGCTACAACATCATCCTTCGCGCTTGCCGAGCACCTTTGACCATGATCGCGGAAAACGCCGGCAAAGACGGTGGCATCATCTGCGAGAAGGTTGGCGAAGCCAAGGGTAATGAAGGCTACAATGCCTTGAGCGACAAGTTCGAGGACTTGGTTAAGGCCGGTGTGATTGACCCGACGAAGGTAACGCGAACAGCACTCGCCAACGCTGCCAGCGTGGCCACTCTGCTGCTGACCAGCGACGCCTTGGTCGCAGAAAAGCCGAAGGCTGACAAAGGCGGCAAGGGCCACGGCGGCGACCACGATATGTACTAAGCCGCTCACGGAAGAAATTTAACAATCGCGAACGGCGGACCCAGGTCCGCCGTTTTTTTGTGCCCACCCGCTTGGACCTTGGGCCGGGGAGCCTGTGGATGATCCAAACCATCGAAGATGCCCTGGACTTCGCACTGCAACAAAAATGTGCGAAGTGCATCTGGACATCATGCAGGCACACCCGCAGCTAGCTTTGTCCGCACTCAGTGCAGCCACGCTGTCGAGATCGAGCTTGCTTGCCGAGTATTGCCAATTTCTTCCAGAATGCGTCGAATAGGTAACGCTCGGTCAGAAAATTTCCTGTACTCGCCTTTCGCTCTGCGAGGTTGCGTTTTCCACTTTTGTCGCAAAGCCAAAGGTGTTGGTTCTTGAACGAGCGATCCAACGTGAGTTCACGGCGGTCACCGCTCGACAGTGCTCGCCTTATTCAATCCGTTTGTTTCCTCTTTTCAAAAGCGTGATCGCCATGTCTGCAGATGCATTACCCCGGAAGACCACGGACGTGGCTGCCGAATTGAACCATTACAAGCCGCTGCGGATATGGATTCCCATCATCTTGCTGGGCTTGATGATTTTTGCCCGCTTCGTTCCAGGTTTGGTGGAAGACGGGCCATCGATGATCTGGATGGTCGCCGCCTTTGGACCTTTGTTGATTGGGATGCTGGTAGTGCTGTGGTGGCTATTGCTCAGTCGCGCGGCCTGGCAGGAAAGACTCATCGGTTTGGTCGGTATCTTCGCCATGTTCTTCGCCGTATTCGTCCTTTTGGACGAGACGATGCAGGGCCCCACCGTACCGGTGATGACCATTCCTCTGGGTATCGGAGGCTTTGCATTGGGAGCGATCTTGTGCAGCCGTCTGCTTAGCTTTCGGCGAACCCTGATCGCTCTGCTGTTTGGCTTTCTGGCTGCAGGCTCAACCGCTCTGTTCCGCAACGATGGCGTTTGGGGGAATTTCGCCTTTGGTCTCGACTGGCGTTGGAAGCCAACGCCCGAAGAGGAGTTTCTCGCGACCAAGCTCGAGTCCGGCGATGGTAGTCAAGCATCGTCGCTGGCCGACTTAGCCGCCTTCGCTTCGCCACAATGGCCTGGCTTCCGCGGCCCGCGGCGGGATGGGAGCCAAAGTGGTTTGCAGTTTTCCACCGACTGGAACAGCCAACCGCCCGAGGAACTATGGCGCATCCCATTGGGTCCAGCCTGGTCTTCGTTTGCAGTCGCTGAACCTTATCTAGTGACCCAAGAACAGCGAAACGATAATGAATGCGTGGTCTGCTATGACGCAACCAGCGGCGAACAGGTTTGGGTCCATGAGCAACCCTCACGCTTCTTTGAAGGCTTGGGCGGATTGGGGCCGCGGGCCACGCCGACAATCGCTCAGGGCAAAGTCTATGCCATGGGTGCGGAGGGCTGGCTGCAATGCCTGGATGCTTCCAATGGTGCGTCCATTTGGAAAGTCGATCTGCGTGAGGTCGCTGACTGCGAGCCTCCGATGTGGGGTTTCTCCAGCTCACCCGCAGTTTTCGACGATCTGGTTGCCGTGCATACCGGCAACAAGCAAGACAAAGGAATCGTGGCCTTGGATGCCGCGTCAGGAGAAATTCGCTGGACAGTACCCGCCGGCCCCCAGTCGTACAGCTCACTGCAAACGATCGAAATCGCGGGACGCGAACTGCTGGCCATCCTGACCGACCAAGGCGCCCAACTGATCGATCCACAGCAAGGTAAAAATGTACTGATACACGAGTGGCAACACCAAGGCTATCGGGCCTTGCAGCCACAGCTCATCGAGCCGGATAAGATTCTGATCCCCACGGGTATGGGAACCGGAACGCGAATGATTCAGATTAGCGAGTCCGACGGACAGCTGACATCCGAAGAAGTTTGGACTTCGCGCAACATGAAACCAGACTTCAATGATTTGCTGGTTCACAAAGGACACATCTACGGCTTTGATGACTCCATCTTCGCCTGCGTGGACCTTCAAGATGGCTCGAGAAAATGGAAACGCGGACGCTATGGTAAGGGGCAAGCGCTGCTGCTGTCGGACTCCGATGCGATCTTGGTTCTCAGCGAACAAGGCGAACTGGTTCTACTGCAAGCCAATCCTGACGAACATCAAGAGCTGGGGCGCTTACAAGCCCTGCAAGGCAAGACCTGGAACCATCCTGTAGTCGTCGGCGACCGCCTGTACGTTCGCAATGCGGAGGAAGCCGTGTGCTACCGCTTGAAGACGGAAAGCCCGCCGGAAACTTGATCGGTTCGTCTTTGAATCGTAGGGGAAATTTCGTTGCCGCGGTGGGCCGCGAAGCCTGGCCTGCCTGACCAGACAAATCGAGGATCCCTTTGGCAAGCCGAAGCATCTTCCAAACACCGACTTGAAAATCGCCTGGATTGCAAAGCGAGAGTCCTATGAACTCAAATTTAGAACTGCAGCCCCTGAGTGAGGTGGAGCGTAGCCAATTGGACGAACAGGGATTTTTGTGTCTCGGCCAATTGCTCAGTGAGAGTCAATTGGAGTCCGCCAGGAACAGGGTGGCCGAGTTGCTATCCCAGGAGGGCGACCAGGCCGGCTCCGAGCTGTATGATTCACCCTACATTCGCCATCCCAAGGAAAGCGGCGCGGATCGTTTGGCAAACCTCGTCAATAAGGGAAGCGTGTTTGAGCAGTTCTTCTTGCATCCAAGGCTTTTGGCAGCGGTAAGTTGTGTGCTGGGAGACGATTTCCGACTTTCCTCCTTGAACTACCGAGCCGCCCGACCGGGAACCGGGGAACAAATGATGCATGTCGACTGGCACGAGGCAGTGGCTCCGGGAGACTACCGCGTTTGCAATTCGATCTGGTTGCTGGATGACTTCACCGCCGAGAACGGGGCGACCCGCTTTGTCCCCAAATCGCATTGGTTCGGACAAACACCCGCGGAATCCATGACCGATGTCTGGGCCGCGCATCCGGAAGAAGATCTGCTTGAAGCCCCCGCGGGGACCGTGGTTCTTTTCAATGCACACCTGTGGCACGGCGGCACCACCAATCGAACTGGGAGCCCGCGTCGCGCCATCCACTCTTACTTCTGCCGCGGAGACCAACCGCAGCAGACCGATCAAAAACGCTTCTTGACGGAAGAGACGGCAAAACGTTTGTCTCCCGAAGCGCTTCGAATATTGATCGGTGGATCCTCGTAGGCTCGGAACAAGCTCCGCGCCGTTCCGGCTAGGTAAGATCTCCTCTACTCGGAAAGCCGAGCAGAACCCCGGAAGCGACGGATTGCCAAAGATCTGGCGAAAGGCTGACGGAAAAGCCGGCAGACTGTCTGCTGACGCCTATCCCAGTTGCTCTCGGAGTAATGCCAACCAATAGGGAAAAAATCATACGACTAATCGAAAGTGGCGCTGTCCAGTTAGGATCGCCTCGATTTGGCGGGGCGCTTCCCGCCTTTCGCTTCGCCGGGCTTGCGGTTGGCAGCTCGTTTCGAATATGCGATTTCTTTGCGGGCTCCGTCCATGGCCCGACGGCGGTTAGGATTGTCAGCTTGTCCAGTCAACTCATACAGAAAGCGACTGACGAAAGTCGGACGCGGTTTGCCCCACTTCATGCGTGACAATGGCAGCGATAGTGTCAACTCATCTTCCGCTCGGGTCACACCGACGTAACACAGCCTGCGTTCCTCTTCCACATCGTCAAAATTTTCAGCCAACGAACGCCGGTGCGGAAGCACGCCCTCTTCCATTCCTACCATATAAACAATCGGAAACTCCAATCCCTTGGAGCTGTGAAAGGTCATGAGCGACACGGAGTTGCCTTGCTGCTTCTCCTTACCACCCCCAAATTCCTTACCCGCCAAGGCAACGTCATCCAAGAAGCCGGACAGCGAGGGCTGTTTGGCTCCCGCCTCGTACTCACCGACGGCATTCAGAAATTCCTCTACGGACGCCTTCCGCGCCTCGGACTCTTCCGGATTGGGGTACATCCGCGTTAGATTCGACAGATAGTCCAAACCGTCGATCAGTCGATGAATTCCACTGGCCAACGAAACGCTGTCGTCCGTCAACTCGTTCCGCGTCCGCTCGACCAAATGCTTGAGAGACGCGATACCGGCCTGAGCGGCCGTCGGCAAGCTTGATACCAATGGGCTGCGGTGCATGACCTCCCAAACACTGCAACCCTCGGACACAGCCTGGCTGAGCAACGTTTCGACCGACTTAGCACCAATACCACGCTGCGGAACATTGATAATCCGCAGCAGTGAAACCTCATCCTTTGGATTGTCCATGATCTTCAGGTAACACAACAAATCCTTGACTTCTCGACGATCGAAAAAGGACTGCGTGCCAATCAAGGAATAGGGCACTTTGGCTTTTCGTAACTGGGTTTCAAAAACCCGCGGTTGTTCATTGGTGCGAAACAGAATCGCCACATCTTTGGGCTCTCGAACGCCTCGGTCCAACAGTCGACGAATCTCCTGACTAATGCTCTCGGCCTCTTCGGTTTCATTCTTGAACTGGAGGATTCTTGGGGGTCTGCCTCCCATTCTCGCCGGTTTGAGCACTTTGTCATGACGCGTCTTGTTGAACACGATCAGCCGATTGGCCATCTCCAAAATCGGTGCCGTGCTGCGATAGTTGGCTTCCAGTCGCACAACTTTGGCATCTGGCCAATCGCTTTTGAAGTTCAAAATGTGCCGCACTTCGGCACCGCGGAAACCATAGATCGACTGATCATCGTCGCCCACCACGCAAAGATTGCGATGCACTCCGGCCAGCGACTTGATAATCTCGTATTGGGATTGGTTCGTGTCTTGATATTCGTCCACCAGAATGTGGTCGAATCTTCCCGCCTCTTCCTTGCGGACCTCGGGAAATTCGCGCAACAGCTGCTCAGTCATCAGCAGCAAGTCATCAAAGTCCATGGCGCCAGCCAGTTTGATCGCTTGCTGATATCGGCGATACGCGCTGGCCGCCACGTGCTCCGCATCGCTGCGAGCGTGGTCAAGTGCCGAATCCACCCCAATGCCCGCGTTCTTCCAGCGACTGATGTGGCTCAATAAATCGCCCGGCTTCAGCATGCCACTATGCACATGCAAGGTTCGGAGCACATCCCTGGCGACCGATTCCTGGTCTCCGCGATCGTAGATGGCGAATCGTTCGGGATACCCCAGACATTTCGCGTGCCTTCTGAGAATTTGCACGCAGTTGGCGTGAAAGGTTCCAATCACGGGTCCATCGGGCTGCTCCTGACGGTCCGCCGAGCGAGAACGCGAGGGGCGTTTACGGGTTCCCAACATGGCCGTAATCCGCTCCCGCATTTCCCGGGCAGCCTTGTTGGTGAAGGTTACGGCCAAAATCCGTTCGCGTTTGATTCCACTGCGGATGAGATTGGCAATGCGAAAGGTAACTACGCGCGTCTTTCCCGACCCAGCCCCGGCCAATACCAAGAGGGGCCCCGCCAGGGTCTCGACTGCGCTTTTCTGTTCTGGGTTCAATCCGTGACTCATGCCCGGAATCGTAACGCAGCAGGGGTGTTTGGTAAGGCCCCCAACCAAAGAGTCTGTACAGGGAGGCTGGCCAAAGAGTCTTGGACGAAGAAAGCGGCCCGAATCGGGAGGACCGTGAAACTTCTGGCCTGGAATTTGAGCCACCGTGGTCGAACCTACACCCCAGCTTGGCGAGCCCTTCAAGCCACGCCACGCCCAATTTCGCCCCTTGGGAGGGCTTTGCGTTCGGATGCCAACCGCCTGCTGATGTCCACCACGATCGGATCCCTGTGGCGGCCAGGCAGTGGATTTGGTGTTGCGGAATGCCTCAGAGCCCCTAAAATTTTGCGTTCCAATGGGTCGGATTCGCATATCGCCAGCGAACGCTCGGTGATAAAAGATCCCCCGAGAATGGAATTTGATCGCATTTCAACGGAAAACCGAGACTTATAAATAGAGATTTGAGGCGAGAGCCATGAAAGTCGTATCCTCCATCGGAGCCCTGAAGTTCCGCCATCCTGATTGCCAAGTCGTACGGCGGCGAGGCCGAATCTATGTGATTTGCAAGAGCAATCCGCGGTACAAGGTCCGCCAGGGCGGAGCCAAACACAAAAAGACGAAACGCTAGCTTAAGCCGAGCACACAATACCCGAGTCCATGAACTCGGGTTTTTTTATGCGCCCATTCTCGGGCACAATGCGATGATCATGTCGCTTGGGCGACTTTCGCAAGTAGATTTCGTCCAAAGCTGTCGATAAGCAGATTGACACGATGCACTTGATGACCACTGTTAAGTTGGGAGATTTCTGCGGTTTAGACCCCGCCTCCTGACTTTGGATGCAGGCTGCCGATTGTGTGAGACGCTTTTTGGTGTCCCTGTGGCCCCAGCGGCAAGCCCGTGCAGGCCGAAACGAGAAATCAGATTGTCGCTCCTTTGCTGGATCAGATCCCATGTGCGGAATTGTCGGTTACACCGGAAATAACGATGCCTGTGCATTCCTCATCACCGGGCTTCAGCGTCTGGAGTATCGCGGCTACGACAGCGCGGGAATCGCCACGTTAAGCAGCGACTCCCCCCGGATCCAAACCACGAAAGTTGCCGGTCGAGTCGCACAGCTCGAATCCGCTCTGGCGGCAGGCACGATCCGCGGCCGACTCGGTATCGGCCACACGCGTTGGGCCACTCACGGAGCCGCAACGGAAATCAACGCTCATCCTCATTCCGGAGGACGTAGTGTTCTCTCTTTGGTGCACAATGGTGTCATCGAGAATTACGAATCACTGAAAACCGATTTGCAAGCGAAGGGCTTCGAGTTTGTCTCGCAAACGGACACGGAAGTCATCGCACATTTGGTCGCCGATCACTACGCTCAACTGCAAGCGGGCGGGGAGCCCACGGTAGAGCATTGTGTCGAAGCTGTTCAAACTGCGGTCAGCCAGCTGCGTGGAACTTACGGATTGCTGGTCATGTTCCGTGATTTTCCGGACTTGCTAATTGCCGCTCGCTGCGGCAGTCCCCTCGTGATCGGGGTCGGTAAGGGAGAGCAGTTCGTCGCCAGCGATACCTCACCCTTGGTCGGTTTCGCCGATCGCATCGTCTACCTGGCCGACCATCAGGTAGCGGTCATTCGACCGGAAAGCATCCAAGTGCTTCATCGCGATCAGGGGCGTGTTCGACCCGATGTCCACGTGCTGTCTTCCGATTCCGTCGACGTGAACATGGAAGGTTTCAACCATTTCATGTTGAAGGAGATCTACGAGCAACCCCAGTCGATTCAAAACGCCTTGCGAGGGCGTTTGGATCGCGACAATGCCACGGCCAAATTTGGGGGACTGAACCTGACTCCCCAGCAACTGCGCGGCGTCCAGCGGATCGTGTTGACCGGTTGCGGAACCAGTTGGCATTCCGCGCTGGTCGGGGAATACCTGATCGAAGAGCTCGCTCGAGTCCCAGTGGAAGTCGAGTACGCCAGTGAGCTCCGCTACCGCAATCCGCCCACCGATCACGCCACCATCGTTTTCGGTATTACGCAAAGCGGAGAGACCGCTGATACCCTGGCGGCGCTGCGCGAAATGAAGCGCAAGGGTCACCATACGCTAGCGATTTGCAACGTGATTGGCAGTAGCATCGCGCAGGCGGCTGACGGCGGCATCTACTTGCATGCCGGACCAGAAATCGGTGTCGCCTCCACCAAGGCGTTTACCTCTCAATTAACCGTGCTGACCATGTTGGCACTCTACTTCGGGCGCCTGCGTCATCTAAGCTTTGAAGCTGGACAACGAGTGATCGAGCAATTGGAGCGGCTGCCACACCTGGTCGAGCAAGCACTCGCCTGCCATGACCAGGTCAAGGAAATCGCAGCCCACTACCACACCGCAAACAACTTTTTGTACCTCGGTCGGAAGTTCAACTTTCCAACCGCCCTGGAAGGTGCTCTGAAACTGAAGGAAATCAGCTATATCCATGCGGAAGGATATCCGGCCGCCGAAATGAAACACGGTCCTATCGCTCTGGTCGACGAACACACGCCTTCCGTCTTCATCGTCCCTCAAGGTACTGTCTACGAGAAAGTACTCAGCAACCTCCAGGAGGTCAAAGCCCGCGGTGGCCCCGTAATCGCCATCGTCGACCATGATGACCCTCAGGTTGCCAGACTGGCCGACAACGTGATTCGCATTCCGCAAGTTGAAGACTTTCTGCAGCCGATCGTTGCCTCGATCCCGCTGCAATTGCTGTCTTACGAAATAGCCCTTTTGCGTGGCTGCGACGTCGACAAACCCCGAAATCTAGCAAAAAGCGTAACCGTTGAGTAACGTAGAAAAGAGACGTTGCTCAGACTTTACACCTGGAGTCCTACAAACATGAAACCTCAGAATGGTTTGAGTTACAACGCCAGGAAGGCTCTATCGGTCCAGATCGGTGAAGAGGCTGGAGCCGAAATTGCGAATCTCATCCAGCGATTGGCTTCGCAAATCGAAGAACTGAAACGCAGCAAGGTCAACGTCACGCAGGTAGTACCTGGAGCACGTAATGACCAACAAACCGTCGTTTCAGCTCTGGACGACGAGAGCTTCTAAAAACTCGGACACCGCGGTAGATCCAAAGCACTCCAAATTTGGGAATGCGGTGACTCGTCACCGCTTTGGATCTCCTTTGTGTACGAACTTCTTCAATATGCCAACCGCGCATGGTTCGCCATGGCGCATCAAACGTTTTCAGAAGCCCCGAAGGCGGCGCAACAGATCAGCCCCGGGCAAGCGACTTCGGTTTCGCCGAAGACTGCGTCGCCCGGGGTTGCAACGTCCGCCAGCCGGCGGACGAACGTTGGTCATGGCCCCCACGTGGGTAGTTCTTGAGTCCGCAACATCCTTGCGCGGCTGGCCGGCAAGAGGGCTAAAGCTGCTTAACGCTCAAGGGGTTGTCTCGCCCGTGCAGGGCTTTGCAACCCGTGGTGGCCGCGCTCCCAGGGCGGCGCTCTGCGACTACGCCGCGGCGCTTTGCCCTGGGCTAGTATCTTGCTGGCCTTTCAGGCCGAGGTTGGCCAGCCAAGTGCTATGCGCCCGTGCAAAGTCTTTGGAATGCGGTGACTCGTCACCGCCTTGGATCTCCATTGTGTTCGAACCTGCCGAAAAAAAGTCCGCGGGGATCAAGTTCTGAGCGGGGTTCCGCTTGCCAGCTGCTCATAAGTTCGACCATCGCCGGCGAGCTTTTGCCCGCGGCGATCGATGGCAATGTTGTACAGCCGCTGACCATGGGCGGTTGGATAGTGTCCCGTAATGCAGGCTTGGCAGAGCTGCTCCTCGGAAAGGTCAATGGCTCGTGCAATGCTGGAGACGGGCAGGTAACGCAGGCTATCACAGCCTAACTTGTCGGCCATCCGCTGCTGGGCCGCCTCGCTCAACAACACCGAGTCTTCTTCCAGGAACTGCGGGGCAAAGAGTTCGTCAATCGTTGACATGTCGATGCCGTAGAAGCACGGAGCCACGATGGGTGGACAGGCGACACGAACGTGAATCTCTTTAGCACCGCCGAGATGTCGAATCCTCTCAAGTAAGACCTTCATGGTGGTCGAACGAACAATCGAATCCTCGACCAGGAAAACTCGCTTACCCTCCAGGACTTCTCGGAGCGGCGTGTACTTGCTGGCAGCCTTGGAGATACGCGCCCGTCCTCCTTCAATAAAAGTTCGCCCGCTATAGCGATTTCGAATCAGGCCTTCCCGGCTGGGAATCCCCAATTCAAATGCCATCGCATCCGCAGCGGCTTTACTGGTATCCGGCACGGGAACCACGATGGTATCCTCGTCGATCACAACCCGATTCTCAGCCACCTCGAACCGCGCCAGCTCCTCGCCCAATCTTGTCCGCGACAGATACACGCTGCGTTCATCCAAGGTGCTTGCCACATTGGCGAAGTAGATCCATTCAAAAAAGCAGTGCGCGGTGCGTTTGGAAGCAGCGAACTGTTTGATGCGAACTCCCTCGGGATTGACGACAACCAAGTGGCCGGGCAGCAAAGAACGAATACTTTCCGGCTGAAAACCGAGATTCAGCAAAGCCACACTTTCGCTGGCGGCGGCGAACAAGGGCCCTTCCAGGGCGTAGCACAAGGGTTTGATTCCCAAGGGTTCCCGAGCAACCAACAGCTCGCCACGGGCATTCAGGAAAGCCAGGCTATAGGCACCGTCAAACTCCTCCGCAACTTTGGAGAACACGTCGGCGATATCACGCCCCGGCGCGCCGCTGGACAACTCCCGGCCCAGCTCGTGCATGATGATCTCCGTGTCGGTATCCCGCGCCAAATGATGCTCACCTTCCTTGAGCAGCTTGGCTCGCAAATCCGCATAGTTGGCCAATTGCCCGTTGAAGCAAAAGCTGAACCATTTGTGCTTGTGGATGTGCTGACGTTCGAAAGGCTGAGCGTAATTGCGATCATCCTTCCCACAAGTCGCGTAGCGAACATGCCCGATTGCGGCATTCCCCGCATACTCCTGCATTAAGGCTTCACTCTTGCCGCGATGCGACAGACGAAACACTTCCGCGACCGTACCTACATCCTTCATAGTATCGAGCAGATTAGCGCGGCTGGCATGATAGGTGGTCATCCCAGCTGCCAACTGGCCGCGATTCTGAATGTCCTGCAACATACGTGGCAGAAGTCGCGTGATCTCGTCCGGACCTTGATCCGGACAAAGTGGACTGGGATCGGCAGATGGCAAATGATAGATCGCGGCAACGCCGCATTCGTGGTGCAACTCACTCATGGATTGCGGCTAGCCCCTTGCAATACTCGCATGGCAGGCAAACTACCACGCAATCGTCCGACAGACACGAATCGGAAAGACATTAATTCACCTGGACGCCTGAAATCATGCAAAGACTTCACGTCATCCTTTAAAAGGTCATCCTTCAAGAGCCCACCTGGCCATGGAATTCCGCGGCAGAGCAACAGGTTCTCTCTCCATAGTTTAGCCGCCTGATCGCTAGCAGCAACTGCCAACTTAAGTGCCCAAACGGTCACCTATTCAATCTCGCGTCCTGGAAGATAATCTGTAACGGAAAAGGGGACGCTAGCTTGGCCTAACAGCCCATACTGACTCACCAACTTCCCAAGCACTAAGTCAAGCGGCAGATGAATTCTTACACGTAGCCACGCTCGCCAGAGCGTGGTGGACGGCGTCCACCGTCTGGCGACGGTGGCTACGATTGGCAAATATCCATCTGCCGTTCGCCTTAGTAACGTTCGATCCATGAGTGTTTGATAGTCGCCTTCCGCTCCGCGAAAGTACCACTTTTCCGCAGCTTTCGCGGAGCGAATGGCGACAGTTATTTACTGAACGATCCTAAAACTTCTGGCCATCTAATATCACTGGCTTCGATGAACACCACCGACCGCAGTTCGTTTTTGGCCAAACAACATACGATCATCGTCAAAGTTGGCTCGCGCGTGCTGTCGGCCGCCGACGGCGGGTTGGATCTGCATCGCATTGACAATCTGGCGGAACAACTTTCCTGGTTGTCCGGAACGGGCAAGCAAGTGGTTCTGGTCAGCAGTGGGGCTGTGGCCGCTGGCATGGGGAAACTGGGACTAAAAAAACGCCCGGCGGATATCGCCCGCTTGCAAGCCGTGGCCTCGGTAGGCCAAGCTCATCTGATTCAGGCCTACGAAAAGAAGCTCTCGCAACTCGGCCATCATGCGGCACAAGTGCTGCTCACCGCGGATGATCTCGACGATCGCAAACGTTACCTCAACGTCCGCAATACCCTGCAAGCCTTGGTGGATCTGGGAGCCATTCCCATCATCAACGAAAACGATTCAGTTTCTGTGGATGAATTGCTGACAACCTTTGGAGACAATGACCGCCTGGCCGCCATGGTCGCGGGGCTGTTTACACGTCCCGCCCTGATCATTCTCAGCGATGTCGAGGGCGTCTACGATCAGAACCCCAACGCGCCCGATGCCGGGCGGCCAACACCACCCACGGTGCTACCAACCATTGAGCAAGTCGACGAGTCAACCTTGCAGCTGGCAAGCGGAACCGCTGCCAGCAAGGCAACCAGTATCAGCAAGGGTGGAATGCTCAGCAAATTGAAAGCCGCCCAGTTTGTCACTCGCAGCGGTTCACCCGTCATCATCGCCAGCGGCCGTACTGATAACGTTCTGATACGTTTGATGCAGGGTGAAACCCTGGGAACCTTCTTTCTGCCACAATCCCGCGGACTGAGCCCGCGAAAACGCTGGATCGGATTTACAGCCCAGGTGTCGGGCGCGATCCATTGCGACGCCGGGGCAACCCAAGCCATCAAGACCCAGGGCCCCAGCCTGCTTGCCATTGGAATTGCAACGATTCAAGGCAGTTTCGAGAAAGGTGACGTCGTCTCGATTTGCGATGAACATGGACGGGAATTCGCCCGCGGTCTGACGAACTACGATGACCGGGAGTTGAAACAGATCTGCGGCCTGCGGTCAGAAGCCATAGCCCAAGTGCTGGGACATTGTCCCTATGAAGAAGTCATCCACAGAGACAACATCACCCTGATGTGACATAGTCGCCGATCGCTCCGCGATCGTAGCGCATCGGCCAGAAAACCCATCGATCGCGGAGACACCATGAGCAGGTTGATCTCAGGAGAAAAGTTCGGCACACTCGTCGGGAATCGTTTTTGAATTAGATTCTCCAACGAGAGCCAAACTATTGTCTAAGCCTTACCATATCGCCTCGGCTGGAAAACGCTACGATCACGGAGCGATCGGCGACTTTCATTCCTAAAAATGCTCTCATCTTGAAATGAGGAAGCCATGACTTGGAAGCGACGAAAACCAAAAAACAAGCGCGGCTGAAACCAATGCGGCTGATAGTCTTCGGATGAGGCATTAGCCGCGCACCAAAGGCTTGCTGATGCCCCCGCGCACTTTTTCGATGCGTTCATCGGGTGTCTGACCCAATACCAGATCAAAGCTTGCCGACAACTCGCCCAGCCGTGACTCGGGCAGCGGCTCAAAGCTCGTCACCAACAATGCTCGTTGAGCCGGATCCTGAATCTGCCGGAACAAGACGTCGCTCTCGTTTTGTGGATGCCCCTTGATCAGCATCTGCGTAGTCAACAATCGCTGGCCGTTGACGCTTACGGCGAAGTGAATGTGCGGTGTACGGCCGGGGTAGGGGACCGGCTTGATCGTGCGAAAATAGTATTCGCCAGATCTGCCCGTCATAAAGCGACCGTAGCCCTGAAAGTTCTGATCGTATTGGGAGCGATTGCTGCTTCCCGAGTGGAGATACGATCCATGTGTGTCGCATTGCCAGATCTCAACAAAGGCACTGCGTACAGGCTGGCCTTTCTTATCCAGAATGCGGCCGGACAAATGCGTGATTTCACCAGCCGCCGGTGTGATCTGATCATTGACGATCAACAAGTCATTATCGGTGTCCAAAGGCAGATGGTCGGGATAGAAGGGCCCCTCCGCCATGTCGGGGGTTTTGTCCAGCTCCTCCGCAAATGCACCAGGAATCGTCAGCATAGCTGCCCCGAAGGAAGCGTAACGGGCAAACTGCCTGCGGGTAAACACGCTCAACGAATCCAACTTCCCGCTTTCGCGCATCTCGCTCAAAATCCGCCGTTTGTTCCAGGACATGAATCGCTCCAGACTCCAAAATGGGAAGTTGATGACACAAGAGTACCTTGAAGGAACCCGACAAGTTGACAAAGGTTCCTGTTTGGGCCAAGGTGCTCGTAAAACCGCAACGCACAGGCACCTTCCATACGGGACACCTTTCCTTATGGGCACCTTCCGTACGGGGCCCGCAGTTCCTGTGCGAGCCTCACCGACCAATGTTCTTGCCGGCGGGTGAAACGTCCATTCTAGAACGCTGCTAAGCACGCGGCCCCATGCCGGCAGCGGAAAAACGAAAAGATTCCTGACACATCCGACAATAGAAAGCCCGCCTGACTCGATGAGCTCGCCCACACCACACAGCCAGACTTCCTCCTGGGTTGCTCCCGATATTCGCCAATCCTGGCAGTGGGACGAGGAGCGATTACGAGCTTGGCAACTGGAACAGCTGAACCAGCTTTTTAGCTCTATTCTGCCGGACAATGAGTTCTATCGGGAGAAATTGGGCGTCGGGAATCTAAGGCTGGATTCACTTGAGGCACTCCAGCAACTGCCGCTGACCACCAAGCAAGAGTTGGTAGCCAGCGCGGAGCACGCTGCCAACGGCGTGAGCCGTCACCACACGTTTCCGACCCGCGCCTACTCCAGGCTCCATCGCACTAGCGGAACCACTGGGAAGCCGTTGATCATAATGGACACGGCCAGCGACTGGCAGCGCTGGTCATGGACCTGGCAGAATGTCTTGGAAGCCGCCAGCATTCAGCCCGGCGATCGCGTATTCCTGGCTTTCTCCTTTGGCCCCTTCATCGGTTTCTGGAGCGCTCATCAAGCTTGCGTGGACCGCGGCGCGCTGGTGATCCCTGGCGGCGGTCTTACCTCCATCGCCCGCTTGGAGTTTATGCAGCAGTGCCACGCCAATGTGATGTGTTGCACGCCTTCCTACGCACTGCACCTGGCCGAAGTAGCGGAACGCGAGAATTTTTCACTCGCTTCGCTGGCGGTCGAAAAGATCATTGTGGCTGGCGAGGCGGGAGGCAGCGTGCCCGCGGTACGCGACCGCATCGAACAGCTTTGGCAGGCTCAGATCGTCGATCACAGCGGAGCCACGGAAATCGGTCCTTGGGGCTTCGGTTGGCTGGATCGCCCAGGCCTACATATTATCGAAACCAGCTTCATTGCCGAACTTCTTCCCTTCGCAAATCCCAACCAGCAAGACGACCTACGTGAGTTGGTGCTGACTTCATTGGGTCGCACCGGGGCACCGGTGATTCGCTACCGTACCGGCGATGCTGTGCGTGCAGAGCGTCCGCTGGACGGCCCTTGCCGCTTTCTGTGGCTGCCTCAAGGCGTGGTGGGCAGAACCGACAATATGATCACGATTCGCGGTGTGAACGTCTTCCCCAGTAGCATCGATGCCGTAGTCCGCGAACTGACGGAAATCTCCGAGTACCAGGTACTGGTCACAAGCCAGGGAGCCTTAGACCAGCTGCAACTTCAAATCGAAGCCGACGAAAACACCCGCACCGAGCTCGAAAAAAGACTCAGCGTCCGACTTGGACTCCGCATACCAGTCTCCCTGGTCACCCCCGGAAGCCTCCCACGCAGCGAGTTGAAGTCTCGGCGGTGGAATGACCTGCGAGGACAGTCGGCCGCCACGTGAGTCGACTTTCCGCAAATCGGTTGGTCAGCGCTGGTTGGGCTCCAACCGCAATAGACTGATCCGGTGCTTCTCTTCCAACAGCTGTTTGTTCGCCCGCTCGGGATCGACTTGACTCCATGTTTCACGGAACAGCGGCGATCGAACTTCACGCTGCACATTGGCATCCCGATCATGCCAACTTACGTAGTAGTCTCCCCGCCCAGCGTCCCGCCTGGGCTTGCGAGCGGGATCGTTTTCGATCAAACACCAGGCAATCACATGGAAACGCGAATAGTCGTGGGACCATTCGTAGAAAATCACCTGATCAAACGAATGACAACCCGTATCGTCGTAGAAGTGATTCAGTTCAATCAGATCGACGCGTTCCGAGATTTTGCCACCCAGATTGTTTCCGGCCCCACTGGTTGCATAAACCAGTAGCGGTAGCAAGACGCTCTTCGTGAGCGGAAGAAAGACACTAACCATGTCTCCGGCTCCTTTCCTCAGGAGGTACCCATTGGTCCCGCCCCGGGCCTGCCGCTTCGTGGCTGAATAAGCAAGGTTCGATCGATGAGTGTCCGATCGTCGCCTTTCACTCCCGCGAAAGTAAAGCTTTCCGCAGCTTTCGTGGCGACGATGATTGATCGAACAATGCTCAAGCACTACGAATCACACTCATGGCAAGTGCAATTGCGTCATGGCCCAAAGCAATCGATGGGCTGAGCCCGACAACCGACACTGCTGCCGGCCGGCAAGATCTGCTCCGCAAATGGCCTTGGCGATAGAATCACCGCAACCATTCCAAGGGAGACCGTCTACACGAAACGATCCCGTCATGGGGAACACCCATCCCTGGCGATTCCTCTACACGACCCTTTGAGGTGTGTGTCCAGTTGCGGCCTCAGTCGATTCCCCACCCGCCGGAGAGGTGCAAGGCAGAGGAATCCATTCAAAGAATGAGGAACCGATGTGTTGGTAATCAATATCGGCTTGTAGTCGCAAGGCTAATCCAACCGAATTTCAGTATTAATAAAAATTATTCCAAACACCGCGGATCAAACGCTGGTGGGGTCGGAAGTTGGCCTTGTAGTTCAAATGCGCATTGGCCTCCACATAAAGGCCCAGATACAGCCATCGCAGGCCCAAGTGCCGGGCAATCTGCAACTGCTTAAGAATGGCGTAGGTCCCCGGACTGTAGATGGAGGCGTCGGGATCGAAGAAACAATACACGGCCGACAGTCCTGAGCTGGCCACATCGGTAATGGAAACCGCAATCAGCTGACCTTGATCCCAAAGACTCAGCTCCAGCGACTCGCAGGGAGCATTCAACAGAAAGGAGTTGTAGTCGGTTTCATCGGCCGTCGCGCCGCTGCGGTCTAACCCTCGCGCTCTGCGATGAAGATTAAACAGATGGACGCGATACTCGTCGGTCTCCGGCTTGCCGATTCGCACTTGCAAGCGACTGTCACCGCGTTTCTCAACCCGCCGTTGCGAGCGCGAGGGGCGAAATGTTTGCACATCCAATCGCAAGGCCTCGCAGGCACTGCAGCGGGGGCACTGTGTGCGGTAAAAGAAGCTGCCGGAACGGCGATACCCGAGCTCCAACAACTCGTCCATCCGAGCTCCATTGATCGGCTGGGTGGCGACCGCCAAAGGCATCCGAGCAACTTCGTTCGGCAGATACGGACAGTCGTCCGTTTCGTCGATCAGCACTCGCAGAAAATCTACATCTCGCACTCGATCACCGCAGCTGCCGCTTGCCCAAAAGCCGTGTGGCTGATCTTCAAGAACCGGGATTGCGTTACCGGCACCGTAGTATCACAAACCTGCACCGGACATTCCGGATCCGTAGACTGATGATGCAGGGTCGCGAGTCGCTTGCCAGAATGCATGCCAACGATACTGGCAATCAGCTCCAGGATCCCGCAGGCGGCACCCGCAGTTCCAAAGTAACTGGAAAAAGCCGTCACCGGTACCTGGCCCAAAATCTCTCGGATGGCCTGCCCCTCTTCAATGTCCAACAGCTTTTCCGAGTACCCCTGAGCACAAACGTGATCCAGTTCGGCGACTTCGACGCCGGCATCGCGCAAGGCTCCGGAAATGGCACTGCTGATGGCGATCCGACTGCCGCCGTATTTGGTTTTGGGCTGGCCGCAGCGACTGGCTTGTCCCTGAAAACTTGCCAGGATGGGTGCCCCACGTGCCACCGCATGCCTGCGTCGCTCCAAGATGATCGCGCCGGCTCCCTCAGCCGGAACGATCCCGCGTCGTCCGGGACCAAACGGATCGCTGCGAGGGCCCTCCGCGGTCGCGGGATCGTAAGGGTGTTGGTCGTAGAAGTCATGCAATCGAAAGGCCAAGCGTGTCGGACTGACCCGTCCGCCTACGGCTCCGACGATCATCACGTCCGCCCGCCCACTCTGCATAATCAACGCGGCTTCGGACAAAGCCAGCAGACTGCTGACTTCTTCCTGAGCGATGGTATTATTCGGCCCCCGAGCGTCCACCGCAATTCCTACATGACAGGCAGGCATGTTGGGCAAATTTCGCAGCATCCACAGGGGATAAATTTCTTTGGAGAATTCGCGACCCCAGGCTGAAAAATCCATCTTGCCCTGAGAACTGGAGGCGCGGATCGCTCCGTTCAACTCCGCTTCATCACCCGGAATAATCTCCGACCCCCATATCACCCCCATGCGATCTGGGTCCACCGAAGCGTCGGCTAGCGCCGAATCCTGCCACGCCAAATGGGCCGCCGCATAGGCCATCTGCACTTCGCGGCTCATGACCTTGAGCGCCTTCCGCGGCGTCACATACAGCTTGCCACTAAAGTCATCGACCGTGGCACCGTAGAAAGTCGTCTGCGGCTCATCCTGGATGCGGTACAGGCAACGAATACCGCACTTTCCGTCCAACAAAGCCTGCTGGAAAGCCTGGCGGCCAATTCCGATGGGTGAAACACAACCCAGTCCAGTGATTACGATGTCGTCAATGCCAACCATGGGAGCCTAATCGAGTACGCACAGCAAAGACGCCACCAAACCGCAACACTCTGCCACAAGGATCGTATTTTATCGCTTTTCGCCTGACTTCGTAGTGTGCACATGGGGCCTGACGTGAGGCCAGGACTCACCCGGATTATTCACCGGTGTTCGAGGTTGAGAGCTCAAGTCTCATGGGCGCCGTAACTTCGGTCGCAAACGGTAGTACAGTTGCAATCGCAAGCCGCGATTAGCCCAATTCCTTTGAAACTCCTGGTCCGCAGACCGCGTGCGACCTTGTTGACGGCCTACATAAATAATCCGGACTAATGTAATACCGGGCAAACGTCGAACCAGGCCCGACCCTGCTGGGCCATCCATTTGGAACATGCCGCCGGTCCCCACTCGGCCACTGGATACGCATGCATTCGCGGCGCAGCGGGACTTCGCCAGGCGGCAATGATCGGATCAATGATCTTCCAAGCCAACTCCACCTCGTCGCTGCGCGCAAACAGACTGGCGTCCCCCTCCATCGCATCCTGCAACAGCCGCTGATAGGCATCCGGCATCGACCCCTTGTTGTCAAAACGAAAGTCCAGCTGGCTCAGACGCATGGCCATTTCCTGATCCGGAACCTTCGATTGAAAGTGCAGCTGGATTCCCTCGGCCGGCTGTATCTGTATCACCAAGCGGTTCGCTTCCGGTGCGGCATCCCCGTCACCAAACAGCAAATGAGGAGGCTCACGGAAATCAATCACGATCTGCGTCGTGCGACAGCTCATGCCCTTGCCGCTGCGGAGGTAGAAGGGCACTCCGTTCCATCGCCAATTGTCGACGTGAAATTTCAGAGCCGCAAAGGTCTCGGTCTGGCTGTCATGGGCGACGCCCTCTTCATCGAGATAGCCTTGATACTGGCCGCGAACGCCACAGTTGGCAAAATCACTGCCGCTGAAAGGCTTGATGGCTCGCAGCACTTTGACTTTCTCATCACGGACGGAATCCGCGTCGTACTGCGCCGGGGGTTCCATGGCCGTGACCATCATTAATTGGAACAGGTGGTTTTGAAACATGTCCCGCAAGACGCCCGAGCGATCGTAATAGTCACCTCGTCGTCCCACCACCACTTCTTCCGCCACTGTGATCTGCACGTGATCGATGAAGCTGCGATTCCACAGCGGTTCAAAAATGGAATTACCGAATCGCAGCACCAGTATGTTCTGCACCGTCTCTTTGCCGAGATAGTGATCGATGCGATAGACCTGGTTTTCACGAAAGACTTGACCGATAGCTCGATTGAGCGTTTGCGCCGTTTTCAGATCGGTGCCAAAGGGTTTTTCAATGACGATCCGCCGAGCCCCCTTCGATTCATCGGCCAAACCGGCTTTACCCAATTGCGCCGCCGCTTCGCCGTACAGCTGCGGCATGGTGGCCACGTAATACACTCGGTCAGACGGCTGCTGGCCTTCCAGTTCGCTCAAACGCTGACCGAGGGCAATGAAATCCTGTTCGGAATTGATGTCACCGGGACAATAGAAGATGGACTCCGCGAACTGCTGCCAACTCTCGTTGTCAAACTTGTCCCCCACATACCGGGCGGTCGACTCGGCTAACTGCTTACGCCACGATTCATCGTCGAATTTGCTTCGGGCTACTCCCACAATGCGGGTGCTGTGAGGCAATCTGCCCCGCAGATGCAGCCGGTAAAGTGCCGGAATGAGCTTGCGGCTGGTGAGATCTCCAGAAGCTCCGAAGATCACCATCGTATGCACGTGCTTAGTTCCCAAGGCTCTTACTCCAACTCATGCTAGGGCATGCTCGCGCACGCCAAATTCTTGTCGAGGCTTGCCGAAGGAATCCCGACGATTCCTAATTGGACAGCGCCACTTTCGATAAAGCTCCTGGCAATTCCTTGGTTAACCGTGATAACACGATTCCTGGCTAAGTGCTGCCTAAGCCCTTCGATAACCGGGGCTAACGCCCATACGGCTAATCGAATCTGGCGCTGTCCAACTAAAGTCACAGCAGTGAGAGGATAAAAAGCGGAGCGGCCTTACCGCATCATGCGATGCCAGGCCGCAATCTTATGCGGCCGCGACAGGGCGTATACACACCCCGAGCACGACCGTCTGCCATGCCGACCCACGCTGGTTAGGACTCGGGCTGCTTCCGCAGTTCCAACCACTCCGAGTGGAAGGTACCGTCACGATCGACGCGTTTGTAAGTATGGGCACCGAAGTAATCGCGCTGTGCCTGCAACAAATTGGCCGGCAGCCGCTCGCGGCGGTAGCTGTCGTAGTAGTCCAAGGCTGCGGAAAAGGCCGGTGTCGGAACCCCCAATTGCTTGGATGCCATCACCACCGCACGCCAGGCAGCCTGGCTCTCATCAATGACGTTCTTAAAGTAGGGGAAAAGCAGAAGATTCTCGAGATCCGGCTGCTCGTCAAAGGCTTCCTTGATGCGGTCCAAGAACTGCGCTCGAATGATACAGCCCCCGCGCCACAGCAAGGCACAATCTCCATAGTTCAGACCCCACTGATGCTCCTCGCTGGCAGCCTGCAACTGCACGAATCCTTGAGCGTAGCTACAGATCTTGGAGGCATACAGCGCCCTGCGGACCGCCTCGACAAAGGCTTTCTTGTCGCTCACCAATTCCTGAGTTGCCGACGCGAAGGCAGGATTGTCGTGAGGACCGGGACCGCTCAACGTCTTGCTGGCTCGCACGCGGGCTTCTTTCACCGCCGACAGGGCACGTGCGTAAACCGCGGTGGTCACCAGCGTGCTCGGTACACCCAAATCCAAAGCCAGCTGGCTCATCCACTTGCCAGTGCCCTTGGCTCCTGCGACATCCAGGATCTTATCCACCAGATAACCATCACCGTCCGGCTGATCGTCCTTGGCGCTGAAGATGTCCCGAGTAATTTCGATCAGGTAACTCTGCAACTCACCCTGATTCCACTCGCTGAACACATCGTACAGCTCGTCGTTGGTCAGTCCCGCCACTTCCTTCAAAATGTGATAGGCTTCGCAGATCAGCTGCATATCGCCGTATTCAATCCCGTTGTGCACCATCTTTACGTAGTGTCCGGCACCCCGAGGTCCAACCCATTCGCAGCAGGGAATATCGTTGTTCGGACCTACCTTAGCGCTGATCGCCTGGAAGATAGGCTTGATCAGCGGCCATGCTTCCTTGGAGCCTCCCGGCATCAGGCTGGGGCCTTTCAATGCTCCCTCCTCACCACCGGAAACGCCTGTTCCCACGTACAACAGGCCCTTGTCTTCCACGTACTGAGTGCGGCGTTCGGTGTTGGTAAAGTGTTCGTTACCGCCATCGATGATCACGTCGCCAGGCTCAAGATGGGGCAGCAGAGATTCGATAATCGCATCCACGGCCGGTCCAGCTTTAACCAGTGTCATGACCAATCGCGGCTTTTTGAGCGAGGCCACCAGTTCCTCGATGGAATGGCAACCCACAAAATTCTTGCCGGCGGCCCGGCCGTTGATCAGGGCGTCAACTTTTTCCGTCGTGCGGTTATAGACAGCAATTCGATAACCTCGGCTTTCGACGTTCAACGCCAGGTTTTCTCCCATGACTGCCAAGCCGATCAGCCCGAAATCGCACAATTCACTCATCTCACACACATCTCTTCTAGGGAAGGCCGAATGCCGACGCATTCGGCAGGGGGCGAAAACCGAAGCGATTTCGCCTTACGCGGAAAAGCGAAATCATGGTTGGAATGCCAGTTTAGGTGAACTCAACCGGATGAAAACGGGTCCTAGAATCCGTACTTGGAATTTCCCCTGGATTCCCAGTCTTGTTTACCTGGGATTCCCAACCTTGTGCCCCGGCGTTCCCAACCATGTGCCTTGGGATTTCCAACCTGCTGCCATGGGATTCCAGGCTCAGGTTATGCGGATCGCGGTCCCGCAGGGTCCCTTGGCGGCAAATTGATGGTTGCCGAACGCAAGCCTTGGCTGCCTACCAATTGAGCCGGAATTCAGTCAAGCTAGCAGCCTCAATGAGCCGATATAACCGTTGCAAACACACTTGACGCCCCAATCCCCCCACATTAGAACAACGCTGTAGGGGCAAGATTCACGGCGATTTAAACTGTGTTCATGTCTCGCTCTGCAAGTTTGGAACGAGAAACAAGGCGTCGTAGCCAAGTGGCTAAGGCAGTGGATTGCAAATCCATTATTCGCGGGTTCGACTCCCGCCGACGCCTCTGCAATTTGATCAAGCGAATCGTTGGTTAAACGTTACCTGACATAGTTGTCAGAGCGCTTCTTTCGATAACCCAAAAAACGGTAGTAATCCGGTAACGCGGATACCGTAGGGGGAAAGTAGCGCATGTCTAAGCGGGTACCATCGTATCGTCTCCATAAGCCAAGTGGTCAGGCTGTAGTCACGATCAACAGCAAAGACCACTATCTAGGCCGGCACGGCAGCAAGGAATCCAAGGCTGCTTACAAAAGGCTGATCCATGAGTGGAAGACGGCCAAATACAGCACTTCATTTGGCTACTCAGATAGCGTTACCGTTGCAATGCTGGCAGCTGATTATCTGGACCACTGTGAGGACCATTATCCCAAGGACCGCTGTAACGAAACCGAGCAGACTCGGCGAGCCTTGAAATGCTTGACCGACTATCTGGATCTCCCCGCCAGGGAATTCAGCCCACTCAAGCTTAAAGCTGTGCGGGAAACTCTTCTAACAACCAAAAATGAGTACACCGGGAAAGACTTAAGTCGACAGTACATCAACAAGCAGATTGCCCGAATTGTGCGGATGTTCCGTTGGGGTGTGGAAAACGAGTTAGTAACGCCGGAAGTGTATCAGGCACTCCGGGCCGTAAAGGGGCTCCAGAAAGGACGTTCTACCGCACCGGAAGCCTCAGAGATCAAACCAGTCTCTGATGAGATCGTGGACCTTACAATCAAGCACTGTACACCTGTGTTGGCTGATATGATCCGGTTGCAACGGTTGACTGGCATGCGACCGGGAGAAGTCACCTGTCTGACACCCGGCATGATCGACCGCTCGGGCGACGTTTGGATAGCCAATCTACCGAATCACAAGACTGCGTGGCGAGGAAAGAACCGGGCAATATATTTCGGTCCGCAGGCCCAAGCGATATTGCTGAAATACCTGCTCCGTAGTGCCGACGATACGCTATTTTCTCCGGCAGAGTCCGAGCAACAGAGGCTCGCAAAGCTTCGCGAATCGAGGATAACGCCCATGAATCAAGGGAACCGCGCCGGCTACAATCAAGCATCTCGCAACGGGACCAGGAAACCGAGGAAGCTCGGATCATCATACACGGCGGCAAGCTACGCTCAGGCGGTCCGCCATGCTTGCGCAAAGGCATTCCCGATTCCTAAGAGTGCCACTAAAGAAGAAGCTCGCGCGCATCGTAAACTAAGGTGGTGGAGTCCCAATCGGCTAAGGCATGCGGCAGCAACCAAACTCAGAAGGGATTACGGCATCGAGGCAGCTCGTGTGATACTCGGGCACGGATCGGTATCCATGACTGAACATTACGCCGAACTGGACGCTTCCAAAGCAATAGAAATCGCAAATCGTTACGGCTAGGAAAAGAAGGCTGCAAAAAATATTGACGCTATGGGAATAATGTTCAAATATTCAAAGGAACGATCATATTGGATGATCTTCATGGGCAAGCCGATTCCGAGTCGCTCTCGTCAACATTGGATGACGATTACTAGGGCCCCATCTCGGGGATCGGTTCTGTAGAACCGGAACAGACGTCCCAGTGACCCGCAAGCTGGTCTGCGACCAGCGGAAATCATAGCGGTGTAAGGGACGATGCCCATCTGAGGGAACTACGGACCACTCTGGTCCACCTGTGCGATTTCAAAGCGCAGACAGTCGTCATCCCTCTGTTGAGGCAGCGAAATGAACGATACGTCCTCTGACCCCTTCGTCCTCCTATCTGAAACCCTTATCCTCCTAAAGGATGTTCCCAGCCATTTGCCGAAACGCAACGGCAAGAAAATCAACTTGTCCACCGTCTACAGATGGTCGATGCGGGGTCTCAAAGGAGTAACTTTGGAGACATGCTATCACGCAGGCCAAAGGTACACGTCAAAAGAGGCAATCCAACGATTCGATCGCCGCGTCACAGAGGCGATGCTAGGTTCTCGATCCCCCCAGCATCATCCTGCCACGCCCAAACAGATCGACCGTGCCCACAACGCTGCAAAGCGTAAGTTGTTGGCGGTATTGGCGGAATGACCAGCTCTCAC
>JANSWS010000096.1 GCA_024743355.1 bacterium
ACTAAAACTGATCACCAGAAAATCATATGGCTTCCGGACACAAGAAGCTTACGAAACTGCCCTCTATCACAATTTGGGCGCCCTACCGGAACCAAAATTCACCCACAGATTCTTCTGACGAAGCTAAAAATTACCCCGCAGGATAGCGACGGAAACGCAAGGTGAGAACCTCCGCTGCCGTCTACCAACAAGCTCCCGATTCATAGCTCAAGCCCGTCTTGCTCGTTCAAAGCATCATTAGGCGGAGGATTTTTTACGGCTCGAAAGGCCAGATAGCCCGGAGCCCAACTCTTTTGGGTCGCCCGAATCCGACCGTTGTAGCAGATGCGATAAGCGCGTTCCGAGTCCAATTCATCCGCGGTCCACCAATAGATGACGTTCGAATGTACATTCCACAGAGGCGTTTCCTTGTCTGGCATGACACGATATTGCGGGAAGTCGGTTTCTCCGTCCCATTGTCCACCACAGTTTTTCCCACGCCGTTGCATCGAACGCACTACCTCATCCACGCTTGGAAGTCGCCAAATGTCTTGCGGTTGCGTGGCCAGCGTGAGGCCGTCCTCGTTCAAGTAACGACAACGGCGAAGGGCCTCCTCCCAGCTGATCCCTTCGCTTGGCCAGCCAGGTCCTTGGGGCGCCCAAACCAAGGTCACCCCATTGCCCTGCACAATACGCGCCCCAAAGTTTCCGTCGTTGGTGCGTCCCACAATCAGAATGCGCCACACCGGCTCGGCGCCGCAGGCGACGAAGGTGATTAATGGCACTCCCAGCAAGACTGCCAAGGCCCAATTGCGAGGTTTGGCATTGCCAAACCAATAGGCGGCCGCCATGGCCAAGAGTGGCCCGGCAATCACCGTCAGATTTACTTGAGTCAAGCCGAAGAACCAAAGCGCCCATAGGGCCAATCCAACATGCAGTAAACTCCCCACGCGATGCCACTGAACAGAGACGACGCCAAGTGCCAGGAAGATCAGCATCGGGCTCAGGTACTGCAGGAGCATCAGTCCCAAGTTCTTCCACAGCGATGCGAAATACCAACCCTCATGAAAGTTTTCGATGATCCCCCAGAAAGCCCAAAAGGATGCGAGAGCAGTCGAAAGCAACACTGCAGACCAGCCCACGAATTGGGATGCACGCGATTCTGAGGCTTTGGACATGGCAAATTTTTCCCATCGCCGGTGAATACATGGACGGCTACGATCGTATCCGCCGCTGTAAAACTTCGCCTTCGAATCCTATGCCATTCTCAAAAGAGTCAAAACGACTCACCGTGTACACTCGGCTTGGCTTTGCGTATTCACACCGAGGTTGGCAATTCTTCGAGCGCCGTCGAGCGCAAGAATATGCAGCAACGGCCCGTGCCGCGCCTCCAACCGGTCGTCGCCTTGCCGCACACTAGGGCCAAATCCGCACAGCCCCTGCTGCAAATACCTCTGCTCGTGAGAGACTACCGCCATGATTCCCTCAGAAACGCCATTTGATCGTCAGATCTCCATGACAATGGATGAAAATTCATAGAACTGGTTCGCTCTTTGCTCAACCACGAAACATGCAGTCGGGCGTTCATTTATTGAAACACGGTCGGAGATTGGAATGGATCTGCGGGAGAGAACACGCGATCTTTTGTTGAGGATCAATCGAGCAATCGCGGAAACAGATCGCTTTACGCTGGAGGAATTCGGCTTGGTTGTGCAGCGTTTGGAGCGGCTAGCAGGCGAAGTATGCCTTGAGCTGACCGGTAACGAAGAGGCTGCTGAGATGGCATTGGAGTCGTTTCACCACGGGCGGCAGGGGCTGTGCGACAATCTCGAATTTCGTCAGGAACTGAACGGTGTGGAACTGCTGGTCGAAGGGGTTCCTATCTCGGGTATCATCAGCCATGAAGAAGCAGAGAGCATCCGCGCAAAGTTCGCCGAGCAGGGCTATCGCGTTGAAATTCGAAATTAAGAGCTTGAGAACAGAAATAGGAACGCTGCCGAAGCGTGAAGCACTTGTAAGCTGTCCGCAGTTTCCAGTGGGATCGTCTTCCGGTGTTGTCCCTGGCATAGCACTACTTCGAGCGTGAGCCGTTATGGGTTACAGCTTTCCGTTGAGCCCAACTATTTCCTCGCAAATTCCGGGAGTGTACACATGATCCGACTGATACCAAGGCCGGTGCTTTTATTCCTGCCTGTGGCGCTGGTTTCGATGGCGTTTCACGCAGATGCGGCACCTCAAGATTCTACCTCGACGCCAACCGATGCTACCGTCGATCTTTCGCCAGACTTGTTGGCGATCCGAGCGGGCGCCGAGGCGTTTGTGAAAGCCTTTGATGGAAAGGACGCCGCAGCCGTGGCTGCTCTTTGGACGGAAGATGGCGAGTACATCGACGATACTGGACTGGCAATTCAAGGGCGTGCGCAGATCGAGAAGACCTATGCGGATTTTTTTGCCAAGAATCCCAAAGCGACAATTCGGATCACCATTGATGCCATGCGAATGGTCGGTGCGCATACCGCAATCGAAGACGGAAGCACCATTGTAGAGCTTGGCGACGATGCCGCTCCGCTGCTGAATCGATACACGGCCGTCCACGAAAAGGTCGACGGCCGGTGGCTGATGGCCTCAATTCGCGAAAGCGGATCATCGGCTCCATCTGCACAAGAAAGCACTCAAGACCTTGAATTTCTTGTTGGAACATGGACGGCGGAAGAATTCGGCAACCGCACCGAGTCGGTTTGCCAATGGGTTTCCGGAAAAAGCTTTATCGAGCGTAAATACACGACCACCTTGCGTGATGGTTCGCAAACCTCTGGGGTTCAGTTGATCGGCTGGAATCCCGCCATGGCCGCTGTGCTGTCATGGGACTTCAGTCCCGGAGGTGGACACGCGCTCGGGATCTGGACCCCAGTTGACGATGGATGGACAGCGGAGGTACGCGGCTACACGGCGGACGGCACTCCCATTTATTCGGTGAATTTGCTGCGGCGACTCGACGACAACGCTTACGCCTGGCAATCCGTCGCACGCCATATCGGAGATACAGCCTTGCCAGACACAAACGAAGTTGTTTTGAAACGAAAGACCGAAAATTAATGCCGCCCCAACAAATCAATCCTCGATGGAGCATGCTCTCATGAATCGAAAAATCTTTGTCTCACTTTCAGCCTTCGCGCTGCTATGCGGGCTTCTGTTACCGGTGAATTGCTGGGGGCGGGGTGGCCGAGGCGGCGGTGCTGCCCGCGGCGGCGGCTTTAGCGGGGGAGTCTCACGCGGTGGAGGATTCTCTGGCCCTTCGGGATTTAGCGGAGGTATGTCGCGGGGTGGAATGGGAGTCTCGGGTCCTTCGTTCAGCGGAGGAGCTCGCGGTGGTTTCCCGGGACCATCTGGAATCAGCGGCGGTGCGCGTCCAGGAGCCGGCATGGGCGTTGGTGGACCAGCCGGAATCGGCGGGGGCACACGTCCAGGTGCCGGTCCAGGAGTTGGTGGACCATCTGGAATCGGTGGCGGAGCGCGTCCAGGAGCCGGCATGGGTGCTGGTGGACCTGCCGGAATCGGTGGAGGTGCGAGACCCGGTGCGGGTCGCGGCGGTCCTGCAGCGAATAATGCGGCACCGAATCGCGGACAGCTCAATAGTTTTCTCGGACTTCCTTCGGATTCAGGTATGCACGGCGTAGCAACCCACGCCGGCAGCCCCTTCGGCAACAACATCGACGTAAACCGTGGACGCACAGAGACTCCGGGCGGCGGCGAAGTTGGTGGAGTCAGCGTTACGGGCCCGCGGGGCAACACAGCCGGTCGTGCCGTCGGAGTTGGCCCTGAAGGAGGCGTTGCCGCGGCTGGTGGCGTCAGGGGCGCCGGCGGCGGCGGTGCAGCACGCGGTGTGGCAGTTGGCCCCGAAGGCGCGGCAGCCGTGGGCGGTGTCCGTGGTCCTGGCGGAGCGGCTGCAGCGCGAGGCATTGCCGCCGGCCCCGGCGGTGTGGCTGCTGGATTCGCCCGCGTTTCGCCTTCGGGTCGTTATCGTGCGGGGGTCGCCGTGCGCACCGGTTTTAACCACTGGGGTGTCTACGGCAGAGGTTGGTACGCCCGCTATCCAGGGGCCTGGCTAGCCACGGCTTGGGCCGCCGACGCGATGTGGGAAGCCTGCACTTGGGCCTCGGCTGCAACCTACTGCGGTTATCCCGAAGAACCGCCGGTGTACTATGACTACGGCAACAACGTCGTCTACGAAGACAACAGCGTGTACGTCAACGGGGATAATGTCGGCACGTCAGAAGAATACTATCAACAGGCTGTAGATACCGCCGAAGCAGGCGCCGCTGCCGACGCGCCCGCTGATGGCGACTGGCTACCTCTGGGAGTTTTCGCATTCTGCAAGCCCGATCAGCAGAGTTCGGACATCAGTATTCAGCTGGCAATCAACAAGCAGGGAGTTATTCGCGGCAACTATACTGACAGTGCAACCAACGAGAACCAGGTGATCCAAGGCTCATTGAACAAGGAGACCCAGCAAGTTTCGTTTACCGTCGGTGACAACAAGACCAATATTGTCGAAACCGGACTGTACAACTTGACCAAAGATGAAGCCCCCTGCTTGCTCCACTTTGGAAGCGAACGCACCGAGCAATGGCTGTTGGTTCGATTGCAAAAGCCAGCTGAGGACTCGTCGTCCGGTCAATAACCAATTAATGGACCTGGCCAAGGCGTGGCATTTCACGAACTTGCGGCTTGCTTGCGTTATTTCTCGCGGCGGACCATGCGGGAAATTTGTGAATCTTCCCGTAGACAGCCTCAGCAAGTATCGTGCTTGGGTGCCGCTGACGCATCATCGGTCACAGATTTTTCCGGAACGTGGCTCATGAAAAACTCGCTGAGCGCCAAGATCGTGTGGCTTGGATTCACTCCCAAGTTCACGGGAATCGCCGAGCCGTCCGCCACGTAGAAGTTTGCGTAGCCAAATAATCGTCCGTATTTATCAATAACGCCTTCATTAGCGTCGCGGCCCATCGGACAACCACCCAAAATGTGAGCTGTCGTGCTCAAATTGAAAACGACCTCTGGAATACTGGCCGAAGCATCGCCGTCCATTTTCTCGGCCAAACGTCGCGCAACCTCATTGGCAACGGGAATGTACTTCGGAATGCGATCCGCTGTACCCCAGCGCGATGTCAGCTTTTGGGAAAAGGGCCAATACCAGCGGCGTTTCCATTTCAAACTCATGTGGTTGGGCAATGACTGCATGACCAATAAGACTCCTGAGCGGCGAGCCCACCCCCTGGGAGAGAGCAATCTCAAGAATGCGATCGGGTGACGCATGCTTTCGTAAGCGAAACGCAGCCAGCGAGGCCAGGGAGGTCCGCCGGGCACCAGAATCGTGCAAAGCAAAGACATGAAATCCTGCCCTGAACCATAGCGACACATTTCAATTCCGGTGTGGTCGTCTGGCCGGAAGCCCGAAGCGATGGCTATTCCCTTTGAGAAATCGACATCGGACCGCCTGCTGGTGCTGCCGACCAAAGCTTCGCTATTGGTGCGAACAAACTGTCCAAGCCGCTGGGAGATGCGTGGCAGTTGACCTCGCATCCTGCAGCGCATCAATAGCGGTACGGTTCCCATGACACCGCCGGCTGCAACAACACCGCGACTGCGTAGTGGCTGGGCGCGCTTGCGAAGAACCTTGGTTATTCTAGCCAAGTCCAGTTGATAGCCGCCGCTGTCCAACTCGTGAATCGCGCGAACTTCCGTTTCGGGAATGATGTGTACGCCCAATTTTTCGGCGAGATAAAGATAGTTCTTATCCAGTGTGTTCTTTGCATTATGACGACAG
This sequence comes from bacterium, assembly GCA_024743355.1. Lineage (GTDB taxonomy): Bacteria > Planctomycetota > Planctomycetia > Pirellulales > Pirellulaceae > Aureliella. Next base: position 5,807 of record JANSWS010000096.1, read on the forward strand.
CCCACCATGCAGCCTCCACAGTGAACGCATCCTGAGCGATCTGGCCCTTGTCCGTCGAGATATGGATCCCGCACCCGCTGCCCAGGCTCACCAAAGTGAATTGCGACGTGGGTTGCATGGAAAGTAGATTCTCGGCCCATGTCTTTCGCAATTTCGTGCAGCATCTGATCCGTCTCGCCCTGGCATGGTGCCCGCGTGACGCCCAGCATGCGGGCCGCTGTTGCATAGTGCGGGGCCAAGTCAGACTTCCAATCACCGAGCTTCCGCCAGCTCGGATCTTCGAAAACCTCTTCCGGCGGTACGAGATGGGTACTCGCATAGACCAAACTCCCACCACCGACGCCACACCCATGCAGAATCATCGTGTCGCGCAGGAAAGTAAGTGCCTGGATACCGAAGCACCGCAGCTTGGGAGCCCAGAGATACTTTTGCAGATTCCAATTGGTGACGGGGAAGTCATTGCTTTGCCACCGCTTTCCACGCTCGATCACGGCCACGGAGTAACCCTTCTCTGCCAACCGCAAAGCAGCGACGCTCCCCCCGAATCCTGAGCCGATCACCACGTAGTCGTAGTCAAACGTAGTTTGTGTCATCAAACATCCCACAATCGTGCTGCGTTTTTGGGCCTCCAACCGGCACCGTTCATGCTTGTCAAAGCGGCCTGCTATCTGCGCATCTCTTCATGGCGTGGAAAGTTTTCTACGCTCCTCAGTCGTGGCCCCAGTTGCTGTCGCCCTGAATTCAGGGCTCGGTAACACTCGGGTACCGTCCGGCACTCGCGGATCCACCCCGAAATGAATGATCGACGAGCCACGGTTTCCGCATCAAAGGCCCAGAGCATCGCCATTAGCGGCCACAAAAATAGTTGGCCGGGCATCACTCTTTCATTCAGCAACGGGGGGAGCTCGTCCATCCCAAAATGCCCTTCCACTGCCGACGCTATGGTGCCTGCAAGAACAGACCGAAATCCCTGACGTTCGTAAATGTGCTCCAGGCAGCTTCGGTAGAGACGAGGCCCATCGCCGGTTGGCTCCAAACTGACGGCACCGAGGAAGCCTCCGAGTCTGGTCAATTCCGAGATCGCACGTAGCGAGGACGCGTCCGAAACATGATTGAACCTGTCCGTTCCTAATCCAACACTAATCAGAACACGCGCTTTTAACCCCTTTAAAGTGGAGACAGTAGTAACCGATACCGCATCTTCAATGGGATCGCCCAACCCCTCTTCGTCACCTGCCATTAGCGAATCGGAGCCTCCGTCGAAAAGAACGACTGCATCGACAGAGTGCGTCTCGATCAACTGGCAATAAAGTCGCGTAAGTCGCGGCACTGTGAAATCACGAGCATAGTAGGCGTAGACGAAATGCGATCCATGGGTGGGGTATTGCTGATCTAGGAATGAGCAAACATGTACCTCGGGGCCATAGTGTGCGTCCGGAACGCAACTTGAAGTGACTCTCTTCGCTACAACGCCGTCTTCCTCGAACACAGTTGTAGCGCTGGCTATTTTATTCGGGTCACCAAAAGAATAACTTCCGATGATCACATTCTTACCCAATCGCAATAACTCCGGATAAATGGTCATGCTGTGCACAAAATCAAAACCACCACCACAACCACATACAAGGATCGTCTTGATATCTGGTGCGGCCAGCCGTTGCAGGAATGTTGGCAAGAGGGAAGATGTCATCGGAGTGCCATTGCGGACTAAATCAATGATTGAATATGGGGGAACGACTGAAGCCACTTCTACGGAAGTTATCTTCCGCGGGACTCGGCTGCCGCCAGCCAGCTCGAGTTGACGATGCAAGAATAGGGGCCCGGGCTCTCACCTTCTTGGGCAGCCGGCACGATCGCAATCTTGGCGCAACCCAAAGACTCGGCAACCGAAGCGATTAGCTTTCAGTATGACAGATTCGCGGAAACCAGATGCGTGCGCGAGCGCACGAATTTGCGCTGCCTACATGTTTTCGCAGCGGCTTCACGCTCCATAGCCGGCCACCAGTAACCTTGTACGATGGCAAGAGGGCTACGGCTTCTTGGACTCGGGCTGGCTATTCCTCCCAGTAGAATGGCTCCGCGGATTCGATTGCTTTGGCCCATCCACAATGGCATCCAGGAAGTCGTTCGGGCTGAGTTCATTGAAGCGGCTTAGAGTACCATAGATCGATTCGATTTTTTGAAAGTCGCCATTATTCTCAATGAACTCGTTGACCATCCGATCGCGGGTTTGAATCAATTCGTTGTCAGCTTCCTGGGGCGCTTTCAGTCCGGTTGTGGTCGGTCCGGAGTTTTGCGAATTTAGACGAGCCAAATCGCCTTCGACTCTCTGTTCGTCATTAAGCACCAAGCTTGAAGGCGGATTGGCAACCAACGAATCTGCGAGTATTTCATCACGCAGCTGTTCCAGCGATTGGGAATTTGCCCGCAGGGCACCGCTGACCATCCCCAGGTACTGCGCGTACATGGACACCACGGTGAATCCCAGCAGCAAGACCACCGACAAAGACATCGCCATTCCACTTACTTGGCCAAATTGACGCAGTGAAATCGCGTTCTGCTCATCGTAGTCAAGAGACAGTCTTTGAACGCACTCAGTCACCTGTCCCGTGGATTCGCCGACGGCTACCGCTTGTATCAGCTCGGGCGGAAACTTTCCGGTTGACTCAAGTGCCTCTTCGAATGATTTCCCGTCTTGCAAGGCTTGCGACAACCGTTTCTCGATTCCTCGATAATCCGCGTTTGCTGATCCACGCACAGCTAGCCGCGCTGCGGTAATTGCGTCAGTGCCAGCATCAAGGGCTGCTCCCAGAGTCCACGCAAAACGCGCGGTCGCAATCCGTTTCAAGGTTGTTCCTATCCACGGAAGTCCGCCCAAGAAACGAAATGCAATCGAAGGAAGTCGGCCGCGTGACCACCACCGAGACAGCAAGAAAAAAACAGACAGAAGTAACGCCGAACAGCCAATGACCAAGCCCATGTTTTGAAGTGGTTGCAGACCCAAGCCGAACAGGTCTGGAACAACCAGCACCGTGAATTTGCGTTGTAGGTAGTCCAGGGCAAAGAACAATAGGCTCAATACGATTGTGGCGGCAATCAACTGCAGCAGTGGCCATGAAATACCTTGCCGAAACACACGACCGGAGCGAATGAGTTCTCGATAGTAGTCCGCCAGTTTTAGAAATGTCTGGTCCAATTTTCCGGAGGCTTCTCCAACTTCCACCATCCCAATCAAGAGTTCTGGAAAAGTCCCGGATATTTTCAACGCCGAAGCCGCACTCTCTCCACCAACAGCTGCCTGTATGGCAGATTGGCCGTCCCAATCTCCAGTGCGGCTGTACAACCGCAAGGCCTCGACAAACGACAGGCCACCACGGAGCGATTGCCCCATAAAGTGGCAGAAACGCTCCAGTTCGGACAGCGAGAGGGGAGACTGTAGAGGAGCCTGCTCTTTCATCGTCGATTCACTGCAAATTGGGACAAAACATCGATCTCGTTCCATGGTGCCGGTACGACATCGCGACCGCGACACCCAAAGTTCATGGTGCAAAGATAATACCATTCCATTCCGTGATTATAGAATCGGTCCGATCATCACACGATCGATCCAAGAACCATTGCGGACAATCGTGCCGTGGATGCCGTGGCAAAAAGGTCGGCAATCGCCGCGTTAGGGTTGTTGCGCCCTTGCAGGGCTTTTTGCTGGAAATTCACACTCAACCCAGGGCGACGCTCTGCGGCTACGCCGCGACGCTCTGCCCTGGGCTGGTATGTCGTTGGCCCTACGGGCCGTTTGACGCGGAATGCGCACGTCGTCTCGGCCCGGAAAATGCGGAACCATGACGAATGGCTTTGAGATATGTGCTAACTCCGCAAACGATGTGGGATTCTTGCCATGAAGAATCGTCCGCGAACGACAGACGGCGGACCATGGTGACCCACGGCCGACCCGTTCGATGCGGCACCTGGATGCAACATGCGCTCGCCGATCGCGGCCTGAAAGGCCATCCACATATCAGCCCAGGGCAAGGCAATGCGGTCGTCAAGGCGAAGCCTATTCCATTGCATTGCCGCCGCCCTGGGTAAGCGACCCCACCCCGTCCACGACGGCCTGAAAGGCCAAAACACACGCGGCGTTGGATCATCACACGATCGATCCAAGAACCATTGCGGACAATCGTGCTGTGGATACCGTGGCAAAAGGTTGGCATTCGCGTTAGGGTTGTTGCGCCCTTGCAGGGCTTTTTGCTGGAAATTCGCACCTAACCCAGGGCGACGCTCTGCGGCTACGCCGCGACGCTCTGCCCTGGGCTGGTATGTTGCTGGCCCTACGGGCCGTTTGACGCGGCATGCGTACGTCGTCTCGGCCTGAAAGGCCAAAACAGACGCGAGGTTGTGACACGCGGGCCGTCGACTGTCCGCGGATAGGCGAGTCAGGTAAAATACTCGGTGTTGCTAGCTGGGCCCGCTTGTCCTTGCATTTCCCACTCCAAACGCCCTCGCAAACCTTCCCACCTTTGTCATTTGTCATCTGGTCGCCGCAAATGGACCAGTGTTCGGCGACCCCTTCAGGAGCCAGATCGTCCGTGTATGCCGACGCTCATACCCTGTTTTTGTGGATCCGAATGTCAATATTGCAAAGCCACCGAACCGCGAGCCAAAACACCGCTTCCCATGTCGGTCGACTTGGAGTCCTAGGGGCTTGCTTCATGCTGTCCCTGCATTCTTGCAGCGTTCTGGCAGCCCAGCCGCAATCCGGACTAGTCGATAGCCTATCCCCAGCGGAACGTCGGGAGGCAGAAGAGTTTTTTGAAGCCCAGGTGCGGCCATTGCTGGTTGAGCATTGCATCGAGTGCCATGGGCCGCAGGAACAATCCGGGGAACTGCGTCTGGATCGAAAAAATCATTTCACGCGCGGAGGCGGATCGGGGCCGGTAGTACAACCAGGGAATCCGCAGAGCAGCCTGCTCATCAGGGCAATTGGCTACCAAGATAACGACTTGCAGATGCCCCCCGACAGTAAACTCCCCGACAAGGCCATCGCAGTGCTTTCGGAATGGGTACGCGGCGGCGCGCACTGGCCTAATGAAAAGGAGCCAGCCCAGGACAATTCCAATCACACTCTCTCCATCGCGAGCGTAATTGAGAATCAGCGAAAGTCGCACTGGTCTTACCAGACCATCGAACGTGCTCTGCCCCCTCGGCTCAAGAATAACGAACCTGAATCGTCTGCATTTGAGTCTGCCGAACTCACGCCCATTGATTACTTTGTGCGAGCTCGGCTGGCTGAAGCGGGCCTAGCGCCAAATCCTCAGGCCGATCGTCGCAGCTTGATCGAGCGAGCCTATTTTACATTGATCGGTCTGCCGCCCACGTACGAAGAAGTGATTGCCTTCGAGCAGAATCCGCGTCCCGATGCTTTTGCCCAAGTTGTCGATCGCTTGCTGGCAAGTCCACACTATGGCGAACGTTGGGCTAGGCACTGGCTGGATTTGGCCCGCTACGGAGACACGATGGGTTATCTGGCAGGCAGCCGCGAAGAGCGCTATCCATTCGCTTTTACTTACCGCGACTATGTGATCGACGCCTTCAACAAAGACAAGCCCTACAACGATTTCATAGTTGAGCAGTTGGCCGCCGATCAATTGGAACTGAGTGAAGAAGATCGCCAATCCTTGGCCGCCATGGGCTACTTGACCGTCGGCCGCAAATTCATGAATCGCCAGCACGATATCATCGACGATCAAATCGATGTCGTAACTCGCGGGTTCCTGGGACTGAGCGTTTCTTGTGCCCGCTGCCACGATCATAAATATGATCCTATTCCCACGGCGGATTACTACTCGCTGTACGGCGTCTTCGCCAGCTCGCAGGAGCCCGACGAGTTGCCCTTGCTTGGTGAGCCGCAGCCTTCGGCGGAATACGATGCATTTCTCGAAGCCAAAGCGAGCAAACAGCAAGAGGTAGACCGCTGGCTGGAGGAGCGGCGAGTGGAGACGGAGCAGGAGTTGCGCTCGCGTGTAGCCGACTACCTGGTCTCGATCACAGAGCAACTGCCGGGGTATCGCAAAGAAGATCAAAAGCCCTTTCAAGGGCGTCGCGGTCCGCTGCGTCCAGCGGCCGTGCGGAATTGGCAGCAGTTTTTAATCGACGCAGATCGCTCGCCCGATGCCTGTTGGCAGCTGTTCCGTAACTTAGCGTTGTTGCCCCCCGATTCGTTCGCGAGCCAGGCTCCTCAATTGCTCGATCATGCATTGAATACTGATACGTCTGCCGCCCCTGTAGATGGCGGTCAGTCAGCCGATGGCAAGCCCATTCAAGCCATCCCTGAGCGCCTCCTATCTGCCCTTCGCGATCGCAAGCCGCAGTCGTTGCCCGAGGCCGCGGCGATCTTCGGCGAGGTTCTGGAAGTGGTGTATCGGCAGTGGATCGAAAGCCAGCCTGCAGACGCAAAGCAATCCTCCGGTGAGTCTCAGGCGGAGAGCCATACAACAAGTCTTGACGCCGCGGAGGATGCTGGCGAGTCAGAACCTTTGCAGAACCCCGCTCCACCGTGGTCGGGCGATTCGAAAGATGAGCGGTTGCTGCAACTGCTACTGGACCCGGCCGCACCAACTTCGCTGGACCGCGATGGCATGATTGATCACTTAGACCAAGGTCAGCGAAATAAGTACAATCAGCTGCTGAATGAAGTCAACGGCGTGGAGGTCACTCACCCTGGCGCTCCCCCACGCGGGATGGTGTTAGTAGATAATCCCGACCCTGTAGAGCCCGTCATCTTCCGCCGCGGTGAGCCCAGCAATCGAGGCGAACAGGTACCAAGAAGGTTCTTGCAGGTGCTGTCACACGTCGACGGCGGCCAGCCATTTGAGAACGGCAGCGGTCGCATGGAGTTGGCCCAGGCGATTACCGACCCCAAGAATCCGCTCACTGCTCGTGTGATGGTCAACCGACTTTGGCAGCATCACTTTGGCGAAGGTCTCGTCCGCACGCCCAGTGACTTTGGGGTTCGCGGCGAGCCGCCCACTCACCCGCAGCTACTCGACTACTTGGCGTGTGAGCTACTTGAGAGTGGTTGGTCACTCAAGCACTTGCACCGGAACATCATGCTCTCGGCTACTTGGCAGCAGGCTAGCACCACGCGGCAGGACGCCATGCTAGCCGATCCTGAAAACCGGCTACTGTGGCACATGCCCCGTCAGCGACTCGAGTTCGAGGCGCTACGAGATCGATTGCTCGTCGCCGCAGGACGGCTCGACGGCAAGATCGGCGGCCGCTCCGTCATGATCCACCAGGATGCGACGCGACGGGGGCTGTATGCCTACATCGATCGCGAGGACTTCCCCGGCTTGCTGGCCAGCTTTGATGTGCCAAGCCCCGACGCCAGCCGAGCTCGTCGCGCGCAGACAACCGTGCCTCAGCAAGCTCTTTATCTCATGAATTCGCCCTTTGTTATCGAGCAAGCCAAGGCAGTCGCCGAGGACTGCTCGAAATGCGCTGCCGTGGAACATGTAAGTGGAGATACTGAGGCTGAGGAGTATCGCATACGTGCCATGTTTCGTCGTGCTCTGGCCAGAGATCCAGAGCCTCCGGAACTATCGGCCGCTTTGCAGTTTGTCCGTAGACGGGGTACATCTCCGGCCAAGAGTGCGGCTGGAGCCAAAGATCAGACCGAAGATTTGAGCGATGATGCGCTCGATCTTTGGGAGCAGCTTGCTCAGGTTTTATTGCTGAGCAACGAATTTGCGGTGGTCGACTAGCGATTCCACACTTGCGTCACGCAACTCGAAGTAACCGAGGCGGTAGCTTGAGCACTTTAGTCAGCGAGAAGCTGCAAATCGAACTCGATCCTCAAGTTTGAGAGCCGAAAAATGAACGACCATCAGCCCTATTCGCATTCTCTGCCGGCAACGCGGCGAGACTTTCTGCGCCGCAGTGGCATGGGGCTAGGTACACTGGGCTTGGCAAGCATACTGGCCGAAGGGGCGACTCAGCCTGTTCGTGCGGCTGCCGGTGTCAATCCGATGGCTCCCAAGTCACCTCAGTTTCCCGGCAAAGCCAAGGCGGTAATCCACATTTTCCTCAACGGTGGTCCATCCCAGGTTGATACTTTCGACCCCAAACCAGCCCTCGACAGGTACCACGGCAAGTCGATTCCGCTGGACCTGCGGACTGAACGCGAGACCGGCGCCGCTTATCGCTCACCATTCAAGTTCCAAAAGTACGGTGAGAGCGGCATTGAGGTGAGCGAATTGTTCTCCCACGTCGGCGAGATGATCGATGATGTTTGCGTGATTCGTTCGATGCACGCAGATGTTCCGAATCACGAGCCCTCGCTTATGCTCATGAACACCGGAAGCGCCCAGTTTGTCCGGCCCTCCGTCGGTTCATGGGTTACCTACGGCCTGGGCAGCGAGAACCAGAACTTGCCCGGCTTTATTGCCATGTGCCCTAGTGGTTATCCCATCAAGGGTGCTGAGAACTGGCAGGCGGGTTTCTTGCCGGGCGCTTATCAAGCAACGTACATCGACAGCCGTCATCGTGAGATTGAACGGCTGATTGCGAATATCCGCAATGCGGCCGGACTGGGACGACGCCAGCAGCGACGGCAACTCGATCTACTTGAACAGCTTAACCGCCGTCACCAGGAGGCTCGTCAGCAAGATGCCGACTTGGAGGCTCGTTTGCAGAGCTTTGAGCTGGCCTATCGCATGCAGATGGAGGCAACTGACGCGTTTGACATCAGTCAAGAGCCGGAGTCGATTCGTGAAATGTACGGCGATACGGTCCAGGCGCGACAGATTCTGATTGCCCGACGGTTGGTCGAGCGAGGAGTGCGTTACATTCAGCTCTGGCACGGCCAGGGACAGCCTTGGGACAGTCACGACCAGATCGAGAAGAACCACCGACGTTTGGCGGGTGAGTGCTCACAGGCAATCGGAGCCCTGCTCAAGGATCTCAAGCAACGCGGCTTGCTTCAGGATACGCTGGTGATGTGGGGTGGAGAATTCGGACGCACTCCGACCGTCGAACTTCCCAAGCCAGGTGCCAATGCGGGTACCGTCAGCGGCCGGGATCACAATCACTACGGCTTTACGATGTGGCTAGCCGGTGGCGGTGCCAAGGGTGGTTACGTGCATGGCGCGACAGACGAGTTCGGTTTCCAGGCTGTGGAGAATCGCGTGCACGTGCATGATTTGCATGCCACCGTGCTTCGGCTGTTGGGCTTTGATCACACGCAGCTCACTTACCGCTACGCCGGCCGCGATTTTCGGCTGACCGACGTCCACGGTCGCATTGTGGAAGAGCTCATCGCCTGATAGTGAATTCCATGGCAATCGGTAAGCAATTGCCGTGCAAGGTTTGTTGCGCCCTTGCAGGGCTTCTTGCTGGAAAATCGCACCTAACCCAGGGCGACGCTCTGCGGCTACGCCGCGACGCTCTGCCCTGGGCTGGTCTGTTGCTGGCCCTACGGGCCGTTTGATCCGGCATGCGAGCGTCGATCTCGGCCTGAAAGGCTATTCACATATCAGCCCAGGGCAAGGCAATGCGGCCATCAAGGCGAAGCCCATTCCATCGCATTGCCGCCGCCCTGGGTAGAAATCGCACCGTATTCACGACGGCCTGAAAGGCCAAAACAGATGGCGACGTAAGACAAACTGCGCGACCTGGATGGGATCGCAATAGTCGGAATCGTCGCGATAGAATCCCATTGCAATTGGTTGGCATTCGCGCCAGGGTTGTTGGGCCCTTGCAGGGCTTTTGCGGGAAATTCGCACCTAACCCAGGGCGATGCTCTGCGGCTACGCCGCGGCGCTCTGCCCTGGGCTGGTCTGTTGCTGGCCCTACGGGCCGTTTGACGCGGAATGCGCACGTCGTCTCGGCCTGAAAGGCTATTCACATATCAGCCCAGGGCAAGGCAATGCGGCCAGCAAGGCGAAGCCCATTCCATCGCATTGCCGCCGCCCTGGGTAAACGACCCCACCCCATTTACGACGGCCTGAAAGGCCACAAGATGCCCCTTACGTAAGCTGCCCGACTAGGACTTGAACCTAGAATAACAGAGTCAGAATCTGTCGTGTTGCCAATTACACTATCGGGCATTGCTTGAGAAAATTGCGATAATCTCCATTGTAGATTCGAAGGTCACACTCGCAAAGAGACCTCGGGCAAGGATCGGGTTCATTAAGCAAGCGGCCTGTCCACACCAGTCGCGGTAAGCCACATGAGCGTCAGCTTCGCAGCGGACGTTCGGAAGGTCCAGATGGAAACAAACAGCAGGAACAATAAGAAGACAAGCAGCAACCACGAAGCCAAACCCTGCCCGCGCCCCACTAACTGCGGGCTGGCCCGTAAATCCCCCGAATCGTGGATGGCTCGAAAACTACAATGATCGCTGGTTTCGTAGCGGTACAGGTAACAGCGGCCCAGGGCGCGGTGGACAAATGTGTCACAGTTGGGCCGTTCGTCCGTAATTACCGACGCCCCATCCAGTGGGCCTCCCACAAAATGAATGTGATATTGTTGAGGCAATTGCCCGAAACTAGCAGGAGAGAATCCTCGGTCTTCAGCCATTATCGATCGTGATTAAGAGTCCGTAGTTCTTCGAAAGGGGCACTGGGAAGGGCGAGAAAGCCCCATCTAGAATTTATGTCCCCATAAACCCGCTCCCTTAGCAACCGTCAAATCCCCAAGAACTTGACACTGGCAGGCGAGGCGCAAGCCTTGGTCGAGCCGATGAGGCGGAAAATTTAGCCGCCATTTCTCAACGGCAGTCATGGTTGATACATTGCCGTGAATGCGTAACGCACACGTGCCACACGTTCCTAAACCGCGACAGTGAATTTGCCGCGCTAAGCCGTTATATAACGGCCATCCCGCCCGCAACATGACGACGCGCAGGTTTTCGCCTCGCGGACAGACTACGCAACTCTCTCCATACTGCACCTTGCAATGCTCCATGAGCTCCTCACCCAGGGGAGGTCGAAAATCGCTGCCAGCATTCTCTCGAGACGTGATTATTTTATCCGGCCGTAAAGCCGACAACTGCCCGCCTGGCTCTGTGGCAAAATTTCCCGATTTTCACAATTGCTCACATCCAATCGCCCAGTTCCTGCGAATTCACTGGTGACAACCATTTTTTCCAGGAGGTGAGCCATGCGGTACGACAATTTGCGGATTGGTGATTTGGTAAGCGAACGACGTCAAGTGGCATCTACGTGGTCAGAGTCTGAGAGGGAAGAGCGGCGACTGATAGCCCTGTGCAAGCAGAATCTTCTTGCCCAATTGATGGGCCTTAGCTCACCGGCTTGCGGGCATCGCCGCGAGCCCGAACTGGTTTCGACTGCGGGCTAGACTCAAGCTCTGTTGAGCAAGTATTCGGACGCCGTGCAAAAAGTCCCAACAAACAACGTTTCATCTCGAGGGGCCGAGGCGTCCTTTTTTAGTTGAATTCTCCGTACATGGTCCACGGCGAATGGTGTCCGCCGTCTAACGGAGCCGGGCTGCTGCGGGAGAGTTGTTCAGGACCGCCTGCCGAGGTCGTAGGACGCTTTATAGTGGCTCCTTGAAGCGGAATGCATGCTCTCGCTCATCTCCCACAAATTCGGTCTTGACCGAATTTCCCCGTGGGCTGCGGTAGAGGTCCATTGCAATTCGATTAAACTGGTGGCTCGCGACTTGGCAGCCAAATCGGTATCAGTTGCACGTGAACTGCTCGATCGGCATGCTGGCCGCGACTCTTAGGCGGGGATTCTCAGTGCAACGCTTTGACGCTTGAAGCTCAGCACCCTTTCTTAGAACCTAACCATAATCCGACTACAACCACGGCTAACTCGCGGCTAACTACATAGCGGCTAATGGGTTTCGTGCAGGTTCTCAATTGGTACATGCCGAGCGTTAGCAATTACTCGGCAACTTGTAAGCTATCCAACAGAGAAGTTGAATGAAGAAGCAATTTCCCAACTGTTTTCTCGTCGTCTTTTTCGTCGCGTTCGCAATGCCGACTGCGCTAACCGCCGAAAAATCCTCAAGGAATGATGCCGAGGATGAGCTGAAGCTCGAGGATCTATTTCCAGAAAAGAGTCTCTTCGGACCCTCTGCGCGAAGCATGGCTTTCTCACATGATGGCCGCTATGCGGCCTATCTGTATCGCCCCTATGAGGAAAGACGCCACGGCGATGATCTTTGGATCTATGACTTCGAAAGATCCAAGGCTGAACGAATTACCGACATTGAGATGTTCTCAAAATTCCAACGCTCCGCTCGGATCGTGATTGAAGATCGATTGGAAAAACATCGCAAGCAGAATGCGAAAAAGAACGGCGATGACGAAGGCGGGAGCCAGACCGATTCGGAATCCTCGGAGGCCAATGCATCCAAGGATAGCGAGGACAAAAAGTCCCGGGCCGAGCAAGAAGCTGAGCGGGAGATCTTTTTGACGGTTAGCGAAACCGACGCAGCTGATGACTATAGCCCGGCATACTCGGGTGTTTCTTCCTTTCACTGGCATCCAACCGAAAACAAATTGCTGCTCAATTCGGAAGGCGATGTCTATCTGTTGGAAAGTGTCAGGAATCCGAAACTGGTTCGCCTAACAAAAACCGATGAACGCGAATCGCAAGTCGATTTCCTGCCGGATGGATCTGGCTACACAGTTCGCCGAGAAGACACGGTCATTCAGACTCGTTTTGGCGAACATCTTGTTCAACAATTGACGCCCAACCTGCCCGACGGTGAAACACTCAGTCAATATACGCTCAGCCCTGATGGCAAGCGAATAGCGCTCATCAGTCGCGATGGCTCACGGTCGGGAGCGAGAACGGTGGACATCATTCGCTATCGCGACCGATTTGCCAAATCGGACAAGGTATCCCGGACGGTTTCGGACGATGAAGTTCAGCCGCAGACCGTGCGTGTGTATCTTTTTGAATTCGACGCGGATGACACCGAAGAGGCTCCGTTGCTAAAGGTGTTTGAAGAGCAAATCGATGAGCCACGCGATATCATCAGCACGCCGCAATGGTCATTGGACAATGAGCAAGTGACTTTCTGTTTTTTTGATCAGGAGAACTCAGAGGTACAAATTCGCTTGGCGAAGTGGCCAACTAAAGACGAAATGTCCAAAGGCTTGAAAGAGGCGGAGGAGAAGCGAGCCAAAGAATTCAAAAAGCAGATGGACGAGGCAAAAGAGAAAGATATCGAGGACGGGACACCGGGACGCCGAGGACCGCGTGGCGGTCGCACCGAAGAGCCTGAATTAGTCGAACATCTGGCCAATACTGTATACAAATTCAAACACTACGGTGGTCCCAACACGCCTTCCATGGTGGCCCCGGATTTTGCCGGCGATAGCAAGCACATCGTGTTTGTAAGCGAGCAAAGTGGCTATCGTCACGTACATTTATTGGATCCACTGTACGAAAGTGTGCGACAACTTACGTCAGGGAGATTTGAGGTCTATCCCATCGAATTCTCCGAGGATCACCAACGTCTATTTGTCACTGCTACCAAGGAGTCTGCCGCTCAACGCATGGTGTACGTGCTCGATCTTGAATCGGGTGACTTAACGCGACTCAACAAGGAGGACGGAAATTTTTCCAGCGTGGCAGTCAGCAACGATGGGAATCGCATGATTGGCAACTTCGTCCGCTACGGTCAATTGACGGAGCTGGTTGCCCAGGACGGAAAGAGCCGCGTCCAACAGGTCACCAATTCTCACCCCGACAAGGCCCGAGAATTAACGAAGATTGTGCCCGAGTTCTTTGAATACCAGAACCGACACGGGCATTCCATCGCCGGTATGATGTTCAAGCCTGAAAAGTGGAGAAAATCACAGAAGCACCCGCTGCTCATTTATGTTTACGGCGGCCCACTCGGGAGCCGACACAGTGTCGATGACGGCAGCTATAGTTCCGACGCCTACTTCTTTCAGATGTACATGGCTCAAAAGCATGGTTACTTGACAATTGTGGTCGATCCACGCGGGCAGTCTGGCTATGGTGGCTTGTTCGAGAAGTCCAATTTTGAACAGGTTGGTAAGCCGCAAGTCGAAGACCTGGTCGATGGCGTGAAGTACATGAAGGAGAACTTCAACATTGACGATCAACGCGTGGCGATCTACGGCTGGAGTTTCGGAGGCTTCCAAACCCAGATGTGTCTCTATACCGAGCCGGATGTGTTCCAAGTCGGAATGGCGGGGGCCGGACCCACGCAATGGGAGAATTACAATTCCTGGTATACCACGGGAACCGTGGGGCCATCGCGGAAGGGAGCGCCCGACCAGGAAAAGTACTCATTGATCCCGCTTGCGAAAAACTTGAAAGGTCAGCTCTTGCTGATCCACGGTATGGAAGATACCAACGTCTTGTTTCAGGATACCGTGGCGGTTTACCGAGCCTTGCTCAAGGCCGGCAAGGAGACACAAGTAGAGCTGTTCCTCGACCCCACCGGCGGACATGGCCTGAGCGGTGACGTCAAGCGTATTGGACGTATGCGGAAGTACGAAGAATTTCTGCTCCGTACCATCGGCGAGGGTCACTGATAATTATAAGAGCACTTTTCGTCGCGCCTTGACCTTGATGCTTTGTGTGGTACGGGCTCGCCCGTGTGGCTGTTCCGTTACTAGCTTGCACGGGCATGGCTTGGTAAACCATCGCGAAGCACCGGAGTC
>JANSWS010000183.1 GCA_024743355.1 bacterium
GATCTACGGTGCACGAGAACCATCTGTCCGGGAACGCGCTGCCCAACTATTTGTACGGTAGTTCGCAGGACGACATGATTTTCGGCCGCGGAGGCGATGACTATATCTACGGCTACGCTGGGAACGACCTTCAGGTTGGAGGACTAGGAAGTGATCGACTCTTCGGCGATCGCGGACACGATGTTCTGCTTGGCGGCGAATTTCATTGGCAGTTCAACGCGGCCATGGCGAACGCGACAGGCTCCAACGGCAGCGTCAGTATCAGTGAAGTTGAGGAGCAATTGCGAAGCCGCTTTGGAGGCGGCCTCTACGATACCTTCATCGATGCGGTTGACCAGCTACAGACGGACACCTCTCGCGACTACCTCTACGGCGGTTTCGACAATGATCTCTTGTTCGGTGATGCCGGCCATGACTACCTGCGGGGCGACCGTGGAAACGATTTGTTAATCGGAGGCGCCGGCAACGATGATCTGTACGGAGACGAGTGGTACGTCAACAGCCGAAGCTCGATCGGCTTTGATATCCTGTATGGTGGCAGTGGCTCGGATGAGCTGTTTGGCGGGCGAGGCGATGATGATCTGTACGGCGGAGACGGCAGGGATGCATTGTTTGGTCAGGACGGTAATGACTGGTTGTTCGGCGGTGACGATGGCGAAGCTGACGATCTGACCGGCGGAATTGGAAATGATCAGTTTGTTGATGAAGTCTTCCACTATCACTTCAATGACGGCTGGGCACATTGGTATCCGCTTGGAATGGAGGACGAGAACGTGACCGATGCCACGCGAGGTGAGGATAGCTACGTGAGTATCTACCGCTGGTAGCGGTTGCCCCCGGATGGAAATCAAAGTCGAACACCTCGTCCCGTTACGAGGTGTTCGTTTTTTGGTTAGGTCGATGACAAACTTGCCGCGAGAACCAATGTGGCTCGGCCCTGGTTGAACTGGCTTTAGGCCGACCATAAATGCGCGTTTGGTTCATCGTAATAGAACCGCGGGTAAGGCCGACCGGAAGATAAAGGCAGCCATGGTGTCGTCACCGTGCTCGCGTCAGCCAGACAGAACTTCATCGCGAATTCACTGTGAGCATCTGCAAAAGTGAGCCGCTTGGTGCATACTGTGGCAGTCACGAAATCTGAATTCTGTAAGGATGGGACCATGGGACAAACGATCGGCTTTTGGATTCGCTTGGCTTCTCCGTGTTGGTTGCTGGTAGTTCTGTATCTCGCTAGCGTCTCTATCGCCTTTTGCCATGAGGGCCACGGTCGGAAAGCGGGAACTGCCGCGGTCGAAGCGACAGAAACAATTGGTTCAGCCCTGGTTTTGCCCACCATCGAAGGTCCCAAGCCATGGTCTTCGAAGCCGGTGCTCGACGATCCGCAACGCTTCTCCATTGCCATCCTGACTGATCGCACCGGCGGTCACCGCCCCGGCGTTTGGATGAAGGCTGTGGAACGCGTGAACTGGTTGCGTCCCGATTTTGTGGTTTCGGTGGGGGACTTGATCGAGGGTTACACCGAGGACGAAAGCGAGATTCAATCTCAATGGGCCGAGTTCTTGGGCTTTATCGACCAATTACAAATGAAGTTTTTCTTCGTGGCGGGAAATCATGATGTCACCAATCCGACTATGCATCGCATTTGGCGGGAGAAGTTTGGCAAGGAATGGTATTCCTTCGACTACAAGGGAGTGCATTTTGTGTGTCTGCTCAGCGAAGATCCGACAGCCCGATTAGGCGACGAACAATTGGAGTGGCTAAATCAAGATCTCCAGTCGCATCGTGACGCGAGATGGACACTGGTTTTCTTGCATAAGCCCTTATGGACCTATGCGGAAAGTGAATTGGCTGCCGGTAATCCAGATCCGACGAACTGGAAACGGGTCGAGGCGATCTTGGCTGAGCGACCCCACACGGTATTCGCCGGGCATGTACATCACTATGTGCAGTATCAACGCAACTCACAGCAATACTATTCTTTGGCAACCACGGGCGGTAGTTCACGCCTCAGAGGAATACCCTATGGGGAATTTGACCACATCACCTGGTTGACGATGGAACAGGACGGACCGCGGGTGGCGAATCTTCTGCTGGATGGCATTCAGCCGGCCAACGTTGTGACGGAAGAGTCCATCGAAGGATTTCGAGAATTCCTGGCGGAGGTGCGGATCGAAGTCGAGCCGCTGTTGGTCAGCGACAATGAACTTGGCCGAGGTGAAATTCGTTTAACCGTGGCCAATCAATATCAGTCGGCGGTCGCATTCGAGGGCACCATCCATGGATTGCCGCTGGTGGGATTGGATATGAAGTCACAAACCATTCAGATGAATATCGGAGCTGGCGAGACGCTGCGTCAAGTGATTCCCTTCAGCATGAAGGAGCCGGTCGATCTGCAACGTTTTCGTCTGACCTCGTTGACTGCCAAGGTCGTGTCGCAACAGGAGAAACCGTTGACCGCCGAGTGGACAATTCCAGTGGTCATCGATCGTGAATACCAGATCTTCTCCAGCACACCAACGATCGATGGCGATCTCCAGGACTGGACGGCAACTTGGTGGGAGACAGACCCGTCGCCAATACTTGCAGGCAGCGTCGAAAATTGGAACGGACCGGCGGATGGTTCTTTCAAGATTGCCGCCAGCTATGATGACGAGCACATGTACTTTGCTGTCGTCGTGGAAGACGAGAAAGTGATCGACGGCGATCAGTTCACCATCGCCATGGATCCGCGAGCGCTCTTAGATCGACTTGAAAGAAATCGACTCGGGCGGGAAACGGTCGCTATCGTGGTTCAACCCCCCAGCTCTGAATCGCGGCAAGAGTGTTCGGTGAACGGGATAGGACGTGGCAGCCAGCTGAATCTCAGGGCTTTCGGTCGTCGCACTCGAAGTGGTTACGAACTCGAGTGCTCCGTGCCGCTGCGCAATTTGATCGCTGCACAGGGTGCGGATTGGACGAGCGTGCAGCTGGGTGCTCGCTTGACGGATGTGGACTCGGCCGAGGAGCGGCCCGTCGACGTGCTGTGGAGAGCCTCAGAGATTCCGACGGAGAATCGCGCCTTCGCCCACGCTATTCGTAAGTAAAGCGGCGGACACGAAGACAGACCGCAGGCATGCATCCGGCAAGCCGTAGAGACTATCGCTTTTTTTCGATTTGCAGTCCAACCAGAGGCAACTCTTTGACGCTTTGACTGCCACAGGGCGAATTCTTTTGGGAACAGCCACCACATCCGCCGGCACTGGCCGGCAAATCGCCTCCGTACCACCAGCGGCTGACGCGGCGCAGAAGCCAAGCGATGGCTCCCGCCACAATCATCAAAGCTATCAGCGTTTGCCAGTCAAAGAACATGCTGAGGTACCGTGGAAATGGAGGGGACAGTTACCTGGGCTTCGGCCTCGAAAGGCGACTTTAGCAGCGGTCGTTGCATAGGCGGCTCCCACACCTAGGAGATCAAGCGGATGCTGACCTGATAGGTGAGCAGGGCTCCCAGATATGCTAGCAGCGTCATGTAGGCAAAGGAAAACAAAGGCCATCGCCAACTATTGGTTTCTCGCTTGATGACCATTAAAGTCGCGGCGCACTGCGCACACAAAGCGAAGAAGACCATGATCGAAAGTGCCACTGCTAAATTGTACACCGGACGTCCATCGGGCCACTTAGATTGCTTCATGGCTGCCAGCAAGCCTTCGTCACCCTCATCGACGTCTCCACCTAGCGAATAGATGGTCCCCAGCGTGGCGATGATGACTTCTCGAGCGGGAAAAGAGGCAATGGCACCCACGCCAATCCGCCAATCCCAGCCGAGCGGCCGCACCATGGGTTCAATCGCCTTGCCGGCTCGACCGAGATAGCTTTGCTCGATCAGTTGGCTGCTCAGCTTGCGCCGCTCGGCCTGAAGTTCTGCGGGGGGATCGCCGCCGCTGGCCTCGATGCCCTCCATGCGTTGGGTCAGTTCGTTTACTGGCTGATGATTGCCGGGAAAGTAACCTGCGGCCCAAACGACGATGGCCGAACAGAAGATCAACGTGCCGGCCCGCGTGAGAAAGGCCTGGCCACGTTCCCAGACGCGATTCAACACCACCGAAGGGGAGGGGAGTTTGTAGCTAGGCAATTCCATCACAAAGGGTGGAGTCGCTCCTGGGAAGAAGTATTTCTTCAACAGCCAGGCGACGGGGATGGCCACCGCTGCGCCTACCAAATGCATGGCAAACAACACGATGCCCTGCAGGCCGATCCATCCGCCAGCGTACTTGATGCTGGGCACAAACGCTGTGACCAAAAGCACGTACACGGGCAGTCTTGCCGAGCAGCTCATCAAGGGAGCAATCAGGATGGTGACCATGCGATCGCGACGACTCTCAATCACTCGAGTAGCCATGATGCCGGGTACGGCGCAAGCGAAGGAACTCATCAAGGGTAAAAAAGATTTGCCGCTCAGCCCCAATTTTGTCATCGACTTGTCCATGACGAACGCGGCACGGGCCATGTATCCGCAGTCCTCCAGCAGTCCAATAAAGAAGAACAGCATCAAGATCTGCGGCAAGAAAACGATGACTGACCCCACGCCAGCGATGATGCCGTCATTGACCAGGCTCCGCAGCGTTCCAGGTGGCAGGACTTGCTCGACCCAACCCGCAAACCAAGGCTGGATGGAGTCCGTGATGAAGTCCATCGCCCAGGCCGTACCCTGAGTGATCGCCTGAAATACGACGAACATGATGGCCGCAAAGGCTAAGATGCCCCAAACACGGTGCGTCAGCCAGTGGTCGATACGGTCCGACCAGGTTTCGCGATTGCCCTCGGATTGGCTAACGAACTCACTCAACTGCGAGCGAATCCACTGGTAACGCAATTTGGTTTCGCAGGTAGGAACCTTGAGTTTGGCTTGTTCGAGTCGCGTGCGGGCCGCTGCGATTTGCTCGCCCAATCCGGACATTCCCGGCCGCAGTTGCAATTGCTTGGCCAAAACGCCATCGACGTCCATCAGCAGGCGTTGGGCTACGAAGGGTTCCACTTCCGTTCCGGATGCGTCGGCCGTCCATTGCATCAACTGCCGTACTTCGCTGTCTAAAGCCTCTCCGAGCACCGTGGGAAAGATCGCTCGTGTTTGCTGCTCGGCCGACATCGCGGCTTGACGTATCGCTTGCTTGAGTTCGGGAATTCCGCGCCGCCTACTGGCCGAGCAGGTAACCACCGGGACCCCCAGTCGTTCGGAGATACCGGCGGCATCGATCTTCATCCCCTGGGGTTCGACACGATCCCACATGTTCAATACCAGAACGAGTGGTTTGCCGATGTCCCGTAGCTGAGAAAATAGATACAGATTGCGTTCGATATTGGTCGCATCAACGATGGAAACAATGACATCGATAGCGGATGTCTGTTTTTGATGATCGAGCAGAACGTCGACAGACACTTTTTCATCCAGCGTTCGGGCTGCCAAGCTGTAAGTACCAGGCAGGTCCACCACGGTTATGGAGCCGTGAGCGTCGGAGTATGTGCCAAGTTTCTTTTCGACCGTAACCCCTGGGTAATTTCCGATGCGGGCGGGCGTACCACACAGCGCGCTGAATAACGTGCTCTTCCCCGTATTGGGATTGCCTACCAGCGCAATTGTCAGACGGGCTGCGGCTGCGTTGGTGGAATGCGCCGTGGAAGCTGACTTCAATGGGGCACCCGTATCGTCACGAACGTCATTGGCAGTTGCACCGTCGCCAGTTTCTTGAGGGGTTGCAGGGGCCATCGAGGAAGAATTCGTTGCTCCACGTCGGGATCACGTCAGGAAGGATCGGCTGACAATATCGGATTGACTTCGATCCGCATGGCTTCCGCACGTCGAAGCGAGAGCCGCGTGCCACGCGATGCGATTTCGATGGGATCTCCCAAGGGGGCTACTCCAATGACCTGTACTTGATCGCCCTCCATCAGCCCCATTTCCATTAACCTCAGAGCGATCGCGTCGTCGCCTTGGATCTCAACGATGGTGGCTCCGCAGCTTACCGCGATGTCTGCAAGTGTTGCCATGGGGAGATGCTGGACAGATCCAGAAATAATCGAGGTGGCGCCGCTTAGGTAGAGTGATGGAGCAGTAGCGACTGAGGTGGGAGTGGACGAAGTTGGAGATCATTCGGGAGAGACGAAAATATCCACGTCGCTGCCCAGCCGCAGACTTAAACGCTTGCCGTCTAAAGCCAGCAGACACGGACTGCCGCGCTTCACGACTCGAACACGCGTGCCGTGGTGCAGTCCCATTTCCGAAAGTCGGTGGACTTCGGACTCATTACCAACGATCTCTACGACTTCCCCTACCTCGTTGATTCTTAGTTGATCCAACGGCAGGATGGTTTCCGAAATGCCCGATGCAATCATGGGAGCAGTTTTGAAATTGAGACTCAGTGTCAATAAGGTCCCTTAGTTATACTCGGTTTCCAGCGTCGATGGAATCAGAGATCCCAGAAAAGTCCGTAGGATTCGCGCAGGATGTAGTTCATGTGGGTGGTTCGGTGTTAGCGGGTCGCCAAGTGGTAAAGGGCTGCCATGACGAAAAACGGGAAGCCGACCAGCAGCAGGGCTCCGATACCGCAGGTCGCCATGCTGATGCCAGCATAGATGAGAAATCCGCACAGAACGCTGGTCAGGAACGTCAGTGTGTGTCGCTGGAATAGGGACAGGGACGTTGTCATGGCTTGTAGCGGGGGCTCGCCGTCCAGGATGGCAAAGGGAGTTAAACAAAGCGCGAGGGCCAAAATGGCATAGCCCAGGCTCAGAACCAGCCCAATCCCAGCGGCTACCAAGGCGAAGCTTTCCCCCAGCAAGTGAATGAGCACCTGCGGCACAGCGCCCACCAGTCCGGCCGTTATGGAGATGGCAAACATGTAGATCAACATCGGACCAAAGACGCCTCCCGTGGAAAACATCGCACTGGATTGGCCCTTGCGACTGCGAATGGATGTCAGCGCTCCGTGGCAGAGTACACAGAAACCGAGCGTGCCCAAGCCGATCGCAGCCACCGCCGCCAAGATTGTGACCGCAGCCAAAGTGATCGTAATGATAGTTGGATCTTCAATCTGAATGGCTTTGAGCAGCAGCCCGGTCACGAAGATGCTGCCGTACAAAATGAGTGTCGCCGCGCCGATGGTTACCCCGTAGGCCAGGGCACCAATCAGGCAATTCGGAAATGCTCGATCCAACGCCAAACGGAACACTGACGAGAAGCTCACTCCGCCGCGTTGGGCGGCAACGTGGGGCTCCCAGCTACCGCCATGCAGGTTTGCTTCGCCCAGGTTTGCTTCGCCCGGCGAGTTGGGTTGAAAAGGATTCAGCAACGGGTCGTCAAAGGTTAGCAGCGGGTCATCGAAAGTGGAATTCGACGGTGGTGAAGACGTCAAGGCATTGTCCGCGGCTTTGGGGCTCGCTTCCCGGCGGCGAGCTTCCGTAGGGTTCACTCGAGCCGCGGTTTGGGAGGTTGGTGGACCAGAACGCGATGAAAGCTTGGGGGTTCGCTTGGATTTGCTATCTGCCGCAGGACGAACGGTGCCGGGGGAGGGCAGGGGAGATGGCCGAGTATCGGGGATCTGCAATAGCTGCTGACAGTAAGGGCATGCCGTCTGTTTTCCGATACCCGAGATCGGCACGGCCATGATGCCGTTACAGCTTGGGCAGGCTACTTGAAAGGTCTCGTTCTGAAAACTTGGGTTCTGCACGCTTGGGGGATGGGGTGCTTCGGTCAGCGTGTCCGATTCAGCGATTATCGTATCTGCGGTGGCGGAAGAATTCCGAAGCAATTCCTCATTCGAGATCGCATTCTGGGAGCGGAGTTGGATCTCAAAGACCTCACCGCAGGCGTGGCACTTCCCTCTGCGTCCCTGCATTTCTTCCGTGCCTTCAAAGAGCTGGCCACACGTGGGGCATTCAAAGACTTGCGATGGGCTGTGGTTGGCCAAGTCGTTGTGGGCGTTGGAATCGTCCGAGATGAGAAAAATGTAGTTGCAGTTTTTGCATTGACCTTTGGTACCCAGCAAACTGCGGTCACATCGCAAGCTAGCACGGCATTTGGGACAGGCGATCCGTATCCGTCGGCCCGTGGGTTCCGATGAGCGTTCTTTGGCGACTTCGACTAGACCGATCGCATTGGGGTCGGGGATGTCGACGATGGCGTGGCAGGCTGGGCATTCGCATTGAGCTCCACCGCTACCGTCGGGAACTCTTAGCAGCTTGGAGCATGAGTCGCACGCGAATTCGATGGGCATCGGCTGCAGGTATCCGTGACAAGGCAAATCGAACTGGCAGCCTGGGATGGCAGTTGCGTTGCTTCAACAGGCTTGCATAGTCATCACAATCGGATTTGATCTGGAAATCAAGTACTGTGTTGCCAACGAAGGCTGGGTATTTTAACGAATCGCGTGCTGGCTAGCCTGTGCGTCTTGCAGGGCGGATAGCACGCTCGGCACACCCAAGTAGATGTTCCACTTCCCTTGAAAGCAAATTGCACCTAGAAGATGGTGCGAGCACTTTCCTCTTGTGTAATTGCAGCCTGACGGCGATGCTGGGCGGAAGCGAACTTCACAGTAAACTCAAACCGGAATAGTCTCTTGACGGACACCAATACAACGCCACAGGGTGAAACGGAACTGGCCCAACTGATCACGGAGGCTCTGGGCAGCGATGTGCATACGGAACAGCTCGAGACTTTGCTGGAGACGCATTCGACGGCCGATTTGACTCGTGCGATCGCCATGCTCGAAGAAGAGCAGCGCGGGCAGTTGATCGACCAGGTCAGTGCGGAAACGGCG
Organism: bacterium; assembly: GCA_024743355.1. Taxonomy (GTDB): domain Bacteria; phylum Planctomycetota; class Planctomycetia; order Pirellulales; family Pirellulaceae; genus Aureliella. Next base: position 8,793 of record JANSWS010000183.1, read on the forward strand.
GCTGATTTGGTGGAACAATTGCCCATCGTACAAGCGATTCAGCTGCTGGAGGAAGCTCAGCCCGAGCAAGCGGCGGCGGTGGTGGATGCTTTACCCAGCGACCTGCAAGCGGATCTTCTAAGTGATCTGGAGAAGCTGGATGCGGAGGCAATCCTGCGTCACATGCAGCCGGAAGAGGCCGATGATGCCCGGCGGCTGGCAGAGTATGACGAGTATGAAGCCGGTGGCTTGATGGTGACTGAATTTCTCCGCTTTCCGGATCATTGGACGGTGCATCAGCTTGTGCGTGAGCTCGAAGACAATGCCGAAAAGTATCGCGATTATCAGATTCAATATGCCTACGTTTGCGGGAGCCAGGGAGAGCTGATTGGCGTGCTGCGACTGCGTGATCTGCTCTTGGGAGATCGGAAACGCAGTCTGAGCCAGATCATGATCCCGAATCCACTGGCGGTGCCCGATCATATGGGGCTGGATGAGCTGCACGGGTTTTTTCAACAACACCATTTTCTGGGCGTGCCCGTAGTAGACGACGAAAAGCGGCTCGTCGGTGTGCTGCAACGAACGGATGTGGATCAGGCTTGGATCGAACAGCAGGACCGATCTTACTTGAAGAGCCAGGGTATCGTGCGCGGCGAAGAGATTCGTTCGATGCCCTTGCGAGAGCGGGTTGGCGGCCGCTTGAGCTGGCTATCGATCAATGTATTTCTCAACTTGATGGCGGCGACCATCATTAGCTATTTCGAGCCCACACTCGTGGAAGCCATAGCGCTGACCGCCTTTCTGCCGATCATTTCCGACATGAGCGGCTGTTCGGGCAATCAGGCAGTGGCCGTTTCCATTCGAGAACTGATGCTGGGACTGGCCAAGCCCCAGGACTTGCTGCGGGTTTGGCTGCAGGAGATCAGCGTCGGCTGCATCAACGGATTGTCACTGGGGCTCTTGTTGGGAGGCATCGCTTGGGTGTGGAAGGGCAACGCGGTTTTGGGGTTCGTCGTCGGCATTGCCTTGTGCTTGAACACCATGGTTGCCGTTTCGATTGGCGGGCTGGTGCCCCTCATACTACGTCGCTTTGGCAAGGATCCGGCAGTCGGCTCTGGGCCCTTGTTGACCACGGTCACCGACATGTGTGGCTTCTTTCTGGTATTGAGCATCGCTACCTGGTTCCTTGACTATCTGTAAGCCAAGGGGTGGTAACTGTTTCTTCTGCGGCGACAGAAGGGGCATTTGCCGAGAGGATGCCGAATCAGACTGGATGTTCGCGTCGATTACAAAGGGCAGACCGTGTTGCGGTTTTGCTTGAGCCGGCACTAGGACTCGGCGGCTCGCTGTGTGGCGACCTGATGGGCGATCAGCCCTGCAATGTAACCGCCTTTAAAACCGGCATCGATGTTGACCACGGTTACCCCGGCAGCGCAGCTGCTGAGCATGCTCAGCAGAGTGGTCACGCCTTGCAAGTTGGCTCCGTAGCCCACGCTGGTCGGTACGGCAATGATCGGGCAGGGGACCAGTCCGCCGACGACGCTGGCCAACGCGCCCTCCATGCCAGCCACGACCACCAAAGCCGCGCATGCCCGCAACCGTTGCAAGTGCGGAAGGATTCGGTAGGGCCCAGCCACACCCACGTCTCTGACAAATAAGGGATCGATTCCCATCCATCGCAAGGTTTCGAGCGCCTCGTGGCCAACGTGGCTATCGGTGGATCCGGCGGTTACGATCCCAATTCTGCCCAGCGGAGCAGGGCAGGGCAGGGGACGGACCTCGGCGATAGGCTCACGCGAAACCCGCAATGTCTTGCCCAGCTGGCAGTAACGGCTGGCCGGGAAGCGTCCCTTGAGCTGTTCAAAGAGGCTCTCATCGACTCGCGTGGTTAAAACCTCTGACTGGTTGTTTTCCAGTAATTGATTCGCGATCTGCTCAATGGTAGAGGCTGATTTCCCGCTGCCATAAATGACTTCGCCAAAGCCACACCTGCGGACACGATCTGGATCGGGGCAATCCGCAGCTTGCGGAGCGTGTTCCAATTGCAACAGCCGTTCCGCGAGCTCCGACCAGCTCATCTGACCTGCCTTGGCGGAGGCGACCCAGGCGTCAACATCGCCCAAGGAGACGGAAGGCGGCGGGTTCGCAGTGGGGGCCAACGATTCGTCAGGATTCGAGTCTCGGGGCGTGTGGGACATCGTCGGAGAAACCATGGGGAGCGGTTGTCATTTCCAGGAAAGGCAGCGACAATTCCACGCCTGGAGACGCTGGGTGCTGCCAGAAACATTGTGACGGGATGGGGAGTTTTAGGCTATGACGGTTTGTGTGCTCGCATATTCTGGCGGATTGGATACTTCCTGCATGCTGGCTTGGCTCATAGATCGCGGGTACGAGGTGCACGCGGTCTATGTTGATTTGGGGCAACCGGGTGAAGACCGAAAGGCGATGGAAGAAAAGGCCGTTCGCATCGGGGCGAAAAGCGTGCACATGATCGATGCCCGCGAAGAATTGTGCCGCGATTTCGCCTTCCCCTGCCTGATGTGGCAGGCCAAATATGAAGGCCCCTATCTTCTAGGAACGAGTATCGCCAGGCCGCTAATTTCGAAAAAGATTTTGGAAGTGGCCGAACAGGTCAATGCATCGGTCTACGTGCATGGGGCGACCGGCAAGGGGAATGATCAATGCCGTTTTCAATTAGCAGCGGAAGCCTTGCGGCCAGACATTCGCGTCTACGCTCCTTGGCGAACGGCCGAATGGCGTGAATCGTTTCCAGGTCGCAGTGAGATGCTGGCCTATTGCGAATCCAAAGGCATTCCCGTTAAGGCCACCGTAAAGAAGCCTTACAGCTCGGACGAAAATGTTTTGCACATCAGCTACGAAGCTGGCGAGCTGGAAAGGCTGGACGTGTGTGGTGTCGATCTCGTCGACTTCACCATGACCTGCAGTCCTCAAGAAGCCCCCGATCAGTCGGAAGAGGTGTCGATTGCCTTCGAGGCTGGTATGCCCGTGGCGGTGAACGGCAAGCGCCGCAGTTCACTGGAAATCGTACAAGAACTGAACGAAATCGGCGGGAGACACGGTATCGGCAGAATTGACATCATCGAAAATCGATTTGTCGGCATGAAGAGCAGGGGGGTCTACGAGGCGCCTGGAATGACGCTGCTTTACGAAGCGGCCAGCCACGTCGAGCAACTTACCCTCGACCGGGATTTGACGCATCTGCGCGATTCACTTTCGCCGGTCGTGGCCGAAATGGTCTACTACGGTTATTGGTACGCCGCCAAGTTAGACGCGCTCATGGCCTTCATTCGCAAGAGTCACGAAGTGGTGACCGGCGAGGTCAAGCTCAGATTGTACAAGGGTAATATTACCGTGCTGGAACGCTCCAGTCCCAATAGTCTGTACGATGAGGGAATTGCGACGATGGAAGGCGGCGGTTCCTACAATCAAGATGATGCCGAAGGCTTTATCCGCATTCAAGGCTTGCCCTATCGAGTGCAAGGCATGCTCAAGAGATTCCAGTAGATCACGTTCGAACAATTATTGCAATTCGAACTCCGATGTATCAATCGGTTCACCGCCGTTGGGCGTCAGGATGGCATCGAACAACACGGGATCCAAATCTCCCGGTAGCCAGGCTCCCGATCCATCCGCAAAGGCTGCCGTGGCCCCATTTGGATGATTGCCACCAATGCTGTTTTTTCCCCCGGCTCCTATCTTGCGGTTGAGCGTGGCGGCGTCCAAGTCAATCGGTTTGGTCCATTCATAAGTGTTGTTCTTGACTTCCACCACCAGAAGCGTGTTGGCAGGACCGTCAACAATATCCTCGGGGGCCAGGGGGCCGGAAGTTGGAAACAAGGTTCCATTTCCGGTTATCAGCATGTAGCTTGTTTCGCCAGCCAGACTTTGGTTGGTCCCCGGTGTGACAAAAACCTTAGGGCAGCGCGAAAATAGCATCGAGTTCAATTGTGAGTCCCAAGGCAAATTGAAATTGTATTGCGCAAAGAGCGCTTCCTCCCCCAGATAGCCCAGGATCAAAACCCGCCAGCTGTGCATCGGCTTGCCTTGGTCATCGTAAACAATGGGCGGCGGGTAGCTGCCGTGATCTGCGGCATAGGCGTTCAGTGCCATGGCGATCTGCTGCAGATTGTTCATGCAAGCAGCCTTGTTGCGACGTTCTTTGAGTGACTGAAAGATCGGCCAAAACAGAAAGAGCAGGGCCACCGCGGTGGCGGTTACGAGCGTCACGAGACCTATCGCCTTGAGCAGCCAGCCGGCCATGCGACTCTCGTTCCGGGCGGGGCGGGGGGGTGGTGCAGATCCCGCCGGATGAATGCCTGTGGGTGTTTCTGCAGTGGGCAGGCGGGGCAACGTAATTTGTTTGCCACAGCCCGCGCAGGGGCCTGATTCCCCTGCCAAGGCTTCATCCACCAGGGTCTTTTTGAAACAGTAGGGACAAGTAAATTGAAAAGGCATGAGTCGCTCTGTGAGTTGGAGTCATCGGCTCCATTCTAGCAGCCAGTGCTGTTGATAGGCTTGCCCCATATGCGGATGCTGGAATCGCGAAACAATTTTTGTGGGTTGATCCCGAGTTGGCATTCTCCCAGGCCCAAGTGTTCGGGTGAAGCGTTGATGCGACAGACAGGTTGTCATTAAAGAGGAAGTGCATTCATGAGAGCTGTCATCCAACGTGTGTCCAGGGCCCACGTGTCGGTTGCCGATCAGGTTGTTGGTGCTATCGGGCGCGGGTTGCTGGTCTTGGTCGGTGTCGAGGTGGGTGACACCGAAAAAGACGCGGCCTACCTGGCCGATAAAACCGCCGGCTTACGGATTTTCAATGACGATCAAGGACTGATGAACCTGAGCGTGGACAGCGTTGAGGGGCAGGTCTTGGCGATCAGTCAATTCACCTTGTTGGGCGACGTTCGACGCGGCAAACGTCCCAGCTTTACCACAGCGGCACGCCCGGATGAGGGACGCCGCTTGTACGAGGATTACTGCCGCAAGCTGCGGGAGCATGGGCTGACGGTAGAGCAGGGGGTTTTTCAGGCGGATATGCAGGTCAGCTCGGTCAATGATGGCCCTGTGACCATTCTGTTGGATAGCCGCAAAGCTTTCTAAGGCGAGCGGAAGATGAAAAATTTATCGAGCGTAGCCACCGTCGCCAGACGATGGACAACGTCGACCACGCTGCTATGTGGGCGAATTGGTCAAGGGGGTTTTTCGGGATCGTTGGGAAATTCCGTCTTGCATAGCATGCTGCTATTCGATCGTGCCAGTTTTTGCTGGCAGATCAGGGAACAAGTTCGCTTTGCAAAGCGGGACTTCAAATGGAAATCGGATCAGTCTCTGGCTCGGGGCGTGTTGCCACTCCCAGCGTGGTTTCGATCGCGA
>JANSWS010000384.1 GCA_024743355.1 bacterium
AGAAGAGTCGCACAAGCCTGAGGCCGGGGCAACTAACTGTCCAATCGATGCGCTTCCCGAATCAAGAGCCATGATTCTAGCGGTAGCCCTACGAAATAACAGGCCAGCAAAACGGAGAGAAAGCAATTTCTTTCGTCTCCCTGCATTCGCGTGACTGCGCCCAAGGCTGGAAGTAGAATGGCGAACCGCCACGCGAAGACCGCCAAGGGGCGGATTGCATTCTGCGATATCAAGCTAGAAACCCAAAGCGGCGGCAGCATTGCCAGCCATGCAAGTCCGATGGCAAACAGAGCTATCGTGAGTACTGAGGGGTCACTGTGGCGGAATGTCGCAATGTAAATGGCCGCGCCCGTCGCCGCAGTTGCGATCGCCAAGAGGCTCGTGTTATAGAGACGATGTCCGAATTTCAATCTGGCGCTCTCCTGCGCGGGAAGCCGCTCATGCCAGCTCCCGCGAATGGCCTTCAAGTGCCGCTCGACTGCGATCGGTCCTGATCCCGGTCGGCCTGATCGCCTTCATCTTCATCAAAGGGAATGGGCTTGCCGCGTGCCGGCGGCGTGAGCTTGCGGGCTAGTAGCAAAAGTAAATAAGTACCCAGCAGCGTGCCCAAGACCAAGCCCGTGGGGGTCCAGAAAGAGGTCCCCAGGCGATGGTCGGCGAAGCTGCCAAGCAGGCCCGGGCCCACCATCACCACCAAAACCGCAATCGTGCGTGAAAGCCAATCAAGGCCGCGGTCGAGAATCGGGTTTGGGGCCATCGGATCCGTGTTCTTTGCGATTAAGTTAGCAGCTAAAGCAGGGGGTTTGTCTGGCTTAGCGAGAGGGTTGGTGTTGCTTCGGTACGCGGCCGGCTAAAGCTGGCTGGACTCTCTTAGTGGTATTGTCTTGTCCCTTAGCGGCCTCGAGTGCGGGTTTCTGGATCGTTGGTGTCTTTAGGCTTCGCTCGGTGCCGGGCCGCTGTTGACCGTTTTTTCGCTCTAAGACTAGTAAAAGTGAGCCGCCCTTGCCATACTACTAAAGGCGGTTGTGTGTCCTTTGGTCTGCCCTTTGGCAAGCAATCGAAACCCCTCCCCTGCACGGCGCTAAACGACTTCCAGACGTGCTTTTGACAGCCGTAGCGAACATCCATTTCCCGCCAGGATACGAACGTGATTTCGACTGCCGAGCTCAAATCCCATTCTAAGGTAGATTTGGTCAAAATAGCCAAGCGGCTGGGTATTTCCGGCGGTAATAACATGTTGAAGGAAGACTTAGTTAAAGCGGTCGCAAAGGCTTCTCGCAATGCATCGAGTGACCACGGTGGTTCCTCGGTGAGTGCCAATGGCACGCGGGCCAAATCCAACGCGAAGGCGAGCGCTAAGAAGAGCTCCGCGAAAAAATCGGGCGGTAAGCAAGCCGAGGCAGAGAAAACTTCTGCGACGACTCGCCAGGGCAAGTCGCAGCGAGGAAAGGCCGCAGTCGCCGCTTCAAAGGCAGAGGCTGCCAAGGGAGCATCTAGCAAGGCGCGAGGCGGAGCAAGATCCAAGACGACCGCGACCTCCAGCAGTTCCAAGGAGCGGCCGAGCAGCGCGGGAACCGCGAAGAAATCGAGCCGAACAAAGACGCCCAGCGAAGCAAAGACTCGTAGCAAGCCGACTGAAAAACAAAAGCCAGTCGCTAAGCCAAGCGGAAAGAAGACCGCAGATAAAAGTGCTGAAAAGACCGTCCCCAAGAAACCCGTTAGTGCGAAATCGAAAAGCAAGCCTAAGCCGACTCGCAAGCCGACCAATCCCCGGGTTCTGAAGCGAATTCGTGAATTGCAATTGCAGCGGGAAACCAGCAAGGATGTTTCACTCGGAGAAAGCTTGGTGCGACCGCCGGGAGCCTCCGAACCAATCTGGGAAAAAGAACCCAAGAAAGATCGTGTTTCCTTATTTGTCCGCGACGCCTACTGGTTGCACGTCTCCTGGGACGTAACCCGCCAGGCCATCGAACGTGCCAAGGCGGCTATGGCTGAGCAGTGGCATTCGGCCAAGCCGGTGTTGAGGTTATTGCTGTTGGATGACTCTGGCAATAATGCCGAAACGGTAGAGCGTGACATTCCAATTCATGGCGGATTGAGAAACTGGTATATCGATTGGCGAGGCGGAACCGCCAGCTTGAGAGTCATGTTGGGTTACCTCGCGAATGAACGATTTCATTCTATTTGCGAGAGCAACATCGTCCGAACTCCCGCGCCCGGCTCGTCCGAAGATGTTGACGAACACTGGAGCGATTTGGGAGCGGAGGGCGAGAGAATCTTCGCGTTGAGTGGTGGCTACGATTCCGAGCGTGAAACAAGTGATCTGAAAGAAATGCTGGAAGACCGGTTGCATCGAGAACTGGGGGCCCCTGCCCTGGCGAAATTAGGTGCTTCCGCGGATAGCCCATTCGGCAGGCGGCATCAGTTCCACTTCGATATGGATGTTGAACTGGTGGTTTACGGATACACTACGACCGACGGTTATTTGACACTCAACGGTGAGCCCGTCGCTCTGCGGGACGATGGAACGTTCGCGCTTCGACTGCCCTTCCCCGACCGGCGACAAGTCATTCCGGCTGTTGCTTGTTCACGTGATGGCAGCCAGCAGCGAATGATCGTGGTCGCGGTCGAAAGAAACACCAAGGTCATGGAACCGCTCGAAAAAGAGCATGATTCGTTAGACTAGCTGGACAGCGCCACATTCGATTAGCCGTATGGGCGTTAGCCCCGGTTTTCGAAGGGCATAGGCACCACTTAGCCAGAAATCGTGTTATCACGGTTAGCCAAGGAATTGCCAGGAGCTTGAACGAAAGTGGCGCTGTCGAACTAGTGTTTGGCTCGTAACCCATTTTGGCATAGCTCCCGGCTGTCGTCTCTTAGAAAATGCGGTTCGGAAAATCTTGCCACTTTGTTTTGAGATAAAGCCGAGTCTCTTTCTCAGAGCCTCTAGGTGGGATAGCTTTTCCTGAGGAGAGCTTGCACGGGTGCGAGTAGTCTCCGGAGAACTGTGTACTAGCTTTCGAGGCAAATCTTGACGTCGCCAAGGAAACGTATGCGTGAAGATGGAGCCGCCGATCCTAGCGGCACTGAGTCCAGCAGCATTGCGTCCGGGGAGTTGGACGCAGGCAAGTGGGCTCAACGCTTAGTGGATTGGTTTCATGAGGCTATTGCTGAGTCCTGTGTCATCGCGCTCAGTGGTGGCGTCGACAGTGCCGTCGTTGCGCAGGCGGCTCAGCTGAGCCGCGTGTCTGCCGTGGCGGTGACCGCAATCAGCCCCAGCATTTCTTCGCGAGAACGCGTCGATGCACAGCAAGTGGCTGAATTTATTGGTATCGCGCACCACGCGCTCGATACGCAGGAAATCGATCGCCCAGATTACTCTCGCAATGACCAACGCCGCTGTTACTTTTGCAAGTCGGAGCTTTTCGCCCGCATTCAGGCGGAGTTTCCAGCGGCGACGATAGTCACCGGAACCAACCATGATGATTTGCAGGACTATCGTCCTGGGCTTCAGGCGGCCAAGGAGTTCTGCGTGCGGGCGCCTCTTGCAGAGCTTGGAGTTGGCAAGCAACAGGTGCGGAGGCTAGCTGAGTATTGGAATCTGCCGGTAGCTGACAAGCCCGCCAGTCCCTGTTTGGCTTCGCGGATTGCCTACGGTGTGCCGGTCACCCCGGAGCGGCTCGCTCGCGTTGAAGGTGCCGAACAGGTGTTGCGAGAACTCGGGTTGCATGAATTTCGCGTACGGCTCCATGCGGATGAAATGGCCCGAATCGAGGTGCCTGAGGCAGCTCTTCCTCGGATCGTAGCCGTGGAAACACGCCGCGATCTTGTGCAGCGTCTAACACAACTGGGGTTTTCTTTTGTGACCCTGGACTTGCAGGGGTTTCGCAGCGGCAGTCTCAATGCGTTGGTGCAGATAGGTGATAAGCGGGCTTAAGCAAACACCAGCATCAAGCCCAACCCGGCTTACTTGCCCGCCCGATGCAAAGTCCACTGACGCAGGCTTAATCGGTCACGAATACGTTGAAGCCAGTGCCGATCTGGGCATAAGGAAACACGCCATAGATGCCTTCGGTGAATACCTGTCGGACAAAGTCATCGATGCGTTGCACCGGAGTCTTGGGTACGATGATCAGGTCTCCATCTCGCAGCCAGATTTCATCGGCAGGGTTAGGAACTTTCCCTAAGTGAGCGCCTCGCAGGTCCACACGGGTTGCCAAGAGTCGCCAGTCTTCAGCTCGACGGAAGATCACGATCTGGCGATTGTTGCCGCCGATCTCAACGCCACCTGCCATGGCCAAAGCTTGAGTCACCGTCGTCGGACCCAAGAGCTGATAGCGATTGGGAGTACCTACCTCTCCGTAGACATATACAAAGTGTTCCGCTTCTTGATCGAGGATGGGTTCTACCTCCAGACCGGATACGATCTGGCGGTAACGCAGATTCACCTCGCGCTTGACCTCATCCAAAGTCATCCCCAACACACAGATGGGGCCGATCTTTGGCAGACGCAGGTTACCATCCGGATGAACGCTGTCGATAAAGACCTGTCCACCTCCGATACCGCCACGGTTATCCACGGCGGAACGAATGTCCTCGAGCAAGGTATTCGTTTTGATGGGAATGATGTCGATGGACGGGTTTCGAACACCATGCTCGTAGTAGACTTCCTGCAGGCTGCGGCGAAGTTGGGGGATGGTCAAGCCCGCGGCTGGAACGGGACCAATCAGGCTCAAGTAAAGCATCCCGTCAGGTTGGATCTGTGCGCCGCGTCCTTGGTTAAGATCACCCAGTCGAATCGATTCATCGGTAGGCGAGCTGATTTGCAATTCGTCACCAACACGCAATGGGAAGGTGTCGGAAAGGACCTCGCGCGAGAGGATGTAAACAAAGCGTAGCTGGTCACCAACACGCACACGATAGTCCAGATTGGAAGGCAAACGGACTGGTCCCAGGTGTTCGCCGTAGGAAAGTGGCCCGAAGTTGTAGGCGTGCAAATCGCACCAGGTTTGAGCACCTACGCCACATTGGTCGACACAATCGATGCCTACACTACAGGTCGGGCAAGAGCCCGGGGCAACCTGAGGTTGGGGTGGTAGGTTGTACGCCGAATAACCGCAGCGATTGACGTTGCCGACAACGATGCCTCGCATCTGGTAGTTCACCACACTGTCGTCTGGGGTTTGCGGGCTCTGCGCCGGCAGATTCGGTGTGGATATCAGAAACAACAAAAGCGTAGGCAGAAGGAGTCCACCAAGCACTCCCCGGTGCCGCATTTCGAGACCAAGCAAATATTTATTGAGGCCAATCACAATCAAAGTCGATCAAGCTTCGTTGTTTTTAAGTTGCAGTTGGGTTTTGTCTTGTCTGGCGTTTCTTCATCCAGCGTCCACTTGCCTGTCGTGAAACCCATCCGAAAAACCCAAGAGAGCCGCGGCAAACGCCGATCGGCAGATAGTTTTCGGATTGGTTCCTAGTGGGGCATCTGCGGGAATTGCGGTTGCTGGCCGGCAGCACGCTGTGGCTTGGGGCCTGCCTGATAGGGGCTTAAGTTTACAAATGTCTGTGGATCTACCTCAGTGAACTGGACAGCCTTCTCCTTGGCCCCCGCCTGCGACGGTCGCATGTTGCTCAGCGCAGTCTCAGCCCATTGTTGGGTAGCTGAGTCACCGATGCGGTAACTGGCTTCAATCAGATTGCGGAGCGCAGCCGGGGAGGCTTGCGCATGTACCGAGGAAATCAAGCAGGCTTGAGCATCTCTCGGTCGGTCGAGCTGCAAGAGCACGAAACCCAGCTGATTAGCGGCCAAAGCATTCGCGGGATCGATCAGCATGGCCGCCCGGTAAAAGACGGTGGCCCGCAGCCGCAGTGAACTACCTGCCACCTCCGAGCTATCCGCCTGAGCCTGATAGGTCTTGCCCAAAGCTTGCAGTAACTCGCTTGCCCAAGGATGGCCGTGCGCCGCTTCTAACAGGCAGCTCTCAGCGTACAGACGATAGTGCTGGGCAGCCGTCATGGGGGCCAATTGACTGGTGTCCGCAGTCTTGAGTACGGGTGTTTCATGCGATTGGATTAAGCGTTTGAGCAGTTGCGGGCTCCCCGACTGTTGCCGTTCAATCCCGAAGTCCTCGGCTTCTTTAAGAGCTTGTTCCGCAGCGGCCCAAGCGGGTAAGGCGTAATGGCGATTATGCATCCCGTCCAAAACGTGCAGCAAATACAGCAGTCCCTGTTCAAGCTCTGCCCTGGCCGAAAGGTAGGCGCGTCGCTTCAGCAGGGTTTCGCTCTGCTCGAGATGTTCACGCAACCGCTGTCCTACAGCCTGCCAACCTGGAGCGGGCTCAAGTGGAATTACGGCGGTCGTTTGTTTTGTTTGAGGTCGCTCCAGAGCCCGATGCGACAAGGAAGCCAATTGAGTCGGAATGCGGGACGCTTCTAATTTGTCCCGTACCATAGCCTCCATCGTGGGAGCCTCGATTGTGGGAGCCTCCAAGCTGGGAACGCTGCTCATGCCGGGCGATGATGGTTCGGTAGCCGAGTCATTCTCAGCCGTGGTCCCTGCCGACCCAGTCTGCTTCGACAGCAATTCATCTTCACCCAAGGAGCTGGCCAAGGTCGATTGAGTCAGCCGGCTCCTCAACGACGGTTGCAAGATGAACTGCTCATCCGCCCCGGCTTTGCCGGATTCGAACCCCAGTGACAGGCAACCCATCAAGCACGCCGGCAATATGAGCCCGGATCGTTGGAGCTTCGAAATGAAGCAAAGCCTGATGTTCGGTCGCCGCGACATGGCTTGCTATCCTTCGCTGGTACGGGATCATTTCGCAGGTCCGTCCCTGAACCTGCCCACTGTTGGCCTTAGAGCGTATTAGTTTTTGACATAGTCGCCGATCGCTCCGCGATCGAAGCGTTTCGGCCTGAAAACGCATCGTTTGCAGGTTTAGCGACGATCGTCGATCCAACGTCATTTCACAAAATGCTCATGCCAAGCATCTCTCTGTTCGAATCGGTTCCCGCCCACAGGATAGTTAGCATTTATACGATGCAGCCAGGCGGAGTGATATGAGCGAAAAGATTGATCCATAAAACCGGCACAGCTTCCCGGTTTTCCTCGTACTCAGACTCAGTCCGCCGCGGCGGACGATACTCGTACTCGAATGCGTCCTCGGCGAGCACGAATGCATTTTGTGCGAGAGGGCTCGTCCGAAAATACAAACACAACGCGCAAGATAGTGAGTCTCAGTCGCCATCGAGTACACACTCGCTTGCGCGTTTTGATGTTGCGCTAAATCCAAGTTACTCTCCCGCTTGCGGGAGAGTCGGGCCTAATGGGCCCGGAGAGGGTCGATTCTCCCCCTCACCGGCCGTCCCGACCAGTCGGGATCCGACTCTCCCCGGAGTGGAGAGTGAGATTGCCCCATCGTTCGCATGATAGATTTGCACCTGTTCACAAAATAGCGCAACATCAAAAC
>JANSWS010000818.1 GCA_024743355.1 bacterium
TCCAATTCTTGTTTTCGGGACATGTCGGCAACTTGGCGTTGGCTGTAGCCTGCGACCAAAAAGTCATTGCCCAGCACCAAACGAGGCTCCCAGCCGGGTAGGGGAACCGAATTCGTCCATTGCTCGTAGGTGTAACTGGTCACGCCATCGTTTTCGTTTTCACTTGGGCGAGGCACCTGATAATCGGCTGGCACCACGTCCGGCTCGAACTCACGCACGACTCCGACAGCTTTATCGAAGATACCATACAGTTCCTGACATCCTTCCAGAAAGAGTTCGCGGTCATCCACGCTACATGCAATGCCGATTTCGGGGACCGGCAGACTCGAAGGAGCCGCCGGCATGTTGGGTAGCCCGCCCAGGGTCCAATCTGACGCCACCGATATCAACGACTGATTGCTTTCAAGGGCGGGTCCTATTTTGTCGCGAAGCACCTCGTATCCTTCGCGAGCCAAGGGCCAAGCCTGATCGACGACTTGTAGTGCGGTTTCACGCTCTGCGTCTTCCTCCTCCGCGACTTCGATAAATCGCTTCAGGTGATTGAGTCCGTGTTCAAAGGCATAGTCACACATGTCTTCCACGACACTGGAATTCTGTTGCTTAAAGGCGATGATCATCAGCGGATTCTGCCCGGCATGGCTGGCTACGGATAAGGGCTGAGCGTTTTCCCAGAGCAAGCTGCGAGTCCAGTTGTAGGAGAAGCCTTCAGTTCCGTTCGCGATGGCGTGCGACCAGGTCAAGATAGGTCCAAATTCAGGGATCAACTCGTTGACTTTCGAGTCCATCCAGCGGGCGTCTCGTTCGATTTCCTGCTTCCAGGTTTGCAAATCTTCGACCATTTCGAATTCGCTTTCGAGAGCCGCCACGAATTGCGCAGAGATATTTTGAAAGTACTTGCCAAAGTTAGCCTTCCATTGGCTTTCGACCCACCGCTGGGAGGCGTAACCCACCGTCCGCAATTGGTCCGTATCGCCCTCGCGTAAGGTCTGCATGACCTCCAAATCGAGCAACGAATCCGCGTTTTCACCAATGGAA
>JANSWS010000774.1 GCA_024743355.1 bacterium
ATTGACCTAGCACTTATGCTAGATCCTCGGCACAATCGGCACTGCGCGCAGGTGATGCCATGCGAACTGTTGGGGCACAATAGCGCATCAGCTGGCGCGTCACTGTCTTTGGGAACGATAGCGAAATATCGGTAGCCTCGACGTTTTGCCTCAGCCACCTGCGCGGGATTATGGCAGGATGCCATTAGATAGCGTGCCAACGCGTTGGCGCGTCTTTTGTCAATCCAAAACAGCTGATGACTGTAACCTGTCCAGGACCTGCCAATACGCGTCAGCATAGCAACTAGTCGGGTAGGCAATGCTGCAGGATCCCCATATGCGCCTAGCCGGATATCGCGACCCGAAAATAGTCGACGATGCTGTTTTGCGTTGTACTGGGGATAGAGTCCGCGTTGGTAGGCTTTCCAAATGGCACTTGGTGCCTGCTCAACCCTGACATAGCACCCATTGTTGATCAATGGGCATCGACCACAAATAGACTTCACCCTGCCCGACTGTAGCGCATCCAACGGGTGCGCGTTCTTTCTCAGGATCCAAACTTGCACCATGGGCCCGGTTTTCTCATTTCGGCTTTCCATGGTGGCAATACAAACAATGGGCACCCTTGCCCCAGGTAATTGACTGGGTCCGTCATACAACACAACTCCACGCATCTGAGTTTCTCCGCGTTTTGATCGGCAAAACATCGCGCACAACGCGCGACGATTGCCAGCATCAATGCGGAGAAATAGCGTGAGAAAATTCTATTTTCTGCGGGGTTTTACAATGCGGTGCACCGGCAAACCCCCAATGTAGTAAGCGTTGTCGATTTTTGAGTACAGTCCTCAAGCCGCGATATTTTTTGGGCAGCTTGATCAGGGTGCGCCCGGGGAAGACAGACTGAAAAACAAGACATTTTTTCGAGCTTGGGACAGAGCGATTCCAAGAAATTGCTTTGAGAAATTAGCGCGTTACCGGACAAATATCGACCATCCGAATTACGACTTCGATCTACAAAATAAAAATCGTGGGACCAGATAAATCTGTAGTTTCCAAATCGCGCATTTTCATTTGGTCCCAGTCAATACCGATAGTTTGGTTCTTGTCTTCAGGTCATGCTTTGGGTCGAAAGCGTTTCGCATTGACACCAAATCCTAAAGTGACTGGCGGGAATGTTCGGCGACAACTACTTCTTCTCTTTAGCGACAACTAGAAGTTCCTATCGAGTATTGCATTTGCATTAGCTGCCGAGTTGTTAAGTGAGCCGTAGGCGACCGAGCAACTCGGCAGCTAATGCGTGGGCTTGGGGGTGGACGATCTACTCGTCTGCCTGCTTGTTCCGCTTGGCGTTGGCTAGGCGGTAACTTTCTGCGTTCAGCTCAAGGATCACGCTG
>JANSWS010000007.1 GCA_024743355.1 bacterium
CCACAGGAGGTAGAAAGGGGTTCAAAGCGTCGCTTTTTCAAGGTGGCATTGGGGTCCCATTTATTGCTCGCTGGCCAGGCAAAATTCCGGCTGGGAGAGTCGACGACTTGTCGTTGATTTCCGCTGTTGACCTGTTTCCAACATTCTGTGAACTGGCCGGAGCATCGCTTCCGGAACACTATCTTCCTGATGGAGTGAGCCAAGTGGAGTGCTTGCTAGGCAAGACTGCGCCTACACGTAGCAAGCCCTTGTTTTGGAAGATTCAGGCAGCATGGCCCATTTCCAAAACCAAGCCCTTTCACTGGGTGTCCTACGCAGTGGTTCAGGATCAATGGAAGCTACTTATCAATTCAGATGCGAGCTATTGGGAACTGTACGATATCGGTGCCGACCCCTACGAGCAGGAAGACCTCAAAGAGCGTGCTCCGAAGGAGGCGCAGCGTCTTTTGCATGCGGTTGAGCAATGGAAGCTCAGCTTGCCTGAGCAGCCTACCGGAGCTGTATTTTCCGCCAAGCGAAACGAGATCATGCCCCCACAAGATGAAGTTTCTGCAGTCGAAGGTTCTGTCTCTAAATAAGACGAGACACTGGCTCTGCTTGGACTGTAGAGACGGTTCGAGGGTCAGGCCGCAGGTCTGAGCAAGTTCCTTATGCTGTGATTTGCGATAGCGTACCGCGTCCCATGCTTTGTACAGCCCCGAAGTGTTTACAATGCGCATACGCTCTCCTTGCTATCATGCGTCATTTTTTGAACTTTCGTTTGGTGCGAAGAACTTGGTCGGGAAGCCAGCACAGGCCACAAGTCATGAAATGTTTAGGATGTTTTCTCGGGTTCTTTTTATTCGCTCAATTGACGCAGGCTAGCGATCGCCCCAATATCATCCTGTGTATGAGTGACGACCAAGGGTGGGGCGATGTGGGATACAACGGTCATCCCCACCTGAAGACTCCCAACTTGGATCAGATGGCCGCGGAGGGAATAACCTTCACGCGGTTTTATTCGGCCGCTGCCATGTGCTCGCCAACGCGGGCAAGCTGCTACACCGGGCGTCATCCTTATCGCTTCGGCGTGACCTTTGCGATGAAAGGCATGCTCGAGCCCTCGGAGATTCCAATTACGCGGGTCTTGAAGGAGCAGGGCTACACCACGGGGCATTTTGGCAAGTGGCACTTAGGAACTTTATCGCGGAAACAGGGCGACCAGAATCGTTGGGGGGCTTACGCCAAAGATCCTGAGCGCTACTACTGCCCGCCTTGGGAACGTGATGTTGACGTATGTTTTGTCACCGAATCCAAGGTGCCGACCTGGGATCCGTTGTTGGATCCAGGCCCCATTAAGAGCAATGGTGAAATCGATCCAGCGCCAACGTCCAAGCCTTATGGCAATGAGTACTTTACAGGGCCCAATACGACGGTCACGGAAAACACACTGGGCGATGACTCACGCGTGATCATGGATCGGGTCATCCCGTTCATTCGACAGGCAGTCGCTGCGAAGCAGCCCTTCTTTGCAGTCGTGTGGTTTCACGCTCCGCATTCTCCAGTGGTTGGCGGAGCCAAGTATCGAGAGATGTACTCGGGTCAGCCTGAGCCCGCTCAACACTACTACGCTTGCCTGACCGCCATGGACGAACAATTGGGGCGTTTGCGTTCCGAGCTGGATGGACTGGGTGTCGCCAAGGACACCATGCTTTGGTTTTGCTCGGACAATGGTCCCGCGCGGCAGGGTTCGCCACGACATGTGGGCAGCGCAAAGCATCTCAGGGGCTATAAATTGTCGATTCATGAAGGCGGCATTCGCGTACCGGGACTTTTGGTTTGGCCCGACAAGTTGCAGCAGCCAAGGAAGATAGATGCTCCCTGCTCTACCTTGGATTATTTTCCCACCATCCTGGACGTATTGGGGATCGATCTTCCTGATGACAGGCTCTACGACGGCATCAGCCTGCTGCCCTTGCTGATCGGCGAACAGGATCGACGGGAGCAAGCATTGGGTTTTCTCAATCGAGATGGCCAGGAGGCAGTGTGGATGGAACAGCGCTACAAATTGATAGCCACTGCCAAGAAGCAGGAACTCTACGATCTGCTTGCGGATCCGGGTGAGACCCAGAATCTTGCCGAGCTCCAACCGCAGGTTACAACGCGGATGCATGCCGAGCTGTTGAAGTGGAAGCGAGGGGTGATGGAAGACTTAGCGGGTGTCCCCTAACGCTGCTTGATTCCCAAGAGTTTAGGGCTGATTCAGATTTTCTGCGTCGCGTGCCGCAGGCTCGACTCATGCTTCGCTATTGATAGTCCCTGCCTTCAATGCTGGCCACAACAGAGTGAAGCCACTCTTCCAGCTCATTTTGCATCTTGGAAACTCGATCCTTTTCGTCGCTTAAGCGATCGCGGGATTCCAAAGGGTCATTCTCCAGGTTGTACAACTCCCACGTGACTTTCCCCGCCTTCCGTTTGTCGCTCTCAATCCTGTGCAGCTTCCACGGCCATGCGAGCCACGCAGCGTGGCCAGGGTAAACCGTTGGCGGAAACGGATTGTGGATTTCTCCTGCGTCGACCATCAACCGGGAGCGGTCATGGTATTCACGGCCCGCCTGCTGTGCGCCTAGTTCTTCACGCATCCAGCGATCGCTGGGTGTGGAGATACCGCCTTGATTGGACTTCCAGAAGCCCATGGGTTGGGTCCGCTCTTGCGTCTGATTGTCAATTACCGGCAGCAAGCTGATCCCGTCCAGTCTCGGTTGATGCGTGGGAGTGATGTCTAACACATCAAGTAGGGTTGGGTAGATGTCCGCGGTGTTGCTGGGGATGCGGGTGACTCGCGGCTCCCGGATCCGATTTGGCCATTCGATGATGGCTGGTACGCGGAGACCACCTTCGTAAATGTCCGCTTTCTTTCCTCGGCCGCCGCTACTTTCGGTCTTCAGGCCTCCGTTATCGGATGTATACCAAAAGAGAGTATTCTCGCGGACGCCCATCTCATCCAAGGCTTGCCGTAGTTTACCAACAGCGCGATCCAAACCGGTGATTTCCCCGAGCCAATCCGCATCCCGGTTGCCGCGGTATTGCTCTCGATCTTCATCAGCGGCGCGATGGGGACTGTGCGGCGATCCGAACCACACCACGGCCAGGAATGGGCGCGAGGCCAGAGCTTGTTCGCGCATAAAATCTATGGCCGCATCCGCGGCGATCATCGAGCTCTCGCCTTGGAGCTCAACCGCGACTCCTTCGCGGCTCAAAATAGGATTGTTATCGTAGAAATTGAACGCGGACAACCACGCATCAAAGCCACTGTTTGCCGGATTGACAGGGCTGTCTTTCAAGACCGATCCCAAGTGCCACTTGCCGAAGTGCCCGGTTGCATATCCAGCAGCCTGTAGGCGCTCTGCGATGGTCACTTCTTGGGGCCTTAAAGGATGTCCCCATGAGTAGCAAGCGAAACGGTTCGGATTGCGGCCGGTCAGAACACTGCCGCGAGTCGGGGAGCAAACGGGGGCTGCGGCATAGAATTGATCGAATCGCAAGCCTGAGGCGGCCATGGTATCGAGATTCGGCGTCTTTAAGACTGGGTGGCCGTTGTAGGCGGTGTCTCCCCAGCCCTGGTCATCCGCCATACACAGCAGCACGTTTGGGCGATCCGCTGCCAAGCCAGGTAGTGCGAGAATGAATAGCAGCAGCGAGAACAGGCACGTACGTCCCGATGCAATTATTTGATTAAATCTTCGTTGCAGCGGTGTAGGCTGGCTGGCTGAATTGGCAGTTTTCATAAGGTTTCCTGGAGGCTGATTCGGAGTGAGCTACCTGCTCCGTGAAGTGAAATCAGGCTGTGGGAATGGGGAGTAGAGAGAAAGGAAGGATGGGGCAGATAACAAAAGCATGTAAGGCGATCCCGACGGCCGCGCGTTGTCTTTAGCTGCAGATCGCTCGCACGATTTCACCGTGTACGTCGGTGAGTCGAAAATCGCGGCCCTGAAAGCGGTAGGTGAAACGGGTGTGGTCAATACCCAGCAGGTGAAGAATCGTAGCGTGCAAGTCATGCACACTGACCGGTTGTTCAGCCACGTTCACGCTGTAATCATCGGTGGCCCCATACGTTGTTCCTCCGCGAACACCTCCGCCCGCCAGCCACATGCTGAAACAGTTGGGGTGGTGGTCGCGACCGTAGTTGCCGGGTTTTAGTGCCCCTTGGGAATAGATGGTCCGCCCAAATTCTCCGCCCCAGATCACCAGCGTATCCTGCAGCAGTCCTCTCTGTTTGAGGTCGGTTAGCAAAGCGGCTGTGGGTTGGTCGGTATCCTGGGCTTGTCGCCGCAGCTGTGCCGGCAAATTATTGTGCGAGTCCCATCCTTGATGGAAGAGTTGCACAAACCGCACGCCGCGTTCCACCAGCCGTCGGGCGACGAGGCAGTTGTACGCGTACTTACCCTGCTCCAGGACCTCGGGGCCATACATGTCGAGTACATGCTTGGGCTCTTGGTTCAGATCTAATAGTTCAGGCACCGACATTTGCATTCGATATGCCAGTTCATATTGGGCTGTCCTGGAAGCGATTTCGGGATCGCCGACCGCATTCAGGCGTTGGAGATTGAGTTCCGCCAGACGATCCAACATCTGACGCCGCAGACTGCGGCTGACTCCATGGGGATCTGAGATATCGAGAACGGGCTCGCCTACATTGCGGAACTTTACGCCCTGATGCTCCGATGGCAGAAAGCCACTGCCCCACAATCGATCGTACAAGGGCTGTCCATTCTTTGCGCTTCCCTTGGAGCTCATGGCAACGAATGCTGGTAGATCCTGGTTGTCAGCTCCAAGTCCGTAACCGAGCCAAGAGCCGATGCTGGGACGGCCCGGTATTTGGGAGCCTGTTTGTTGGAAGGTGATCGCGGGATCGTGGTTAATGGCTTCCGTATGCATCGAGCGAATGACACACAGATCGTCCACCATCTTTGCCGTATGGGGAAGTACTTCACTCACCCACGTTCCACACTGTCCATGTTGAGAGAACTCGAATGCCGATGGAGCGACTGGAAACGATGCCTGTGCGGAAGACATGGTCGTTTTTCGCTCGTCGGGGTAGACCGACTTAGGCACCTCCTGACCAAAGCGATCTTTCAGCTCAGGCTTGTAGTCAAACAAATCCATTTGAGCCGGACCACCTGACTGGAATAGATAAATCACGCGTCGGACACGCGGTTCAAAGTGCGGCATTCCCGGCCTGCCAGCGGCGCTGGTGGGCGAGGGGCCAATAGAGTCTGCGCCGGTAGCGCGACCTTCGTCGATCAGGCTGGCCAGGGCTAAAGAGCTGAGCAGCATCGAGCGTCGACTGCAAGCCATGTGTTGCATACCGTTACACAGCAGTGGGTTGCGCGTCTTGATGGGCGACGGAAAAGGCATGGAATCAAGCTTACTCTTTGGTGATGGTCTCATCTAAATTCAGAATCAAACTAGCGAGCATGGTCCAGGCCGCGTGTTGAGCTGGAGCGAGGTTCGAATTACGCGCCGATTCGCCAATGGACAATAGTTGATCGGCTGCCTGCGGATTGTTGATGTAAGCTTCGGCAGCTTGCTGATGGGCTAGACGAAGTACTTCCAATTCTTGGTCGGTAGGTTCGCGGCCATTCGCCAAGCGAAACATCCAGGCGATGCGCGAGCGATCGTCTGCGGCTTCCTCTTGCAACGCTCGTTGGGCGAGACCACGAGCTGCTTCGATGAATGTCTTATTGTTTAGTAGAGTCAGAGCTTGTAGCGGTGTATTGGTAATTTCCGTCTTTACCGTACAGACTTCACGGGCTGCCGCATTGAAGTTCATCATCGTTGGCGGCGGGATCGTGCGTCGCCAATAGGTATAGAGACTTCGGCGGAAGAGATTTTCTCCTTGATCCTGTACGTACTTGTTATTCGAAATCGAACTCCAGATTTTCTCTGGCATGTAGGGTTTGACCGAGGGACCGCCGCTCCGCTGCACTAGCAAGCCGCTCATCTGCAGAGCTTGGTCGCGGAGAATGAATCCAGGCAACCTGAGGCGAGGACTGCGTCCCAACCAGCGATTGGTTGGATCGCGGCGTAGAGACTCTGGAGAAGCCGCAGACGTTTGGCGATAGGTTGAACTGGTGACAATTAGACGTTGGATATGCGACAAATCCCAGCCGCTCTCGACCAATTCGACAGCCAGCCAATCCAACAACAAGGGGTGTGTGGGCAGGCTTCCCTGAGCTCCCAAGTTGTCACTGGTTTCCACCAAACCCTGGCCGAAGAATTGCTGCCACAGTCGGTTGACGGCAACCCGTGCAGTGAGCGGATTTCGCGGGTCAACCAGCCAATGGGCGAGTTCCAGCCGGTTCTTGGGCCGCTGAGTTTCGTCGGTGTACCAATCCAGCGACTGCGGAACCCCAGCCGATAATTCCTCCGATTTATCCGGCATGTCGTAACGTCCACGACGCAGCAGATAGGTAGGTCGTGGCTGAGACAGTTCATGCATGACCATAACTGTCTGTGGCGAGCCTGGCTGGGGACGTAGGAGTCCATTACCTTCCGCTTCGCGGGCTGGACGCAAATTGACGGGCTCGGGTACTTGAAAGCGATCTTGAGCTTCATTCAGCAACGGCCAGCTTTCTGGTAGTTCCACGAACGGAGGGCTATTGCCGTTATTGGGACCGACTCCATGTTCGGCGATATTGTTGAAGTAAGCGAACAGACGATAGTAGTCCCGCTGCGATATCGGATCGTATTTGTGGTCATGGCAGCGAGCACAGCCAACGGTCAAACCCAAAAACACGGTGCCAAAGGTATCCACACGATCGACAACGTTTTCCGTCAACCATTCTGCTGGTATCGATCCATCTTCCGAGTTGATACGGTGGTTTCGTCCGAAGCCTGTGGCTACTTGTTGCCATAGCGTCGGCGATGGCAAGAGATCGCCTGCCAATTGCTCGATGATGAATTGGTCGTAGGGCATCTTCGCATTGAACGCGCGAAGTACCCAATCTCTCCAAGCATGCTGATAACGATAGCGATCATTTTGATAGCCGTCGGTGTCCGCATAGCGGGCTGCCTCCAGCCAGGGGAGTGTCATGTGCTCTCCGTAGTTTCGGGAGGCCAGCAAGCGAGCAACGACCTGTTCCAGGGCTCGTTCCAATCCGTCTCTCTCGACGTTTGCCACAAAGCGCTGGTAGTCGGATGACTGCGGAGGAAGTCCACTCAAATCCAGAAACAACCGTCGTAGCAATGTAGCGGGCCTTGCGGCGGGCGAGGCTTCCAGACCCTGCTCCTTTAACTTGGCCAGAACAAACGCGTCCACGGGATTCGAGCACCAAGCCTGGGTCCATTCCGGGGGCAGTTCAGGCCGAAGCGGGGTTTGAAAAGCCCAGTGCTGCTGGTAATCCGCGCCTTGTTCGACCCATGCTTGCAGCAGCGCTTTGTGTTCGGCGGAGAGTTGCTTGTTCAGTTCCGGAGGCGGCATCCGCTCGCCTTCGTCCACCGCATTGATTCTCTCCAACAAGGGTGCCGGCTGCATGCTTCCATACGTTGTTACCCGAGCAGCCGAATCTTGTTGGTCGAGTCGAAGATCGGCTTCCCTCGCGTTGGCGTCCGGACCATGGCACTGGAAGCAATACTCGGAGAGAATTGGCCTGATATCGCGGGCAAAGTCGATCGCTGGGCTGTTCTCGCCCGCATGCACGCTGTGCAAGGCAACCAGCCAAAGGCAGTGTGCTGCCAGCAGCAACCGGCCAGTCTTGGCACATGAAATTCGGGGCCGCAGGGCAATCTGCTGCCACCAGTATCTAAGGTAAGGGGACATGGCGTTTGGCAATGCTTCCCCAACAGCGCCGGCTAATGGAGCTATTGGAAGCGACTAGCTAGAGCGTGTGGGAGTCGGAAAGGATGGCGAAGGCTGCAGGCTGGGTAGCTGGTTAACTTTCCACGCTGGACCCGTAAATTTGACCCCTCCAATTCTAGTCGATCTCATTCGGCGATTGCAGCGATCCACGTGAGTCCGTTGAAATCACCCGCAAGCCGCCGCCAATCCGTAGGATGGGAATGCCCTGGGTATGACAGGCAAACCGGCACGGAAGCTCCTAATCTAGCTAGCTGAGAATCGCAATTGGGCCCGCTCCCGTTGCTAGCTTGGCGAAGCGGCTTGGGTTGGATCCGAAGTTGCGTAAACTGCGCCGTCTTTTCTGGCTGGTAATAAACGGACCGAGATATCACGCAAGTAAATCGGTCAGCCGGACCGACTAACGAATATACGGCTTGCTCTGTTTGGATAAGACGGCCTATCCGATCCGCACGTTCCGGATCGCACCCTGCACACGCTCCGCCCCTCAAGTTTGATAGCAAAGCAACCTAAGTTGTCTGTCGCAGTGCCAGCCCAAGACTTCGATTGCAACCACCAGATGGGTTTGGGAGACGCTGACGATCGTGCTTGCCAAATGATCACTTGCCGGTCCATGTTTGAGAGTTCGCTGATTTGGCTACTAGCAGGGCTGGCAGTGGCAGTGGTAGTGGTAGTCGTGGTGGCAGGCTGCGCGCATCCAAAGCTACGTCAGGATTGCTCCGACGCGGCACTACCTCCGTTCACACCCAGCGGTGAATACGCGCAGCCAGACCGCTGGTGGACAACTTTTGAAGATGCCGGGCTGGATCAATATGTCAACGAAGCACTAGCTGGCAACTTTACCCTGTCAGCTGCACTGCAAAGGCTGCGAGCCGCGCGAGCGCTCGCGCGGCGCGAAGCGTCGGATCTTCTACCCGATCTGGACGGAGTTGCAGGTATCGACAGTGTGTTTGGCAGTGGCCCGGATAGAACGGTTGTGGCTTGGGGTTTGGATGCGGCCTATCAGGTCGACTTGTGGGGACAGATTCAATCACGCGTCGATGCGGAGCGGTTTCGAGCCAATGCCACGCAGGCAGATTACCAGGCCGTAGCTCTGTCGTTGGCTGCGGAAGTCGCTCGAACTTGGTTCTCGCTGATTGAGGCGCACGCCCAGCTCGAACTCTTGGAGGAACAAGTCGAGACCAACCGCACGGGGCTGAAGGCTCAGGAACTGCGTTTCGGCCGCGGTTTTGTGCGTAGCGCGGACGTGCTTCGGCAAAGGCAACTGGTGGAATCCACGCTGGAGCAAGCGGTGGTTGTACGTTCACGCATTGAAGTGCTGGAGCACCAGATGGCCGTTCTGTTGGGACAAATGCCGCAGACGGCTAGCTTCAACCCAGGTTCCCAGCTGCCCGAGTTACCCCCGCTGCCGGCTACCGGCTTACCATCCGAGTTGTTGATGCGACGTCCAGACGTACGTCGCGATTACCTGGCCTTTGTAGCTGCCGATCGTGATCTGGCGTCGGCGGTGACCGCGCAATATCCACGCATCAGCCTGACCAGCTCGTTGATCAATACGGCGGAGCGGCCGGAGACTTTGTTTCGCGATTGGTTTTTGTCTTTGGGTGGGCAGCTAATTGCACCGTTGTTCGATGGTGGACAGCGCCGGGCTGAAGTGGCTCGTACCGAGGCCTTGGTCGGGCAGCGTTTTTCGGAATATGGACTGACCATGCTGGTGGCTTTTCGGGAGGTCGAGGACAGTCTGGCACGTGAAAAGTTTCAGATTGAGAGGATTGAACGCTTAAATTCGCAGGCCAGTCTGGCCAAACAGGCTGCCGAGCAACTGCGGGAACAGTATTTGATTGGCGACGCCACCTATTTGGATGTATTGAGTGCGATTCAATCCCAGCAAAGATTGCAGCGCGATACCCTATCAGCCAGACTAGAATTAATATTGATTCGCATCGGCCTATACTTGGCATTGGCCGGTGATTTTGACACCCGCCCTCAACCCTACCTAGACTCCCCCCCTGAATTGCCGGTAATGCCTGCCGACGTGCCGGCATTGCCTTCGGATTTGGGGGACTTACCCTCACCTGTGGAACTCGCCCCCGAGATTGACATCGATGAATGACGCCAGCAAGCAGCCATCCAAACGACGCTGGCTTTCGGCAATATTCAATGCTCTTTTGTGCGTGGCCATTCTGGCTGCCTCAGCGGCAGCGATTGTCGTGATTAACCAGACAGAGCCGACAGCGCAACAAATCAACACGACGCGCAAGTCGGCTGCTCTGGTGGACACTATTGAAGTGCGTCGTGGTGATTTCTCTCCCAAGTTGGTTGTTCTGGGAACGGTTCAGGCCGCTCAGCAAATTGTGCTGAGTCCTCGCGTGGGCGGGCAAGTCGTCGAGCTTTCCGAGGAGTTTGTTCCCGGTGGGATGGTCAGTCAGGGCGATCTTCTGTTGCGAATTGACCCGGCGGACTTTGAGAATGCCGTCTCCATTCGCGAGAGTGAACTGCAGCAGGCCGAGGCTTCGCTGGAAATCGAAGAAGGCCGGCAGAACTTGGCGGAGAAGGAACTTGCCCTGCTGGGAGAGTCTATTGATGAGACGAACAGAGCCTTGGTTTTGCGGCAGCCGCAATACGCATCCATCAAGGCGGAGGTGAGTGCGGCTAAGGCGGCCGTCCGCCGAGCCAAACTGGATTTCGAACGTTCCAGTATCCGTGCTCCCTTTGACGCCCAAATCCTGAGCCGCTCGGTGAACATCGGCTCTCAGGTGGCACCGGGGGACGAACTTGGGCAGTTAGTTGGAATCGAGGAGTATTGGATCTTGGCAGCAGTCCCGGTACGCAGTCTGCGTTGGGTTCAGTTTCCAGAGAAGGGTGTTTCCGCTTCGCAGGTCTTGTTGAGAAATGCCGATGCATGGGGGCCAGGCGTGGAACGCGTTGCCCAGGTAACACGGATGATTGGTGCCTTGGATGAACAGACCCGATTGGCTCGTGTACTGGTCACGGTTCCGGATCCCTTGGGAAGAAAATCAAATGCTCCTGCGCTCATTTTGGACACCTTAATGGAAGTGGAGATCGAAGGTCGCTTGATTGAAAACGTGGTGCGCCTGAGTCGGGATTACATCCGAGATCGGGATACGGCTTGGGTGATGAAGGACGGAAAGCTGGAAATACGCGAGTGTGAGATTGTATTTCGCGACGCGGAGTACGCCTATGTGAGCCAAGGCCTCGAGGATGGCGAGGAAGTGGTGATTACAACACTGGCCACCGTGGCGGACGGAGTTGGTCTGCGTAAAGTGGACGAGGCCAATAGGATGGACTCGCCTTCGTCCGAGCCACCATCGTCGGAGGCTTCGGGGGATTGAGCGCGAATCAGGAAAATATACCGACAGCCCTGGGGCCCATCGCATGGATGGCTCGCAATTCTATTGCCGCCAACTTGTTGATGTTCATCCTGCTGGGCGGAGGTCTGTGGTCGGCCGCAGTCATCCAGAAGGAAGTCTTTCCCGAATCTCAACTGGATGTCGTTGAGATCCAAGTTGGCTATCCCGGTGCCTCTCCATCGGAAGTTGAGCAAGGCATTCTCCGGCCTATCGAAGGTGCGGTGCGTGGGGTAGACGGGATACAGCGGATCGTCAGTCAAGCACGCGAAGGTCGTGGCGAAGTGCTGATTGAACTGGTTGCCGGTCAGAATCGGATGAAGGCCTTCCAGGACATCGATCAGGCTGTTGGTAGAATTCGTACCTTTCCCGAGCAGATCGAGCAGCCCGAAGTCCGCTTGCAGTCCGAGCAACGCGAAGTCATGCAAGTGTCGATCTACGGACCGATCGATGTTTGGGCGCTCCGCAAACTGGCCGAGCAGCTTCGGGATACGCTGCTGGCCAACGAGCAGATTACCCAAGTCGAGTTGCGTCGCGTTCCCCAGTACGTGACACATGTGGAAATTCCACGGCAGCGACTAAGGGAATATGGGCTTACGCTAG
The DNA here is from genome assembly GCA_024743355.1 of bacterium. Taxonomy (GTDB): domain Bacteria; phylum Planctomycetota; class Planctomycetia; order Pirellulales; family Pirellulaceae; genus Aureliella. The sequence continues at coordinate 11,809 of JANSWS010000007.1, forward strand.
CCGAGGTTGCTGACATCATCCGCTCTTCCAGCCAGGATGTTCCGGCCGGCTCCGTACAGACGACTGCGGGTGAAATATTGCTCCGCGTTAAGGCCCGCAAGCAGTGGGCCGACGAATTTGCCAAGATCGAGATCGTGGCGGGGCGAGATGGACCATTGGTTACGCTGGGCGATTTGGCCGACATTCGAGATGGTTTTGAGGAAGTCGGTTTTCATTCTCAGTTCAGCCAAACACCTTCGGTTGAACTGGACATCTTTCGCGTTGGCTCGCAATCGCCGATAGATATCGCGAATGTTGTCGAGACAACCATGCGTGAGTTTGAAAGTGTGCTGCCGCCAGGCGTTAAGTGGCGGATCGACCGCAACAACGCGGAGGAGTTTCGGCGTCGCCTGTATCTGGTCATGGAGAACGCAGCCATGGCCGTAGTCATTGTGCTGGTGATCTTGGCGATGTTTCTGGAGATCCGCCTGGCATTTTGGGTGATGATGGGCATGGTGGTGTCCTTCATTGGCGGACTGCTGCTTTTGCCTTTGGCTGGCGTCAGCATCAACATGATTTCGCTGTTCGGTTTCCTGGTCGTGTTGGGAATCGTCGTGGATGATGCGGTGGTTGTAGGTGAGAACGTTTATGAAAAGCGACAGCAGACGAAGGATTTCGAAGAGGCTGCGGTAGACGGAACTCGTGAAGTTGCCGCGCCGGTTGTGTTTAGCATTCTGACCAACATCGTGGCCTTTGTGCCGTTGATGTTCATTCCGGGAGAGACGGGAAAGTTCTGGGCCCCGTTACCGGTGGTCGTCATTATCGTGCTGTCTCTGTCGCTGGTTGAATCGCTGTTTATCTTGCCAGCGCACCTGGCGCACACTCGGCAAGGTGGCCAGAAGCGGGGCATCGGAGGACGCTTGCACCAATGGCAGCAAGCTTTCAGCACAGCTTTCAACCGCTGTGTGGATATTTTCTATCGTCCAATACTGCAGCTATGCCTGCGGTTTCGATATATCACCGCCACGGCGGCGCTGGGGCTGTTTCTTGTGGTGGGAGGCTATGCCACCAGTGCTCATATGGGCATGATTCTGATGCCCGAAGTGTCCGCCGATGAAATCGAAGCTGGAGTGCGCATGCCGGTCGGCACTACGCAGGATCAGTCGGCCGAGATTGCGCGCGTCGTCACCGAAGCCAGCCTGCGGATGTTCGAGGAACACAATCTGTATGAGGTTGCCGAGGGCATCAAGACCAACGTGCGTGGGCAGGATTTTATCGACGTCGAAATCGTCCTGAAACCGCCAGATCAGCGCGATATGACCGCCAATGAAGTAATTGAATTGTGGCGGGACTCGATTGGCGATTTGCCGGGAGTCGACCAGGTGACTTTCGAAGCTGAGCGTGGACCTGGCGGTTACCGTCGCGATATCAGTATTTCATTCAGCCACAGCGACACTGGCGTTCTTGAGAATGCCGCCCAAGCCTTTGTGGAACGTGTCGAGCGCTTCGCCAATGTGAGGGACGTCAGTGACAACAACAACAAAGGGAAGGCCCAGTACGATTTTCGCCTGCGTCCCGAAGGCCGCGCGCTGGGGCTGACCGATGAAGGTTTGGGCGAACAGCTTCGAGGAGCTTTCTTTGGGTCGCTCGCGCTGCGACTACTGCGCGGCACCAACGAAATCGAGGTGCGTGTCAAGCTGCCGGAAGAACAGCGCGAGGACATTCACCATCTGGAAGATCTGATTATCCGAACTCCAAGCGGGGCGGAAGTGCCACTAATGGATGTGGCGGAAGTGCAAAAGGATATTGCCTTCTCAGGTATCAACCGACGCGACGGTCGGCGGGCGATCAATATCTCGATGGACATCGAACCCAAACGAGCGATCACGCAAGTCATCAACGCGCTGCAGACGGAAGCTCTGCCTCAGCTGAGGCGTGACTATCCGGGCATTACCTGGAGTTTCGAAGGCAGTGACGCGGAGATGAGACGGGCTACATCCTCGTTGTGGGGGTCCTTTGGACTGGCGCTGGCCGTGATCTACTCCCTGTTGGCGATCGCATTTCGAGGCTACATACAGCCGCTAATCGTGCTAGTTGCGATTCCGTTTGGGATCGTCGGTGCTGTGCTGGGACATATCTGGCTGGGTTATGACATCTCGTTAGTGAGTCTGATGGGTGTGATCGCTCTGTCAGGCGTGGTGATCAACGACTCACTCATTATGATCGACTACGCAAATCGGCGACGCGTCGATAGCTCGGCCTTGGAGGCAATCACGCAAGCTGGAATTCGGCGTTTTCGTCCCATTCTGCTGACGACCTTGACCACCTTTGGTGGCCTGATGCCGCTCATTTTTGAGAAATCGTTGCAGGCACAGTACATCATCCCCATGGCCATTTCGTTGGGATTCGGCATTCTGTTTTCGACCGCCATTATTCTCGTGCTGGTACCCTGCTTGTATCTCATTCTCGAGGATTTATTGGCTCTGTTTGCTCCCAAAGCGGAGTGATGAGAAGTTGCGGGTAACTCCTGCTCGCACGCTGCCCCTTCCGCTATGAGGTCGTGTGGATTTTAGGTTGTTTACTCAAGAGTCGTTGGGACAAACTGATACTCGAGCAAAACGCGGCCTTTATTGCGATGCACTTCTTTGGCGGGTCCAGTCACATCGCTTGTAATCGCGGAAGATGGGTCAAAAAGTGGATGTATAGCAGACTCCTTGCAGTCAGAGACAACATCGCAAACAGAGTAAGCAAACCGGTCTGTTTTCTCGGTTTTCTCCTGTCCATTAACGAGCCTGCTAACAAGCTGTCTGTGGAATAATTAGTAGACGCCAGCTTTGCCATGTATTCTTTCCCAGTCGGACTTGCGTGGTACAAAGAGCCCTTTGGAGAATCTCGAGCGAGCAGAGAGGATTCTTCGACATCCTCGTGACCCCTCTCTGGCCGCTCTGACGTCCGACTGTCCACGACCAACGCTGCGCGTCGGTGCCTGGAACCTGCTGCGCAGGAGGGGAGAGTAGGTTTGTTGCAGCTACGGTTGTGGAACGCCAATTAACGACCATGGATGTGTCGTGTTGCGAAAGCAATGAAATCAACAGCCCGCTGGCCGTCCGGACGCAACTGGCCCTGAAAACCCGATGGAGACGCCATATTGTTTACAAGTCACTTGGAATGCCCCAAATGTTCCGCCAGCTATGATTCCGAGCAGCCGCATCAATTGTGCGTCTGCGGTAGTCCCTTGCTTGTGCGGTATGACCTGGAAAGAGTTGGGGCGCGGATGCGTAAAGAGCAAGTGGCATGCCGCTCTCCGGACCTGTGGCGTTACCGCGAGTTGCTACCCGTCATCGACGACAGGAATATTGTCACGATGGGAGAGGGAATGACACCCTTATTAAAGCTCGAGAGACTGGGCCGGCAGCTTGGAATGACGCAGTTGTATCTGAAGGACGAAGGTGTCATTCCGACGGGCAGTTTCAAAGCGCGCGGTGCTACCGTGGGAGTCTCGCGGGCGAAGGAACTAGGCGTTAAGACCCTGGCCATGCCAACTAATGGTAACGCGGGCGGAGCGTGGGCGCTTTACTGTGCCAAGGCAGGCATCCGGGCCCATATCGTCATGCCCAAAGATGCGCCTGTGATCCCACGCAGCGAATGTGCCATAGCCGGTGTTTCCCTCTCACTGGTCAACGGACTTATCAGCGATGCTGGCACAATCGTCGCTCAGGCGGTGCGTGAGTATCAATGGTATGATGCCAGCACTTTGAAAGAGCCGTATCGGATTGAAGGCAAGAAAACGATGGGGCTTGAGTTGGCCGAGCAATTCGGCTGGGAGCTGCCGGATGTGATCCTCTACCCAACCGGCGGCGGCGTGGGATTGATCGGCATCTACAAGGCCCTGACGGAGCTGAAGCAAATCGGTTGGGTTCAAGGTGAGCTTCCGCGTTTGGTTGCCGTGCAAGCTAGCGGCTGCGCCCCCATCGTTCGTGCCTGGGAAGCCCAGGCACGCGAATCCGAATTTTGGGAGAACGCTCGGACCTGCGCCTTTGGGATTACAGTACCCAAGGCAATCGGCGATTTTTTGGTGTTGGATGCGGTCTATGCAACCCAAGGCTGTGCGGTAGCGGTCGACGACGACGATACTCTAGCTGCTGAAGCTCGGCTGGCTTCGGTCGAAGGCGCTTTTGTGTGTCCCGAAGGCGCAGCTTGCATGGCGGCCATCGAAAAGCTGTTAGCACAAGGCTGGTTGAACCCTGACGAACGCGTAGTCTTGCTCAATACCGGCTGCGGCATCAAGTATCCAGAAACCGTGCGCTGCGATCCGCCCGTTCTCGAGCCAGGCGATAGGCTGCTCGCGTAACGCGTTTTGGGGATTCCGGTTGGCTGCTCCTAAGCGACTTGGTACAGATCAACGAGGTGATTTGTCTTACGGGTTGCATGGGGCAGAGAAGCAGGGGCAGGCAGAGAAGCAGGGGCAGGGCAGAGAAGCAGGGGGCAGAGAAGCAGGGGGCAGAGAAGCAGGGGCAGCAGAGAAGCAGGGGCAGAGCACGCCGCCGGGGCAAAGAGCAGAGAAGCGGGGGCAGCAGAGAAGCGGGGGCAGAGCACGCCGACGGAAATTCTCTCAAAAAGACGAGGTAGGGTGTAAGGATCTGTCTTCTTCGCCGTCTTACTTGCACATTCACAGCATGTTTTGACGGAGGATGAAATGGCAAAGCTGCCCAGGCAAGACGTTTTCTCGCCCGATGAAATCGCATGTGTACACGTCATGAATCGAACTGTCAGACGTTGTTTCCTGATGGGTGATGACCCAATCTCAGGTAAAAACTTCGATCACCGAAAACTGTGGATGGATCAGAAGCTGGAGCTGCATGCGGCCAACTTTGGCATTGATCTGCTCGGCCAAGCGATTCTTTCCAACCACTTTCATTTAGTACTCCGTTCAAGACCGGACGTGGTGGCAACTTGGAAGGACCAAGAAGTCGCAAAGCGTTGGTTGAGGCTCTGCCCACAACGAAAGCACGCCGATGGATCGCCCAAAAAGCCAACCAGGGCTGAGATCAAGTCCATTACTGGCGATCCAGAGAAACTTCGAGAGATTCGCAGTCGGTTGAGCGATATTTCGTGGTGGATGCGACTGTTGTGCCAGTATGTGGCCCAGCGAGCGAATCGCGATACGGAGGAAACGGGGAAATTTTGGCAGGATCGCTTTCGCGCCGTCCGCTTGCTGGATGCCTCCGCGCTGCTAGCCTGCGTTGCCTATGTGGACCTGAACCCCATTCGAGCGGAGCTTGCAGCTACGCTCGAGGAAAGCGATTTTACCTCGGCTCAAAAAAGGCTCGAAGCTCTTTTGCTGCAAACAGTTGCATCCAAGCAAGCTACCGAGCCAAGTCCCGCTAACGCCAATCCTTCGCCGGACCGGAGTTTGGCACCGGTTCACAACGATGAACAAGCGGCTGAAATTGGCCCTTGTGCAAGTCAATCGGGCACACGTTGCAGTGACAAGGGCTTCCTGAACCTGACCGCCGCAGAATACTTGCAATTGTTAGACTGGACGGCCCGCAAGGTGGTGGCGGGCAAAAGCGGTTCAACGCCGGTCGATGCCCCGCCCTTGTTGGAGCGGGTTGGCTTGAAGACAGCGAGTTGGCTGGCGTTGGTCAGCGATTTCGGCCGGCTGTTTCACAATGTAGCCGGCCAGCCCCAGGAAATTGCCAGAACACGATCCCGCTGTACGCAACGCCGTTTTCGGGTTCGGGAAAAGGTCCTGCAAGCATTTGCCGCGACATGAACGGCCGATGCCGTTCTTCATTTGGCAAGCGCACATCCGTAGTCCGTATGGCTTCGGTCAAGTCTTCTTTCGCGATTGTCTACCTTCGTCGGCAATACATCTTCTTTCGCGCGTAAGGCAATTTGCGATGCTTAAGCTGGGTAACTTCATCGGTCGTTGAATCCCAGTATTTGCCTGCGGTCGCGCGTCTCTGCGGATCGGCCAGCTAGGTGCGCATTCTTCCAAGCCGAGCACATCTCCGCTCGCCGCCCGACGCGGCCTCGACCTCCCTTTTATACCCCTGCTTCAAAGTGCTCTGCCCCCTGCGGTCCCTGCTTCAAAGTGCTCTGCCCCCTGCGGTCTGCCTGCTTCAAAGTGCTCTGCCCCCTGCGGTCCTGCCCCCTGCGGTCCTGCCCCCTGCGGTCCTGCCCCCTGCGGTCTGGGTCCCCTGAGGTCTTAACGCGTGTTTCGCAATTGAATGGCAGATAGAAACGCATGGGATAGCCAGGTAGTGCAAATCGGCAAGGGACTCGCGCAGGTGTAGTCCACGACCATCGTATCCGTACAAGGATTGTCATCGCCCGCTTTGCCATATTTTGGCAGAAAGCAAATCGAATCCGACAATTACCAAGCTGGAGTTGCTAAAATCAAAGCTCCGCGTCCGCTCGCTAGGAGCGTCCCACCTCGGCCCAATCTCAAACTCCCCACCCGCGCGATTCAAAGGCGAATTGTTGTGAGGACATCGAGTGCTTTCAATCATCCAACCAAGCCGATGACCTCTAGCGGGGTCCGGGAAGTCACTTGCAAAGAAACGCTAGCTGTTTATCGGCTGGCAGCCATTATCACGGTTCGCTTTGGCTTGGTCGCATCATGCGTTTCGCTGGGGTTCATCAGTTCCGTCCGCGCCCAAGACGCAGTAGCTAATAAAGAGCCGGACATGTCACGGATTCAGTTCTTCGAGCAACGGATCCAACCGGTATTGGAAACCGAATGCTACGCCTGCCATTCACACCAAGCGGACTCTGTGGAAGGCGGACTGTGGCTGGACTCGGCGCAGGGCTTACGGATTGGCGGTGATTCAGGGCCAAGCATCGTGCCTGGCGATCCTGACCAGAGTTTGCTGTTTCAGGCGATTTCAGCTTCCGAAGACGGCATGCCCCCCGGTGGCCCCTTGCCCAACACCACCATCGAACACTTCCGCGAGTGGATTTCCGCCGGTGCTGTCGACCCCAGAAGCGATTCCTTGCCCAGCGAACATCCTCGAGAACCCGACTATTCGCACGAACGAGACTACTGGGCCTTTCGACCGCTTCAGCTGGTTTCTCCTCCATCAACAATGGACACGGCTTGGCCTGAAAATGCTATCGATTTCTTCGTGCTGAAGCAGATGGAAGATGCGGGGCTGGCCCCGACAACAACGGCTGAGCCAAGACAATTGATTCGCCGTGTCTTTTTTGATTTGATCGGGCTCCCTCCGACTCCGGATGAGATCGAGCGTTTTGCTCAAAACCCATCGGCCGAGGCATATGCGCAATGGATCGATGAATTACTCAACCGGCCCCAATATGGTGAGCGATGGGCACAACATTGGCTCGATGTGGTGCGATACGCGGAGACGGAAGGCTTCGAATACGACAACACGATGCCGGGGATGTGGCGTTACCGCGACTATGTCATCCAATCGCTTAACGAAGACAAGCCATACGACCAGTTTGTTTGGGAGCAACTGGCTGGTGACGAACTGGAGCCGGCGGATCAGAACGCGCTCATCGCCACCGGTTTCCTTCGCCTGGGAGCGGTTCGTCGGAACGCGGGCAATCAAAAAGTAGCCAGCAGCCGCAATGAAGTGCTCACAGAGCGGACCGATGCTATTGGTTCAGCAATTCTAGGTCTGACGATTGGCTGTGCACGATGCCACGATCACAAATTCGATCCCATTAGCCAATATGACTATTACCGTCTGCAGGCCTTCTTCGGCCTGTCGCATGAAAACAATCACTCGCTGCGTGCCGCCGCAGAACAAGAGCAGCTGGAAGCCGTGGAATCGGAATTAGATCGGCGAATCACGGAACTGAAGGAGCAGTTGGAGGTCGCGGAGGGCGAGGAGGAGGCACGCATACGCGGCGCAATTGAAACATTGGAAAGCCAGCGGCCGCCGCCCGGCCCCACGATTTGCGGCATCAAGAACGATGTGCAGGGATCATCACCGACCTATGTACTACGACGCGGCAATCCCGATCTGCCTGTAGCTGAAGTTTCAATGCGCTTGCCGTCCGTGCTCGCCACCGCGGAAGACGCGGACGCATCCTGGGATATACCGAACCCCAGGACGCGTTTAGCAAATCAATTGCTCCAATCGCAACAAGCGCTTGTGGCTCGAGTTATCGTCAACCGTGTTTGGCAATATCACTTTGGGCAAGGCTTGGTAAGCACGCCCAACGATCTCGGCAAGAATGGTTCGCAGGCCTCGCATCCGGAGCTATTGGATTACTTAAGCTTAGTTTTCGTTGAGTCGGGGTGGAGACTCAAGCCACTGCATCGCCTGATCCTGCAGAGCCAGACTTACCGACAATCGTCTCAACCAGCAGACTCAGCGCTCAGCCAGCAGATTGACCCGGACAATCGACTGCTCTCCCATTTCACGCGTCGCAGGCTGAGTGCCGAGGAAATTCGCGATGCCATGCTGGCCATATCCGGGATGCTGAATCCCGAGATGGGCGGCCCCAGCGTGATCTTGCCCGTTGAGCAGGAATTGATCGATCAGCTGTACAAGCCTTCTCAATGGCAGGTTGACAAAGCACCGGAACAACATGCCCGCCGCTCGATTTACTTGTTTGCCAAACGCAATTTGAGACTTCCCTTCATGGAAGTATTCGATCAACCGATGGCTCAGACCAGCTGTGCAGTGCGAGAGGAAAGTACCCATGCACGTCAAGCTTTGGAACTGGTTAACGGTCAGGTCGCTAATGAACTAGCGGCTGCGTTTGCTGCGAGATTGGTTTCCGCAAGCGGTGGTGATCCGAACAGGATTGTCGAGCAAGCGTTTCAGCTGACTGCAGGTCGCCAGGCCTGGCCGCGGGAGCAACAACTGTCGCTCGAATTCCTTCAACAGGCCGGACCACGGGAATTTGCCTTGGCCATGTTCAGTTTTAATGGGTTTCTCTATGTCGATTGAACCTCTGCAGGGCATGTCGTCATCTTGGTCTCCGCGGACGAGTCGACGCGCTTACCTTCAAAGCAGTCTGGTCGGTTTCGGTTCACTGGCTCTGAACAGTATGCTGCGGGACGAAGCGCGGTCAAATACATCTCATAGGCAATTCGAGGGTAAAGCCAAGAGCGTGATCTTTTTGTTTATGGCTGGAGGTCCCAGTCATTTGGAGACTTTCGATCCAAAACCGCTGCTCAATCGTCTGAATGGAGAAAGGCGTCCAGAAGAATTTGGAGAAGCCAAGTATCAATTTGTACAGGATGACGCCAAGCTTCTGGGAACCCATGTACGATTCCAACGCCATGGACAAAGTGGAATCGAAGTATCCAACTTGTTTCCCGAAGTTGCCAAGCACATCGATGACATCGCGGTTCTGCGCTCCTGTTACGGCGACGTCGTCGTGCATAGTGCCGCGCAATACGAGCTGTTCTCGGGGCGGATCGTTCCAGGCTTCCCCAGTATGGGTTCGTGGATCGTCTACGGCCTGGGCAGCCTGAATGAGTCGCTGCCTTCCTATGTCGTCATGCCGGATCCTGATGGTGCCCTGGAAGCCGGTAAGCCGATGTACATGAACGGTTTTCTTCCAGCCGCACATCAACCGATGATCCTGCGTTCAGGCGAACGGCCCGTCCTGAATCTCGAGACTCCGACGGAAATCACCGCCGAAGCTCGCAAACGCACCGTGCAATTCATCCAACAACTGAATGCTGCTTCGCTCGACGCCCCCGACGACGAGCTTGAGGCTCGCATCAAGAGTTACGAATTGGCGTTTCGCATGCAAAGTGAAGCTCCTCAGGTTTTTGACTTGTCGAACGAATCCCAAGCAACTTTGGATCTATACGGGATCGGCAGGGAACCCACGCATGATTACGGTCGGCGGTGCTTGTTGGCCAGGCGTATGGTGGAAAAGGGCGTCCGCTTTACAGTCGTTGTTTCAGGTGGGGGACCTGGAAATAAGCAGTGGGACGCCCACAAAGACATCGTGGAGAATCACGATCGGATGGCATCGGAAACGGATCTCCCGATCGCGGGCTTGCTGCAGGATTTGAAGCAGCGTGGACTTTTGGATTCGACGCTGGTCGTTTGGGGCGGCGAATTCGGACGATCCCCCGAGGCCCAATCGAGCAAAGGACGTGACCACCACAACCTGGGCTTCAGCATGTGGATGGCAGGTGGCGGAATACGGGGCGGTCAAGTTGTTGGGGCTACGGACGAGATTGGATTAAGAGCAATCGAGAGCCCCTACCATTTCCGGGACATTCACACCACCATTCTGCACCAACTGGGCATCGATCAAGATGAACTGACCTTTCCGCACCTTGGTAGAGAAGAACGTCTGACTCAGATTCACGGCAAGCTCATCAAAGAGATTGTTTGATCCACCCGAATATCCTCGCCGCATAGATTAGACGCCGGCTTCAATCCGTTGGAACATAAGAGAACAGAGGAAACAGAGTAAGCAAAGCGCTCTGTTTTCTCGGTTTTCTCCTGTTCCATCAATAAGCTGCAGACAAGCTGTCTATGGAAAAACTCGCAGACTTCAGCTTTGCGATGTCATCTTTAAGAGTCGAACTTGCGTGGTACAACGAGCAATGTGGGAGAGTCGGACGTCTCAGCGGTCGGTGAGGGGCTTTCCCTCCGAGTGCTGCCTTACTAGGCGGCTTTAGGACCAAGCCAAGCCTAGTAAAGAACTCGAACAGTTCGCGGTCAGGGCAACTGCGGTGGCTCAACCTGGACCGGGGTTCCACTCAACGATTTCAGAAATACAACGATCGCATCAATCTCCGAGTAGCTTCGACCGACCAAAGGCTCGATATCTAGCTCAAGTCCGTCGGGACCCTGCGAGGGCAGGCTTCGATAGTAGAACTCAACAACATCGTAAAGCGTGGCTTTCGAACCGTCGTGCATGTAAGGCCCGGTTTCAGCTACGTTCCGCAGCGATGGCGTTCGGAAGCGGAAGAGATCTTCACGCTTTTGCGTGATGGCCCCGCGGCCAAGGTCACGGCGACCACCAATTCCCAGTCGATAATAGAGGCCGTCACTTAACAATGGACCGTGATGGCAACGCACGCAGCCGGCATCGCCACGGAAGAGCTCCAAGCCTTGTCGCGCGAGATCCGAAAGGGCCGGCTTATCGCCGGACAAGTATCGATCGAAAGCCGAGTTTCGAGCGAGTAACGTCCGCTGAAAGGCCGCCAAGGCTTTGGCCAAGTCTTCAGCGTTTACGGGGCGGCCGAAGACTTCCTCAAATTGGCGGACGTAGCCTGGTATAGCGTTGAGTTCCACGACCAATTCGTCGAGGCTCTGATTCATTTCTTCGGGCGATTGGATGGGCCCTAGGGCCTGCTCTTCCAGGCTGTCCGCACGCCCGTCCCACAACAGCGTAGAATACAAGCCGACATTCAGCAGCGTCGGCGTATTGCGAGTCAATGGCTTGCCATTGAAACCCAATGAGCCAGGCAAGCCATCGGCGAAAGCCTTGTCCGGAAGATGGCATTTTGCACAACTCATGCTGTTATCACCCGAAAGTCGTGGGTCAAAAAAGAGTTGCTTTCCCAGTTCCACCTTGGCCTTCGTCGTCGGGTTGTCCTCAGGACATTCCACGCGTTCTGGCAACACTACCAGATCCGCATCGGATTCAGGGGACGAATTGGCACTCAAACTTGCCAGGCCCACAAGGCTCATCGCCGTCAGGGCGATCTCACAAGTGAGATTCCGCATGGTCTTAACTCCGATAATCCGGGGTCGAGAAAAGTCCATCGTCAGTTGGAGTGGGGCGTGATAACTCTGTTCCGAAGGTGGGTTGTCGATTAGGATGCTAAGTCTTGCCCCTTAGCTTTTTGCCCTACGGTTGAATGATGATTCGATTTGCATTTCTTGATCTACTTGCCAACCCTTTCTCAAAGGCCTGCCAAACCGCTGCCGACGTCTGCGCCTATGTTACCAGCAGCCCGCTCTTGAAGATCGTTTTCTTGATGATTTTTGGGCTGTGCCTGGTGCTTCCCCGAGCCTCGGCACAGACCGTTCCGTCCCCTCAGCCTCCGACGATTGAACCGGCTTCCGACCAAGGCAGGTTGGCCTTGCCAGGCTTTCAAATTGCCGAGGGAGTTGAAGGACAACTGTTCGCGGCCGAGCCGCTTTTCGCCAACCCCGTGGCATTTTACGTCGATGACCGCGGTCGGGTGTTCGTCTGTGAGACCTTCCGCCAAGGAATTGGCGTCGTCGACAACCGCGATTTCAGCGACGAGTGGGTGGATGCCGATCTGGCATCGCAATCCGTAGAAGATCGCCGCCAATACCATCTGCGACTCCTGGGGGATCGCGTTCAGGAATTTATGTCACAAGACGATCAGATCCGCATCCTGCTGGACACGAATGCGGATGGCGTCGCAGACGAAAGCCATGTGTTCGCCAACGGCTTCAATGATCTTGTCGATGGAACCGGTGCGGGAGTCCTCGAATACAAAGGCAATGTTTATTACACGTGCATTCCCAGCTTGTATCTGATGCGCGACGAAGACGGGGATCTCAAGGCAGACGGCAAAACGACTTTGCAGACAGGCTTTGGCGTCCGCGTTGCCTTTCGCGGACACGACATGCACGGACTGGTGATTGGTCCGGACGGACGACTGTACTTCAGCATTGGTGACCGTGGCGCTAACGTGAAAACTCCCGACGGCCAGCTTGTGAATGTCGAGAGTGGCTCCGTCTTCCGTTGTGAACTGGACGGTTCGAATCTCGAATTGTTTGCCACCGGTCTGAGGAATCCCCAAGAACTAGCTTTCGACAATCACGGGAACTTATTCACAGGTGACAATAACTCGGACAGCGGCGATCAGGCTCGTTGGGTCTACGTGGTTGAGGGCGGAGACTCCGGTTGGAGAATGGCCTATCAATACTTGTCCGATCGTGGTCCCTTTAATCGCGAAAGGATATGGGAGCCTCTGCACGCAGGCCAGCCTTCCTATATCGTCCCTCCAATTGCGAACATCTCCGACGGTCCCTCAGGCCTGGACTATTATCCCGGAACCGGTTTCGGCGACCGCTTTGAAGATCAGTTTTTGCTCTGCGACTTTCGTGGCACCGCCAGCCAGAGTGGAATTCGCTCGATTCGAAATGAAGCACAAGGGGCATTTTTTCGCATCGCCGGAGATGGGCAACCGTTTTGGCAAATCCTGGCAACCGACGTTCAATTTGGACCTGACGGCGCGGTCTATATCAGTGATTGGGTGAATGGCTGGGAAGGCGAAGGCAAAGGCCGCATTTATCGCTTCACCTCGCCGGAGGACCAGCAACAACCTATTGTCGGCGAAGTTCAGCGCATTCTGGCGGAAGACATTTCGCAGACTGCGGTCGAAGCCTTGGCAGAGAATCTAAAACACATTGACCGCCGCGTACGACTGAAATCACAGCTGGAACTGGCTGCCCGAAAGGAACTCGAACCGCTCCAGCATGCGGCCATTCACGGCCAGACTCGATTGGAGAGACTGCATGGCTTGTGGGGTATGGATCAGATCTCGCGCGGTACGAATTCGCGCAGCGTAGCGGAGCAACAAGCTCGAATTCACGAGACTTGGCTGAAACTTGCGGCCGACGATGACGCCGAGATTCGCGCCCACGCAGTCCGCTTGTTAGGGGAACTCGGCGGGGATGGATCGGCACAAGTGGTTCTCGAGCGACTGGCCGATGAGAGTCCTCGAGTACGTTACTTCGCCATGAAAGGCGTCCGCAAATTAGCGATCCGCGACGCTTTTGATACGATTGTTTCCGCGATTGCGGACAATCGTGGGCAGGACCCTATCATCCGCCACGGAGCCATCATGGCATTGTCTGCTATCGCTACGGAAGAACAGCTGGCCGGGCTGGCCAGTCACGATTCCCAGCACGTTCGCTTGGCCGCCGTCGTGGCATTGAGAAGACTGGAGTCAGCGGCGTTGCAAGGCTTTCTGCAAGATGCGGAAAATGACGTGGTCGTTGAAGCAGCGATCGCTATCCATGACTTACCCATCGCTGAGGCCATGCCGGCTTTGGCTGCCTTAGTTACACAGTCCTCGGACGTCGACGCTCTGAACCGTCGCGTGTTGAATGCCAACTTCCGCCTCGGTACGCTAGACAACGCCCGTTCCCTGGCCGCCTATGCGGCTGATCCCAACCGGCCTCTCGCAATGCGGCGGGAGGCTCTCGAAATGCTGGAAGACTGGGAATCTCCCAACGGACGCGATCGTGTGCTTGGCATGTGGCGTCCTTTGGAAGCTCGCGACGGGTCCGCCGTCCGCAATGCGCTGGCGACGGTGCTGCCTAAGTTTGAAGATGCCGAAGCTAGTTTGCAGCTGGGACTGGGACGCATCGCTGTTAAGTATCAAATCCCAGCCGCAGCACCCATCCTGCGCGCGATTCTGGCTGGCTCAAAATCGCGGTCTAAGGACCGGGCAAGTGCACTGGTGGCTTTGGTGGGACTGGAAGCAGCTACAGCGGACGAGTTGCAACTGGCCTTGGACGACGCATCCACGGATGTGCGAGCAGCGGCACTGAGCGTCATACGCCGTGTTTTGCCAGAGGCCGCCGATCAGAGACTCGCTCAGGCTGCCTTCCAAGGTGAAATCTTGGAACGGCAAATCGCCATTGACGCTCTCGGTGATACCGAAACCGCCAGCCCGCAATTGCTGGAAGTGCTGCGGCAATGGGCCAATGGCGGACTTCCACAAGATGTCCAACTCGAAGCCCTTCAAGCGGCAGAAAATTTCCGCGAACTTCCCACCGTCAAAGCGGTCCTGGCCAAAGTGAACGCGACTCGTGATCCAAGTAAGCCCGCGGACGGCTATCGCGAGACCCTGCGTGGTGGTGATGTTGATCGGGGCAAGAGTATCTTCTTCGAAAAAGTCGCGGTTTCCTGCGTCCGCTGTCACAAAGTCGGGGCCTTGGGCGGCGAAGTTGGTCCCGAACTTACCCGCATTGGTGTCGACAAGGATCGCCAGTACTTGCTCGAGGCCATCGTCGAACCCAACAAAGTCATCGCCAAGGGATTTGAATCGGCCATATTGCTGGACTTGGACGGCAATATCCACACCGGCGTTGTCCGCGAAGAAGACGAAAACAGCATCACCCTGATCGATGCCGACGGTAAGGTTACGTCTTACGACAAGGAAGATATCGAAGCCAGAAATCCGGCCAAATCTGCCATGCCGGCCGACCTTGTTAACCTGCTCAGCAAACGGGAGTTGAGGGATCTGATCGAATACCTGGCAAACCTCGACGGACGTTTCGTACCCCAGGAACGCGAAGTCCAGTAACGGTTGAGTGGCCTGTCTAAGTCGCAATCGGTATAATCTGCCGATAGACTCCAATTCGTAGTGCTGGTTCGGGGGTAGTCGAAATGGTTTGGAAATTTTCGCTAGCCATGTGTCTGATGGCGTTTGTTCTGCCGCAATGGACTGCTGCACAGGATACGGGTTCCTCCACGAATGCACCCGCAGCGACTCGGTTTTATCAGTCGCAGGTTTATTCGGGAATTGGCAACTCGGGGCAGGGCAGTGGCCAAACAGCGGTTCCCTATTACGTAGAACCCTCGCGTTTCTATTACAACCGACCAGGCATGCAAGGTACCAATTCTTCTGGCAGCCTCGGTTCAAACGCTCCCCAAGGTCCGACCTACAATATTCAGGTTCGCCCTGGCTTTTATTACCACGGCTTCTATCCGGCCTATCGCTATCCTTATGGTTATCCCTACCGCTACTTCGGACCGCAGGTTTATTATCCGCGGGTCTACCAAATAGCGCCCGGTGTCACCGAACATGTGGGACCATTCATCCCCATTATTCCTTAGCCACATGCTCAGCGTAGTGTCGTAGGAATCGCGCCAGCTCGAGCGCCGTAGTCAAAAACTCACTCCAGCTGCTGCCCGCGATCAAATCGTTGGCATGAACCAGCCGATCTCTAAGTTCTTCGACTCGCACAAAAAACCTGGCGGCTGCGTTGTTGGACACGAAGCCCAGTTCCTGAATGCAGGCTCTACTTGCCAGCAACAGGTCGCGTTTGTCCGCGATTTGAAGGCAGTCGGTCAATTCGAGTTCTTCGCCCCGCTGCTCGCGCGATGCATGCAGCCGACGGGCAATGCCCAGACGGTTCGCATTCAAGCGTTCCACGACCTCTTCAGCTGAATAATGCTTGCGGATCATCTCCAGCATCGCGACTTCGAACATAGAAACCAACCCAAACAGCAGCATGCGCACGGGGGAACGCTGCAAATCGCTGCGGGATACAAAGCCATCAATTTCGTTTCCATGCTGTACGAATGCCCAATGACGATGCTGTAAGCGTTCGAACAAATTTAACAGGGGAGATTCCGCGTCGATGACCTGTCCCGCCTCAAGGGGTTGTAAGCTGCTTGCAATGGAGCCTCGCTGGAGATCTTGCTGCTGCACCATTCCCATCAACTTCCCCGAGGCATCCCTGACGCCAACTACATTGAGTCCTCGTGCTCGCATCAATTTGACAACCGTCCCGGCTGTGTCATCAATGCGACATGCGATTAAGGGCTGGGCGATGTGTCCGGTGCGAATCAAATCCACCAGGACATCTTGCAGTTCAGCATCCGTGAACCGAAAGTTGGCAGGCATAGCATTCTCGGCCATTCTGTGGTTGATGCAGCGAATCGAGTGTCCGCGGTCGCCAGATCCGCTTGCGATCACCCTTCAATTTGCACCATGCGATTGGAAGTTTGGCTAGGGGCCCATCAAACCCGGCGGGACGCGATCCAATCAAGCTGGGCATCGAGCGAACTAAGCCTATACCGGCTTTGCGTCCCACAAATCCACGGCTTTTAACGATTATTCGGTTTCTTCATGCTTTCGATAACAATGTGCGACTTGCATTGAATCAACGGTGCAGTTCCCGCGACAAAGTGTGCTAGGGTTAAAAATCTATTTGAGCCAGTACAGCACAGTCCGGGGGGAAGTCTGTTGAGTAAACATATATCCGTTATCTGTCTGGTGATGATGTTGTCCGCGACATCGGGATGCAGTATTTGCCGTGATTTCGAACAATGGAAGTGCGATCACCTGGGAATGTGCCACTTCGGCACACGGCCCTCTCCCACCTTTGCGGTTGCCAACCCTGCAGCTGTAGCGCCGGTTTATCCGCCGCCAGCATCGAGCCACACGTTTGGTTCGGCCCCTGTTCCTTATACCGGGCCAAGCGCGTCTACGGCTCCGGTGTATCCTCCCAGCTATGCACAGCCTGGTTATGCTCCGGCTAACGTTAATCCTTACGCGACGGGTACCATGCCAATGCAGCAACCCGGCTGTCAGTCCTGCGGACGTTAGTCATTTCGATCCCTGAGCTAACTCTCCCTCGGTCACTTTGTACCACACAACTTCGACTGGGGAAGAATACATCGCAACTCTGGCAGCTGTGATTCATTTCATCGACAGCTTGTCAGCAGGCTAGTAGATGGAACAGGAGAAAACCGAGAAAACAGAGCGGTTTGCTTGCTCTGTTTCATCGATGCGTGCTTGTTAGCGGATCGTGCCTATTGCTTAGTAACTTTTCGCAAATTGTCGTCAGCCACACGATCAATCAAGAGTGCGAAGGGATCCACCCCCGCTTCGTAGGGAACTTCATCTACCACAAAGCTGTGGCTGTGTTGACCATTACCAAGCAAGAGTCGCTCGCGGTGCAGTGTCCGCCCATATTGGCGTCCTGATTCGGGCTTCGCAAAAGCACCGATTTCAACTTCCTCTGACATCTCAACTTGGGACTCTTCGCCATCGGCGTTGGAAACCAATTTCTGTGTTTCAAACTCGAGGGTAACCTTGTACTTGCCGTCACTCGTTTGCGAGTAAGAGGCTTGCGTTACACGATTGTCGAACAAGGTGATATTTTCAAACAGGTCGGTCAGCAGATATTGCTTGTCCTGCGGCGTCTGGTCACGCAGAGCAGCAATTAGATCCAGCGAAGTCGGATAAGGCGGCCCTTGGTAAGCGAAGTCGTTCACAAGCTGTTTAAGAGCAGCGTTTACGCTTGCTTCACCAATCATTTCCTTCAAGTAGTACAGAACCACACTGCCTTTACGATAGTGGATATAGCCCTGCCCCGGATCGACCGTCACTAAGGGCTCTTCCTTCAAGGCATCGCTACCGCGCGAGCGGAGGTAACTATCCATTTCGTAGCGGAGGAATTTTCGCATCATATCGCGGCCGTACTCCTGCTCCATGACCATCAAGGCTGAGTATTGCGCCAAGGTCTCTGACAACAGAGTCGCTCCCTCCATGCGTGCACCGATCACTTGGTGAGCCCACCATTGATGGGCCATCTCGTGGGCGACGACGTAGAAGACCATATCGATCGCATCCTCATTCTCTAGGTCAGCTATGAATCCAATGCCTTCCGAATAGGGCATAGTGCCAGGGAAAGCCTGAGCGAAGGTTGCATAGCGAGGAAACTCGATGATGCGTGCTTGCTTATGCCGGTAGGGACCAAAATGCTCGTTGTAATACTCGAGCGACTTGCGAATCGACAACAGCATCTTGTCCACGTTCCACTTGTGTTCGGGATGATAGTAGACCTCGATATCGATGTCATTCAGCTTTTCACGGGCAACTTCATATTCAGCAGACATGAACGAATAGAAGTTCAACGACGGGTGATCGAGCCGGTACTGAAAAAATCGACGTCCCCCTTCCTCCCATTCTTTTTGCAGCGATCCAGGGGCGATGGCAATCTGGTCGGCCGACGTACTGATGACCGTTTCGACATCAACCCAGTCAGAGTTGTTGCTGATATAGGTATCCGAACAGTGCAAGCCGCAATCCTCTTCCAGCTTGGGCATGCGGTTAGGCTCTCCCAAACCTCTTTGCCTGCGGTCGGAGCGCACGCTCAGTTCCCCATTCGGCTGATAACCAATCTGAGGAGCGATGCCGTTGTTAAAGAAGGTGCCGTTGGGCATGATCTGCATCACACTCGGAGCCTGCTCAAAGCCCTTGGATTCATAACTGACCGTAAACTCCATTTCGCGTTCTTCACCAGGTTGCATCGGCTGCTGCAAATCATAAATGCGATAGTGCAACCGCTGATCGTCCATGTTCATAGTGGATCCCGGCAAAGCGATCTCGGTTTCCATGTTGGGTGTCAGCACAAAGTGAATTTGTTCGATCGGCTGGTCATGTTTGTTGCGTAGTGTCTGCTTGGCATGAAAACGCATCGCCCTTCGTTCTGGGTACAGATCAATGGTGTAGGCGACCCGCGTGATTCTGGGTTGAGGAAGATCGATGTATTGGCGATAGCTAGTCTCGTAGTCTGCTTGCAAGTCTTTGCGACTCTCGCTGCTGGACATCTCATTTAAGATTTGGGTGTTGTAGAAAATCCAACTTCCGATGAGCACCATCATCAGTGCTGCAGCCGCAGTCAAACCCAAAACCGGACGCGTCAAACTCTGCCGCGCTGTGACCAGCCGCTGACGAAAACGCGTCTCCTTACCACGCTGCCAAAACAACATGGAAGCCACGCCGAGAAGTACGGCACCCGCCAGCCAATAGAGTCCAAACCACAGGAAGCTCTTTAAATAAGGGGCAAAGCCGTAGAAGTCTGAGTAGACGTAGGTTGGCAACTCGCCATAACGCACTAGCAGCGTTGACCAGTCCAACATAAACCACACAAAGGCATTGGCAATCAAAATTACGATGAAGGCGAAATAGCCCACATATTTGTTAGGTGCCAGAATGTGACAGATGAATGCCAGGACGGTCAGAAACGCAAACTGCAGGTAGTCCAGCCCGAGCAATTCAAAAGCGTATAAATTTAACTGAAAGCGGTTGTATCCCTGGAAGGCCTGATAACCCAACCCGACCGCAATCGAGACCAACAGCAACAGGAAGACCACCAGCAACATCGTAAGCAACTTCGCAATGTAGGTCGTCCATGTGGGATAGGGCATCGCGTCATAAACCTCATCCAGCTTTGCTTCGCGTTCCTTCCATACCAGTACTCCGCTATAGAAAGTGATCACGGAAATCAGGAACAAGTAGGTTCCGCCTCGAATGGCTTCGATGACGGAATAGGTGACGGGTAAAGAACTGTTGCCGTAGCCCTCCGTTGCGCCTGTGAAAAGGATAGCGGTCAAGTTGATGACCGACACGGCCAGCAAAATCAGAAACACACGACTGCGAACGGTTTCCCAGAAATCGATCCGGCATTGAGCCTTCACCAGTTGCCAGGCATGGGCGCCAGCCGGCGGCGCTTGCGTGCTTGGAATGGCCTCCTGATGAAAAGCCAGGCTGCCTTCGGGCTCCGGTAAGATCGCTTGCTTAGGCTGACGCCTGCCGCTTCTTTCGGCAAATGAAAATTTCCATGCGCTAAGCCCAAAGATCAACGCCGCGACTCCCAACCAAAGCAATCGATTGGATAGCAGTGCCCCGCTCAGCCCGAGAGTCATGCTGTTGCGTTCCGCAATCGTCCAGTACCGAGTAAGCCGATTAAATGGCCGTACTCCGAAGGGATCCAGCAGCATCGCCAATTGCTCGTTGTCGAGATTGCTGGTCAGGGTCTCAGAGAAACCGTAACCGACCAGCAATCCAATGGCGGAAATGAAGGCCAGCGTGCTGCTTCTGGTAAGCGCGGCTATGGAAAAAATGATCGCGGCAGCCAAAAGCGTATTGGGAATGACAAACTGCAGGAAGCCCATCAAATGCGGCGCAAGCTGATTGGGGCCCCATCGCACAGGATCATTCCACGGCATGTAAGAAGCCAACCACACGCCCAGCGAAATTCCCAAAATCGGAAACATGGCGGCCAGGGCGGATCCAAAAAATCTACCCAACAGATAAGGCATTTTGCGCAGCGGGGTGGAGAAGACCAATTGGTCCGTTTGATTTGCAAAATCTCGCGTTGCAGCCGCGCTGGCGAACGCGGTCGTCATCAGCAGCGTTAGGATCGACGATATGGCTAGATAATTCTGAATGACAAAGGGCGCATTACGGTTGGTGTTCTCCACCGCGCCGCCAATCTGTACATTTTCGCTGCTGGAGGCAGCAAAAAACAATGCGGCCAGGATCAGCAGAAAGATGTACACCATCCAACCGCGAAACCAGAAACCCAGCTCAAACTTTAAGATCGATGCAAACATGACTGCTTAGGCAACTGCGTGGATTTTGCTGAAGAAAACGTCTTCCAAGTCGGGCGCCACCGCCTCGAAACCGTCGTCGATGGGCTCAGAGCTATACGCATGAATTTGCGGCCGGCCGGCAACCAGCTTGGTGGAGATCACCTGGTATCGCGACTGATAGTCGGCCAAATCAGCTTTGGCAATGGACTTGGCCCAGATCTTGCCCGCCAAAGTCGCTTCCGCAGCGTCGGGGGTACCGGAGAACAAGACTTGACCATTGTTGATGATGGCCATGTTGGTACACAGTTCCTTCACGTCCTGCACAATATGAGTCGAGAGTATCACGATCGTCTGTTCGCCAATTTCAGCCAACAGATTGTAGAAGCGGTTCCGTTCTCCCGGATCCAGGCCCGCCGTCGGTTCATCGACAATTAGCAACTTGGGACCACCCAAGAGTGCTTGAGCGATACCGAAACGCTGACGCATCCCACCTGAATAGCCAGTGAGATTTTTGCGACGGTGCTCGTACAGATTGACGCGCTGCAATAAAGCGGAAACTATCTCCTTGCGTTCCTTGCGATTCGACAGGCCTTTGAGAATGGCCAGATGATCCAGCATCTGCTCGGCGGAAGTTCTCGGATAGACGCCAAACTCTTGTGGGAGATACCCAAGAACCTGGCGTACTTCATGCGGCTGGTTCAGCATATCGATCGTTCCCAAGGTCGCCGAACCGGAATCAGCCTGCTGTAGTGTGGCCAGTATCCGCATAAACGTGGACTTACCGGCTCCGTTTGGGCCCAGTAATCCATACATGCCCATGGGGATTTTCAGCGACACTTCCCGCAACGCCTGGACACCGTTGGGATAGGTCTTACTTAAATTCTCAACCTGTAATTCCACCGCAGTCCTCATACAACAACATATGAATGAAATAGCAAAGCACGATTAGACCATGCTTGTTCCTACGGTCTAGCCGGCCACAGGCATGCGGCCAAAGAGCCGTGAGAGAAGCCCGCTACCGATTTTCTCCCAGCCAATTTTTCTATTTCGCTTGCCTCTGGAGATTCTTGGGAAGAGGCTTCGGTTTTGTGCGAACTAGGCGCAGCAAACTTGGGCAATGTTCGCTTTTCCCTCTATCCAGTTCGCCGATGCGCGGCTCGGGTCAAGAGTTTCATAGCGACACAAGCTGACTCAACTGTTCTTGATAGGGGACTGGGTCGAGTTGCTGTTGCTGCAGCCATACGTCGCTATAGTAGGTAGCCGCATAGCGTTCGCCGCCATCGCAAATGATCGTGACGACGCTCCCCGACTCCCCGCGAGCCTTCATCTCAGCTACGATCTGGAACGTGGCCCATAAATTGGTTCCTGTAGATCCACCACACTTGCGATCGATCAGTTTTTCCAGCACGCGGATCGTGGCAATCGAGGCGGAGTCTGGCACTTGGATCATTCGATCGATGACGCTGGGAATAAAGGAAGGCTCCACCCTGGGGCGACCGATGCCTTCAATACGCGACGCTCGACTGCACCTAAGCGTTGCGTCTCCGCTGTGAAAAAAATCGGCATACACGGAGTTTTCAGGGTCGGCCACGCACAATTGCGTTGGCAACCTACGATAACGAATGAAGCGACCGATGGTAGCCGACGTGCCGCCCGTCCCGGCGCTCATCACAACCCAACTGGGCTCCGGAAAACGCTCCTTTTGCATCTGCTGAAACAGCGACTCCGCGATGTTGTTATTGCCGCGCCAGTCTGTCGCTCGTTCGGCAAAAGTGAATTGATCCATGTAGTGACCACCTATCTCTCGCGCCAGTTCTTGTGCGTAGTGATAGATATCGTGGCTTTCGGTAGGATGGCACACTCCGCCCAGGAACTCAATTTTGGCGATCTTATCTCTTGAGGTTGCTGCGGGAATCACGGTATGAAAGGGCAACCCCAGCAGTTGTGCGAAATAGGCTTCACTGATCGCCGTACTGCCAGAAGATGCTTCGACAATCGGCGTTCCTTCTTTAATCCAGCCGTTGCACAGGGAATACAAGAACAAAGATCTTGCCAACCGGTGCTTCAGGCTACCCGACGGATGGATCGACTCATCCTTCAGATAGACGTCAATGTTAGGACAGATACAGTTCGGTAGCTTGATCAGATGCGTATCGGCCGAGCGATTGAAATCGGACTCCAATCGCAAGATCGCATCGTGTTCCCAGACTCCTGCCAATTTTTAGCTCCCTGTCGAGTAATTGATGACTGTCTATCATCATCGCTGACCGGCAATGACAACAGCCTGGTTGGCTAATCCTAGCCGTACAGGTCTTCCTAGCAAGGCGTTTGTCCATGAGCGCGACAAACGGGCCGATTTGGCTGCTGGCAAAGTCCCGTAGAAGCAAGCTGTGAGATGTGTCCGTCCACACCGCTTGGGCAGACATGATCAGAACGCACAGCAGGGTGCCCCAAAATTTTATCGGTCACGATCCGACAAGACGTCCGGCTGTTCAGGGCCGTACGACTTCCGTAAAAGGCGACGCTTTGCAGCATGTTGGCGTGGATTTACAAGCTCGAAGCGCCAGCAAAAGTGTTTTCGATTGCGGCCGAAACGCACTCACTCGCTCGTTCATCGTGTTTGTATTTTGGGCGAGCCGCACGATACAAGACGTTGCACAGCGTTGCTTAAAAGGGGCGCAACAAACTCTTGGGGTTCGGACGGCGATTCGTCGTACCGGCAAACCCTGCAAGCAAGTTAGCGAAACATTGTCCTGGCAAAGGCTTTGCTGGTCAGCCTCGCGTCAAGTCGCTAGGATGCTGCACTTGGGCAGCAGCCCTGAACCTAAATCCGATGTGCGGAAACCGTTTATGCCCTACCATGACGCATTGAAACCGATTGCCTCGAGCCGAACTTTGCTCCAAGTCTCTGGAATGGCCCTGGCCATGGGCTTGTACGCATTGATGCCCGTCTTGCAGGAGTACTACTCGGCCGATGCCATCAACATCTCGTCCCAATTTCATGCAGTACTCTCCTTGGTACTGGGCTGGCTGCTGGTCTTCCGAACCAACACTGCCTACCAGCGGTGGTGGGAAGCCCGCACGCTGTGGGGAGCACTGGTGAATGCCTGCCGCAACGCGGCCATCAAGTTCACTCAACTGGGGTCCCTGCCGGCAGACCAGTTGCCGATGATCAGCGATCGCATCACTGCCTTTCCAATCGCTCTCAAATTCCATTTGCGAGACGAAACCGAAACCAGCCTTCCCGATGAGGTGCGCGTGCTGGCCCCCAACGTGCAACACGTGCCGCTTGAATTGTCGCGGCAGCTATATGCCATCGCAGCTCGTGCCAAGCAAGTCCATCAAATCGACGGTGAGGAATTGCGGATTCTGGACGCGGAGTTGCTGAGGCTGATGGATATTTGCGGCGGTTGTGAACGCATTCTGCGTACTCGCATCGTGAAGTCCTACCGCGTTTTTGCACGGCAGTGCATCTTAATTTTCCTGATTACGCTTCCTTGGGGAATCGCCAACGACTTTGGCTTCTGGACGATTCCCATGACAATCATCAGTTCCTACTTCATGATTGGACTCGAAGTGGTTGCCGAGCATGTCGAAGAACCCTTCGGTTATGACGAAGATGATTTGGATCTTGAAAGTCTGTGCGACACCATTGGCAAGACCGTCCGCGAAGTATTCTCCCAATCCCGTGGATGACCAGCCATCTCTTCTCATCCCCTGCCCGTACGCTCAGCCCTCTCCACCGCTTGCATGACATTCAAACGCATGTCAGAATGTTTTCTGCCTATCCAATTTAGCTGTTATGGAGTCTAACTTCACAATGAATGATGCACCACGATTTGTTATGATCGGCGGCTTCCTTGGAGCCGGTAAGACAACCACCATTGCGAGACTTGCAAGCCATTATCGGGCCCAAGGTAAGAATGTTGCCATCGTGACCAACGACCAGGCGGCGGATCTGGTGGATACCTTGTTGTTGCGAGCGCAGGGCTTTGACGTTGGTGAGGTGGCCGGCTCTTGCTTTTGTTGCAATTTTGACGCATTGACGGGAACCGTGGAGTCGCTCAGTGCGGAGCAGCGGCCTGATGTTGTGCTGGCGGAACCGGTAGGCAGCTGTACGGATCTGGTAGCTACCGTGATCAGGCCTTTAGAACAGATCTATGATCAGTCGTTCGACATTGCACCCTACGGCGTGATCATCAAGCCCAGCCATGGGCAGAAGATTTTGGGTGGCGAGGGGCAACGCGGATTCTCGCCGAAGGCGGAATACATCTTTCGCAAACAGCTGGAGGAGGCCGACTTTGTCATTTTGAATCGAATTGATGAATTGGCAGCTGAGGACGTCGAAAAGCTGGCTGGATTGCTGGCTGAAAATTATCCGGATACACCGCTCATTCGTCTTTCCGCCAAGAGTGGCCAAGGCTTTGAGGCATTGCAGGAGTTCGTCGAGCTTCAAGGGCAGTTTGGCCAGCGAGTGATGGATGTCGATTACGACGTGTATGCCGAGGGTGAGGCAGAACTCGGTTGGCTGAACTGCCAAGCTGTCTTACAGGCTGCGGAAGCAATGGATTTGGACCAGACGCTGATGCAACTGTTGAATAGCCTGCACAAGAGTTTTGTCGAGCAAGAAGTGGAAGTCGCCCACTTGAAGGTCATTGGCATGGCAGATGGCGTTTATGCGGTTTCCAACCTTGTCAGCAACGCCGACCAGCCGGTACTGTCGTTGCCGTCGGCCTGGAGTGGCAGCCAAGCTGAATTGGTCATTAATGCCCGCGTGGCCACTTCGCCTGAAGCCTTGGAAAGACTTGTTCGAGATACCTTGAGTGCAGTGGCCGAAAATACCGCGGCACAAATCCAAGTCCGCGCCCTTCAATGCTTTCGCCCCGGCCGCCCTGTACCCACCCACCGCCTTCCCTAGCAGGTGTCGGGAACTTGCCCTGATACAAGTGCCCTAAAGCGGTGGCGTCATCCCGTGATTGGTACCGCTTTGTGACAGATCGAAATGCGCCATTTGGACCGATTCAGCATGTGCTCTACTGCACCCGCGTTGTTCGCCTGTTCTGGCGTACCCATCTCGCATCCTTCATCGAGTAAACTTGGAAATTGGACGTGAGTTGATCGCAAGTCAACAAAAAAGCGATCCGACGCCTTAAAAGGAGAGACTGATGAAGTATGCCATTTCCAGTACCTGGGGACCGAGTGATACCACGCGAGCCTCGTTGCCGTTTATCTTTGCGGCAACGGCGCTTCAAGCAGGCGACAGCGTGCTGCTCATGCTATTTCATGATGCGGTGACCGTGGCTGTTAAAGGTGCCAGCGATAAGATGATCCCCGTCGGCCCGCCGCCCAAGTTCGCAGAGGTCTTTACGCATCCGAATGCCGAGGTCGTTGTCTGCAAACCCTGTGCGGAGGCTCGTGGGATTAGCCAAGAGCAATTGGCGGAGGGTTGCCGGTTCGGCGGCATGGGAGACTTCCATGCCCAATTAGCCCAAGAAGGCTGCAAGAGCGTCAGCTTCTAAGAAGCTGTTCTGCCCCAAAGCCGCAACTAGTGCCACTCGATAAGACTGAAGGAGTCGGTGGTTCCGAGACTTTGCTGGAATTCGGATGAAGAAGGTGGAACCACCGGTTTCCACTTGCTGACAAATTGGGCAGCGTTACTTTCGATTCTTTGTCATGGCGTTAACCCCGGTTTTCGAAGGGCTCAGGCACCACTTCGGCAGAAATCGTGTTATCACGGTTAACTGCGGATTTGCCATGAGTTTTATCGAAAGTAGCGATGTCCCACGAGGGCTTCCAATTCTAGTTTTCTAGAATTGAAGCCAGTGTGGCCGTCTGATCGCTGCCTTTAGAAGGGCCTGGCGCTGGTCCAGGATTAATGCAGTTGCGATAGGCTTCGTATGCGTCGTCCGCGATAGCCTGAGCGGCTTCCAAATTGGCTACCGCAGTCGCATAGGCAGCAGCCTCCATAGCGCAGCGGGCACAAGCCATGTCGACGGCTTCGATTTCCTGATGCACAGCGGTCTTCCCAGTCCGCAGCGGATCCTCCATCGCTAGTGATTTCGTCTCAACGCAGGCCGTCGCCAGTATCGAGACAAGGGAAAACCCCATACCAAATCCAACGCATTCAATGAATCTTTTTCGCAGTGTGAAGTAAGTCATTCTCGCTATCCCCATCCATGAGTGTTCGCGTCTTTGCTGCGACGCGCGTGGCATCTGTGAGAGGATGATTAAGAGCCAGGCTATTCGTGAAGCGATAGCCACGCACAAATGCGATCTCCTCTTCCGACAGTTTCATGCCATCGACCACGGGGACATTCTTGATTGAGAAAATCATTGGACTTAATCCGATTCCAATCAGCAGCGACACAATTGCCAAGCCTGCACTCAGCGCATAACCGGGAATCACGCGACGCTTGGGGGCGTTTTCTTCCTTGGCCAGAAGCTCGTCCACAAGCGGCCTCAGATCCCTCGACTTTGGCGGCTTACCAGACTGCAGCAAGCGGTGTTTCCACAAGCCAAACATGATGTAGCTTTGGGGCGAATCGTGCGGTCCTAGATAGTAAGGCCTTCTTAAATAGTTGACGCGCGTCGAGCCGCGAGCGTCGGCTGATGCGGGATATCTAACGTGGACGATCTTCTCTGTTCCGCGGGCTTCAGAACTCATTTCTTATTCCTTGTCCGAAAGAAATCCATCATCTCTGCTTTTGAGGCATTATACAAAATTGCAGTCCAAGCTTCATCCCACTGAGAAAACTGTGCGGAACTTCAAGGGGCATTGGCCCCGATTGGAAAACAACTGCAGTTGAAGGAGGCGGCCATTCACTATGGTTTCCCGCATTGTCTTCTAGCGAAGCAAAAATTTCCTGGACAAACGAAACTTTTTTTTGGGGCTCGCGTCCTACTCTTGAACGCTACATAACCACGCCTATTCATACTACATCCGCGGGCAACGAGTTCCTTTTCCAATCGCTCACCATAGCCGGTCAGCAAGCAGTGTTGCGGGGTGCTAAGGAGTGTAGCTCGCCACTCCATTCACCATCAAGCGAGTCCACCCCAGGGGCCCATCTGCCCAGCGCCGATCTTGCCTATTTTGTGTTCACTGCAAGCTCACCGCGCGTGCACCACAGGCAAGACAGATTTCACTGCGCTCGGTGAAAATGCTTGAATGCCAGGGATTTCTTGTGATGCGCGGAGGTGAGTTGCCAGCTCGACGGTCTTTTCACGCCGGTACACAAGAGTGTTTACAAGAGCTGGGCAAGAGGCGGCGAAATCGGCTCTGTGCATCGACGCCCATGATTCACGCGGTCCGATACCAGCTTGCTTGGGCTTGATTCCGCTTCCACGAGCCACAACACTGAAGCGTCGTTGGTAAAGAGGCAAGAGCATGACGCGGCACACTTCCCTCCGGCTTCAAAGCTTTCCGCCCCACTTGCAAAGGGCAGCAATGTTGATGCACCATCACACCCTCCTATCCTCCCCCCCGAACTGCCCGCTTTCAACTCAGGGTCGAATTCAATCGGCGCTGGAGATCCTCCGGCAAGCTGCTGAGTATGCGTTGCAAACGGACAGCGACCGCTGGGAGTTCGCCGTAGAAATGGAAGAGTTGCGAGCCGCTGGGCTCAACACCAGCGACTTTCGCTGGCTACAGCGGCAAGGACTGGTAGAACATCGCAAGGAAATCACTCGGGAAGAAGAGGATCGACGAAGCTTCATCTCCGTCGGTGAACTGTGCTTTCCACCCGGCACCTGTTTCGTGCTTGCCGGCAATTTCCTGGAAGGTCCATTGATGGCTGGGGACGGGCTGGAGCACCATGTGAATTGCGGCGTCTCACCCCAATTGCAATCAGCGGCAGCGGCTCCGGTTTGGCGGAACGACATACGTGCATTGATATTCCGCGGACGGATCGTCAAGCGCTTTCGCTGGCCAGCCGTGAATCAGGAGGCCATCCTGAACGCATTCGAAGAGGACGGTTGGCCAGAACGGATCGACGATCCTATCCCTCCCCAAATTGGTCAAGAACCCAAACGGCGGCTGGCGGATACCATCAAATGCTTGAACCGAAAACATATGCATCATCTGCTCCATTTCCGTGGGGATGGAACGGGAGCTGGCGTGATTTGGGAGCCTAGTGGAATCTAGGCAGCGTTAATGAGGGAATAGCCTGCAAGTCGCAAGACTGCTGCAATTCAACGTGGCGGCGAAGACTGAGCAAGAAGAAGCTACCACTGGAAAGCCATGGGAACAAAATCGCCGCTTCGCCAGAGTTGGTGCCAAGCACACCAGAGCAACGGCTGAGCATGGAGTGATTTCGGGGGTGAGATAGCCCTGGGGTCCATTTCCGTTCACCTTGGCTTCCCTTGGTGAAAATCGCCTCGCGCGTTCCAATGAACGTCAGACCTGCTGCCCACTTTCCCATTTTGCAATTGATACTTTCGAAGTCGGACTTTGGCCCATAGCGGCAACGCTGTGCACCATTTTGTGTCAAACGGTTCCCCCGAAAATACAAGCACGACGCGTTAGCGAGTGAGTTTCGGCCGCCATCGAGTACACACTCGCTGGCGCTTCGTGCTTGTAAATCCAATACAAAAATGCTGCACAGCGTAGCCATAGCAGGCTACGTGTTCAAAATTTATTCACGAGTGGCATCTAGGTTCAGACCGGCCCAGGGCATGGTCATTAAGAGCAAAGCTCTTGCGGGAGTCTTGTTGAGAGAGGATACGAAGGATCAAGGATGGAACTCAGCTTTAGCCAGTCGTCGACGGTTTGCAATGATGAGCATGGCCTGCTAGACGATTCACCAAGCAGCTCCCTTCAGATCGTGGAGACCGCATGCACCAGTGGCTTCACCTCAGACGGGCAGCTTGCATGGCATACGCTGGAGAGTTGTCCGGACATTCAAGTGCACCTTAGCCGTTTACAAATCTTGTTGGCAGAGCTGAGCAGCCCCACTGCGATCGCTTCGGCGGCAGCCGCCTGTTTGATGGCGCGTAGGCCCCCAGGCTTCATCGCAGTTTCCTTGTACCCGTTTGTTGGTGGCCCAAGCCAGGATGTTGAGGAGGGCGACTCGTTTCGAAAGCGGGGAATGCTTCGAGATCGCGGAACTGTGGGAATGCAAAATGTCGTGCTGGAAAGCTTGGGACGACGATTCGATATCGCCCTTAGCGAGGACGTGGCGCATCTTACTCTCTGCTTACAGCAGGGCCTGCTGCTGCTGGATGCCGAGCAACGTAGATTGCTATGCATCCCGATCCGAGCCGGGCAAGCCTGCCTGGGATTGGTTCATGTCTACTACGATAATGCCAGTTCGAAGTTACCAACCAAGCATCTGCAGTTCTGTATGGCTGTATCCGAGTTGCTGGGAGCGTGTCTCAGACAACGAAAACGAGACTCGAAAATTAGAATCGCAAGTTCGGGGCGGCCAGTATCCCTGGCCGAACTGGAAGAGCAGCACATTCGACGCGTCTTGGCCTTTACGGGCGGCAGCAAGCAGAAGACGGCATCGCTGTTGGGAATCGACAGATCCACCTTGCATCGGAAGATGGAGAAGTATGAAAGAAAGGTAACAAGTCTAACCGGCCGCCGATCGGAGCGATGCAATCCCTTGAAACCCCAGGGATTTATGGCTGGCTTGAGTCAGTACCTTCAAAAGAGCGACAGTTGAATCGACTTCCATTTTCCGCAGTGCCCGTTTTCTGTGCTTATCGATTGTCTGATAGGTTACGCTTAGTCGTCTGGCAATGCTCTTTGTACTAGAGCCTTCAATACAGTAGTCCACAACCTCACGCTCCCTGCTTGTCAGGCTGGCCAGTCTACGGCGAATGGAGAGTGGCGACAAATTTCCATTACGATCCCTGTCGCAGGCAGCTCTGACTGTTTCGGCGAATTCGTTGGTTGCCAAAGGCTTCGTACAGAAATCGGTAGCTCCAGCCCGCAGAGCTGCCATCACAGAGGCGGTCCTGGCGTCGGCGGCGACCGCGATGGCAGGCATTGCAAACATGGCGCGTTGCAGCTGCCCAATAGCACTCGGTAAGTCGTTACCGAGAAAGTCTACGTCAAGAATCACGCAGCCCGTGATATCGGGACTCAGCCGCGAGATTAAGTCGTTAACCTTGGTATAGCGCTCACAGTCTAACTGGAGCTTGTTGCAAGCCGCTGTGATTTCGCCGTAGGCTTCGATAATAAAAATGGCTTTTCGTTCTGAATGACTTTGCAAGATATCAGATCGGGCAACATCACGTTGGAAAAGCGGGCTCTCCGGTCGTGTGAAAAGTTGTTGCATGGCCGCAGTTCCTTGTAAGCAAGCTAAACGATGAATGCTACTGCACCAGCTTCTATATCGAAGACGCGACCCTATGATCCATACCGCCAGAAGGCTTCTGGTTCAGAACAAGGGTAATCCCTCTGAGGCTGTGCCTATCGTGCATTATGCAACTTCGATTCTGCCGCTGCGTTGCATATCGCAACGCGATTGGTGTGATTCACTTACCGAATAGCCATCACACGTATGCCAAGGGCCAAGTGCAACAAATACGCATTAGTTTTATTCGCTCCATACTCAAACCTGACGTTTCATCGTCCCGATGAATTCACCTATACACTAGGTAGCACCGGTGCATTCACCGGACGATGAACAACAGCATTCCATGGCGACCTGGAGGGAAACAGTGATCTCAACCCAATTCATGGTGATTGGCAATGGCTCGGAGAGCACTTTTCAAGTTGTTGAATACCTTTCAGGAAAAGGAACGCACTACACATCCGTTCCATTGTCAAGGCATGTGCCGTTTGGGATCCTAAGTCCCGAGGCAAGGCATATGGCTTTTGTTTGCACCGACAACAAAAGCGAAGCACAGGCTCTTTACGTTCTTGAAGAGTTGACGGAGCGCGGCATTGTTAGCATCGTAGTGCATGACGACTGCAATCCGCGTTTTCAACAATCCGCCGTGCAAGCTGGCGCAGCCGACGTCCTGGCGATGCCATTGCGGAATTCGGCCATCGAGGATGCGTTGGACATTGCCTTCTACCGAGAAGAAATTGAACAGCATCAGTCTTCCATGGAGCAGCACGCGATTCTTTTGTCGCAGCTTTCTCCGCGAGAACGCAGGATTGTCTGCTTGGCCGCTCGCGGGCTACCGAATAAGCAAATAGCACGAGCTATTGGACGGTCCATCAAGAGTGTGGAAAGACTGCGTCGCCAGGCATACGACAAGCTACAAGTGCGGAGCACTGCCGACATGACCCGGGTGGTCTTGCTCGGCAGCCTGTTTGAGTGCCGTAGCTCGCGGATTTTCACGGCAAATTAGCACCTGTCCTCGCTCCAGGCCGAATCCGGCTGCCCCGTAAGCGGAGGCCCGTCGCTGCCCACCATCGGGCTCGGTTATGTTGGATTTCTGCGTATCGCTGTGTTCAAGCCAGGGATGGGCTCGGGCTGACTGTACATTCTGCGGCAAAGACATCATTGCGTTGCAATAAGCATTGCCCGATGTGTGGCTTTCAAGGGTAAACCCGCATCAAGAATCAAGCCCCAAGCGTTCGCGCGGACCTATCATTTTCTCGATGGTTCAAATCTCTCCTTAAGCACCATCCCAAAAGTCGGGGTTATGTCCTGACTCGCCTGCGAAACTCTGGATAGCGATATGAATAACTCATCGATTCTGCGGATTATCGAAAATGACAGGATTCCCTCTCCACCGGCGGTTGCCGCGCGAATCCTGGATTTAGTTTCCCAGCCTGACAATGACATGCGGCTAATCACAAAAGTCGTGGGCTCAGACCCCAAGCTGGCGGCCAGACTGATCGACTACTGCAATTCGCCATTATTGGGCTCCAAGCGGACCGTGAACACGCTACAACAAGCGGTCATGGTGCTGGGCCTGCGATCGTTGCGCTTGCTTTCGCTTTCCTTCTCGTTGATGGAAACCGAGTCGGACGCAGAATTTGACTACGAAGATTTCTGGCGCAGCTCATTGGCGACAGCGATAGCCGCCAAGGCATCGGCAAGTCACCGAGGTGCCAACGAAGAAGAGCTATTCTTGCTTGGACTCATGCTCAACGTGGGACGCATTGGAATTTGCCTGACTTATCCTGAGCTGGTGGCAGCTGAACAGGGAAAACATGGCCAAAGCTTCGCGCAAGACGTACTCGACGCGGAAACACAATTGGTCGGTTCATCGCGTTTCGAAGTCGGCGCCTGTCTGCTCGAAAAATGGAATTTCCCACCGCACATGGTCGAGACTCTGAGACATTTCGACCCACGACAACTCACCGAGCAAACCAAACTGCTGTACGTCGGCAGGTTAATTGCAGAACTACTGCTACAGGCGGCGCCGGAGGAGCAAGGCGTCAACCATGTCAAAGAGCAGGTGCAGCTGTTGCTGGAGATCGACAACGAAGCGTACTGCAATCTGTTCAATCGAGTCATCAATGAATGGAAGGGCTATCAGGCATTGTTCAGTTTCGAAGCCATTGAATTCGAATCTATCAAGGATTTGGAGCGCCGCGCCAAAGAGTCGATGATTCAAATCTCGCTGAACATGGATACCGAAATTCGGCAGATGGTCGAGGAAAAGAGAAACCTCGAGGAAGCAGCTCTTTTCGATCCCCTGACGACCTTGAAGAATCGTGCAGCCTACCTGCGTGAATGTCCCGGCTCATTGGGTTATCTGCAAAGTCGCAGAGTCGCCTATGGGCTGATCGTGATCGACATCGATCATTTCAAGAAAGTAAATGATACCTACGGTCATGTCATTGGCGATCAAGTGCTTCGAGAAGTTGGCAAATGCTTAAGCCTCCATTGCCGCGCATACGACAACATTTACCGCTATGGCGGAGAAGAGTTCGTTGCCCTGATCGTTGACGCCGATCACGAAAAAATCTGCAGAATTGCAGAGCGGTTTCGCAGCAATGTAAGCGGCCTGCATATCCGAATTGGCACGGATAAGCACATCCACGTTACCATTAGCCTGGGGGTTTGCTGGATTGACGCCGGTGACTCGGTGGAATCTCTCGACGATGTTTTCCAACGTGCCGACAAGAATCTTTACCAAGCGAAACGAGCCGGACGAGATCAGGTTGTCTGCACCCGTCTGCAACCGGACCCGTCCATTCTAGGACCTTTGGCGGCCTCTTTGAACTGATTTGAAGATCAAAGGCGGCAATTAGATTTCGGTGTCGTGTGCGTCAACGGCTTCAGCCTCATTAACGCCGATCGGCATTCAGACTGCTCATCGGCAAAGCGACTGTCCAGCAGATGGCACAGCAAAGTCGAGTCTAACTGCAAATCCGCATTGGCAGTGAGGATATGCACTGTGTCGATGTCAGCCATGGGCTGAAGAATCTTTACTGCTTGCCTTAAAACATTCTGCTTCGAGTCAAAATAGCGGACTTCGCAGCCCGAGCAGTCCAGTTCCAGATCTGCCCGCAAGTGATCGATGACACCGCGCAGCTGCGAGTCGATCAGCAGAACTGTCACACCGTTCTGAGCGCCGCTCTGAGGCTGGTCCACTCGGATCAATCTGGATTCTGACTTTAGCTCCAGTTCGATAGCTTTGGTCAGATGGTCGATTTGCTTCTCGACTCGCCTTTGGAGCGTCGGCTTTCCTTGACGTCCACGCAACACAGAGGAGATGGTTGTTCTAATTCCGTTAAGCATAGGCGGCTCCTAGCCAAAGCGATTGAGTTCGTCCGTAAGCATCCGTTGATAAGAAGGGGACTGGCCCTGGTTCCGCCAAGCCTGGCCTCGCGGAAAGGGGTACCTCTCAACTCTACAACACCTGAACGCATTGGCGACCGCGTTGTTGTGCGTGTTTTACACCTACACTTCCTGGCAACGAACTACCCTCAATCGTCAGGCTACGATCTTCTGCATCCGCCTCCTGCATCTGCACCAGGGACTGATTTCCGCGGCGATTCGAATGCCGGCTGCTAGCTCGTTCGGAACCAACGGTGGTGTCAGTTGCCGCTATCATTTCGCGACCAAACGCTCTCAATTGAAAGCGCTATGCGACTGCCGGCATACTCAATGAAACGGCTGGGAGAATTTAAGTGACTGCTGTTACCTGTGGGCCGCATGGACGGGTCG
Source organism: bacterium (assembly GCA_024743355.1). Lineage (GTDB taxonomy): Bacteria > Planctomycetota > Planctomycetia > Pirellulales > Pirellulaceae > Aureliella. The sequence continues at coordinate 46,929 of JANSWS010000007.1, forward strand.
GCAAACTGGCTAAAGTCCCGCCGAACTTCAGGATTTTCCAGGTTGAATTCTCCGTTTAACGCGACGATGGCGATGGCTTGAGCAACGTTGACCATCAGCACTTGGGCTTCAAATTGCATCGGCGCGTAGGGGCTGCGAAAATCCGCCTCGCAATATAGCACGGTATCCGCCGTGTAGGCATGCGACAACTCGACAAGCTTTTGCTCGTCAAACAATCCGCTTCGCAGTGGCAGCTGTTCTCGACAGATGGGATCCCGCGCCACGACCACGTCAAAGAGAGTACTGCGTTCGAGGTGGGATGCCAAAGCTTCAGCAAACGCCCTCTGTTCCTTCAGTCTATCTTGCAGATCGTGGGTAGTGACAATGACGATCCGCCGCGGTCTCAGTTCCTCACTGTGCGCTGATATGCGGAGCTTTGTTGGCAACACCAACGCCTGGCAATCCTGGCCTTTGGTTGGAAGTACACCACATCCGCTCACGGCAAGACAAGCCAGAATCCAGTGCATCCGAATCATTAGCGAACTCACATTAGAAGATTTCTTCACCGGTACCCTCCAGCGGGACTTCTGAAGCACTAATTTCGCGCATTAGCAGGTCATCCAATTGATCTTGAATACCCTGGAAAATTCGATCCGATTCGAGCAAGTATCGCTCTCGTTGGGCGGCGTAATCAGCGACAGTCTGGCTGAGCATGCGATTTGTCTGCTGTGCCTGGTCAATCTCCTTTTGTGCGGCAGCTAGCGCGACCTCGGCACGCGCCACCGTTTCACGCAGAGCGTCCAGGCGTGACCGTAGGTTACGATTGTCCGCCAACAGCGCTTTCTGTGACGCGGCCAACTCGAGGTTCTCCTGCTTCAAACGCAATGCATGCTCGGTAGCAGTCATGTGAGCGACGCCAAGTCTCGCTCCACCAAAACTGGGTGCCATCGCATTATGAGCGATACTGTTCACATGCCATTCGCGTTCATTGATGCCAGCCGGTTGCCTAGTGTCTTCCAAGGAAGTTGTATCTGTGAATCGCGTGGCAATTCCGCCGGTCGCTGCGTGGTTGACGGGCAAAGGCAACTCCGAAGATACAAGTTCGGGCTGCTGGTTATAGGTAGCGGATTGAATAGCAGGCGGGGCGAACGCCGGCGATTTGCCATTCGCAATCTGCTGCTCTTGCCCAGATTCAGGCCTTTCAGATCCTCGATAGGTACCAGGTTCTCCGCTATTGCGTTCCAAACTGTGCTTGAGCTTCCCTCGCAGGGCTTCTTGCATCTTTCGAAGATCTCCCAAGAAGTTGTTGCGCTCCTGGCCTTGTGCGACCGTTGAGGCCCAAAAAGTCGGCGTTGCGTTGGTCAGCAAGAGAATCAAGGCACATTGCATCGACACTCGCAGCCAGTTGCGATCAATGGATCTGCACATAGCTCACTCCTCGTAATCGCATTCGATCAACACTTGCTCGCCACAAGTGCAGACAATCAAAACCGACGCTATGCGGCCATCCTTTTTGGTAACCTTCACTTCCGGAACGCAGGCGGACTTGGTTCTATGATCCCTTGGCTGCCCGGGTCTGCTGGGTGAACCCGGACGATTACCTACGACGGTGGAACGCGTCATTTTGTCTTGCATCGCACTACCTCCTGCAATCTGAATTTCGCGGAAGCCAGAACCCTCGAAATTCTCGACTCCGAAAGTCTCAGTACTTGACCTATCTCGGCCAAGTTCAGTTCCTCTAAAAAGTACATCGAGAGCACGAGTCTCTCTTGTTCCGGCAAGGCCTCAATCGCGTCCGTCAGCAGCTCTAGCATCTCCGCGTTCTCGACGATTCGATCGGGGGTTTGTACAGCGTCTCGCCAGCTCCCATGGGCGATGCTGCAAAAATCATCCCAGCTATCGGGCTGCGTGAAACGAATTGCCTCCAAGCTGACTTCGACCTGTTCGAGTGTCATTCCTGTCTTCTTTACCAAAGCTTCCGGAGTCACCGGCGGTGGTAGTGTCTCGTAAGCCTTCTTCAGTCTGCCGATGTTCTTCAGGGTCTGTTGCGACACGGGAGATGACTTGCGAAGCTCATCCACAATGGCGCCGCGGATTCTGGGATAGGCAAAAGTACGAAAGGCGGTGCCGGAGCGAGGATCATAGTTGTTGGCCGCCTCAACCAACCCGACCACTCCGGCCGAATTCAAGCTGTCACGTACTTCTGGATCATTGATAAAGAACGACATGGTACTGAGTATGCGACCAACGAAGCCCAGATTTTCAAGTATCAATGCGTCGCGATTCTGACATCGATTTTCGACATAGCCCGTGGACATGACTGCTTCCGTAATTGTGCTTCCGCACTATGGCGGCAATATTTCGTGCGACTGGCTCAGGCGGCCGCTCAATTCGAACCCTGCTCTTTCTGCTCTACGTTGGCCAGTCTTACCACAGCCATTCCAATCGATATCGTGCTGCCCACAATGAGTGCGGAAACCGTAGCGCGAATCAGGACCACATGGGGCTCGAATCCCAAGAACACTCCAACCAACGTGAGCATTGCCGCCGTTAGCAAGCCAGCGAACAAACCGTGCGGAAATGCCTGATCGCTGCCCGTCGGATTGCTTCGCACCTGTGACTTCTTCGACCTCATCGATGCGTTTCCTGTTGCTCAGACGGTTGACCTGCTGGAGGCTGCGCGCTGTTGGCCGTAGCATCCCAATCCGTGCCGCGTAATTGCATCACTTCCTGGTAGCGAATCATGCCAGCCGAACTGATGACCAGGTCTTCGGGGATTTCGCCGTAGGCGATGATCGAAAGCTCGGGTAATGAGCGAAAGATTGTGCGATGGAGCGGGTAGCGAATGGACGAGTCGACAAGCAGTGCGGCTGGCTCATTCTTTAGACTGGCTTTTTCCCAGGCGCTCCGCAATTGTTGGATCAGTCGCTCAAGCTCTTCGGGACTTAGCAAAACATTTTCCTCAGCGACCTTCTCGCGAAATGCGTGCTCCAGCCGTGGTTCCAGAATGAACACCCGCACCTGGCCGTCAGGGTCGCGGAAACGCTCACAGATTAAGTGGCCGATCCGACCGCGAATCTTCTCGGTCAGTTGAATCGGATCCTTGATGGTGGGACCGAACTGAATCGCAGCTTCAACGATTTTTTCCAGCGAGGTTATGGGGATTCTCTCGCGGAGTATGGCTACCAGGATTTGATGCAGCGTTGCCGTCCGCAGCGTATCCGGCTTGATTTCTTCGACCGTGCTCGGGGCAATCTCTTTGAGTTTGTCGAGCATCAACTGTAGATCCTGGCGACTGAGCAACTCATGCGCGTGCTTTTTCAAACACTCGCCCAAATGCGTGATCAAAACCGTTGAAGCATCGACTACCGTATAGCCGAGCATTTCCGCCCGCCTCCGCAGAGTTTCCGGAATCCATTTGGCAGGAAGATTAAAGGCGGGATCACGGGTTTCCTGGCCTTCGATATCGGTCCCGGTAATTTCTGCCGCTCTTATCGCCAGAAGCTGATTGGTTATCAGGTGACCTTGAGCCACCTCACGACCGCATATCAGAATGCGATATTCGCCCACGTCGATCCGCAGGTTGTCACGAATTCTTGCCTTTGGAATCCAGAAACCGTGCTCGGTAGCGGCATCCTCTCTGAGTGACGAAATACGTTCCGCGATCCCCTTCCCTTTTCTCGGTTCGACCAACGGAATCAGGCCTGCCCCCAGTTCAATGATGATGCGTTCGCTTTGCAGAAATTTCTGCAGGGCCTTCTCTTCCGGAGGCAGCTCGTCATTACTAGCCTTATCGGCCTCCGATTGCTCCCGAAGCGCGGAAGCCTGAGTGCGGCTCTGTGCTCGCCACAGGAAAACAAGAATCCCGAAGGCGATGAGCAGAAAAGGAATTTTGGGAAAGCCGGGGGTCAGTGATGCTACGACCAGAACGATAGGAGCGGCGTAGAGTGAACGGTATCCGTTGTTGATCTGCTGATTGATCTCGTCTCCCAGGTTCACCTCGGATGCGGACTTGGTGACCAGAATGCCGGCGCTGGTGGCGATGATCAGCGCGGGAATTTGCGATACCAGGCCGTCGCCTATCGTCAAAATTGCATAGACCTGCAGCGCTTCTCCAGCGGTCAGTCCTTCTGCGATACCCAGCATGACTCCGCCCAACAGATTGACGGCCATAATGATCAGGCCGGCAATGGAATCGCCTCTCACATACTTGCTGGCACCGTCCATGGCACCGTAAAACTCGGCTTCGCGCGTCAGATTGGCCCGCCGTTCCTTGGCTTCGAGTTCACCGATGGCACCTGCGTTGAGCTCGGCGTCGATAGCCATTTGCTTTCCCGGCATTGCGTCCAGCGTGAACCTGGCGTTGACCTCTGAGATACGCGTCGCGCCCTTGGTGATGACGATGAATTGAATCGTTACCAAAATTAAAAAGATGACCGTACCAACTACCAGATTCCCGCCAACCACGAAGTCTCCGAAAGTCAACACGATCTTTCCCGCGTCGCCATCCAGCAATATCAGCCGAGTGGTGGCCACATTCAGCGACAGTCGGAATAGCGTCAAGAGCAAGAGCACCGACGGGAAGACCGAGACGTCCAAGGGCTTCTTCGCGCCCAGCGTTACTAGCAATAGAAGTACGGCAGACGCGATGTTGCACGCCAGCAACATGTCCAGCAAAACAGTGGGCAACGGAATAATGAGGATCACGAGAGTCAGCAGAAAAGTTGCTGACAGCCACAGCTCGCTACGTTGTAGAAAGCTGAAGTTCGAGTCCTTTGCCGGATTAGCATCCACCAGTGTCGGCCCCCCTAGCTGCCAAAGCTTGAAACTAGTGCCTGCGAAATCAGCTGCCAGCCGTCAACTAACACGAACAGCAGTAGCTTGCAGGGCGTGGAGACAACCACGGGGGGCATCATCATCATGCCCAAGGCCATAAGAATCGTGCTGACAACCAAGTCGATCAGCAGGAAGGGAATATAGATGCAGAACCCCATGATGAATGCTGTCTTCAGTTCGCTGATGATGAAAGCCGGAATAATGATCTTCAATGGTGTATCCATCCGCTCCGAAGGAGCAGGAGTTTTGGAAAGATCAAAGAACAAGGCCAAGTCGTCCGTACGTGTGTTGCGCATCATGAATTCCTTGAGCTCGACAGCCGCCAGCTCCCAGGCCTGCTGCAAGCCGAATTCTCGCGGCGCCCCATCTTCAGCAGACTTCTGGCTCGCTTCTAGGAATGGAACAATGGCTTTCGAGTGGATGGACTCGAAGGTGGGGGCCATCACGAATAGAGTCAAGAAAAGACTCAACCCGAGAAGCACAGGATTGGGTGGAATCTCCTGCGTCGAAAGGGCTCTACGAACAAAGGAAAGCACGATGATGATCCGCGTGAATGCCGTCAGGCTGACAAGCATGGCTGTGGCAAAGCTGAGCGCTCCCAGCAGGATCGCAACTTGTAGCGGTGGTGCAAGATTCGAAAAAAGCTCGGGCTGCCCAGCTTCGTTCGAAATCTGCCCAAGAGTTAGGAAGTCCATTTCCGGTTGTCCATATATGATGATTCCTAGGCTGCCTTCTTGGAGCCCTGAAGAAGCAGGCTGATCAGCTTGCGATCAATTTCCTCGTCCTGGTTTTCCATCTCTGGGGATGCTTCCCGCCCGCTATTCTCAGGGAATGAAAGCGTTTGTCGTTCATCAATCGACTCGTCAAAATCCGGCGGGAGCAAACATACCGACTTGATGCCTGTCGCATCGGTGGCAACTACAAACTGCCGACCGAGGCCTGCTACAAAGTGCAATGACATTCCACGTGACAATGGCAACACCTGAATGACACGGATGTTGGCTGCCTGAAAAGCATTTTTCATGGGTGTTATCGAATGCCCTGCCTGCCACTTGCGAAACAACAGTGCGATTCCCACTGCAACAGACAGCACGAAGGCCAGGTTCACGGCAATTCTCTGTACCCAGTTGCCTAGCCGGGTGTCATTAACTGCCCCAGCCGAAATTGGCCTTTCCTGCGGCGCAAGTTCTGAACCTGCGTTTGTTCGGTGTAGCCAATTTTCCGAGCCCTGATCCTCAACGGAGGCCTGGTAGTACAGGTGGTCTTCCGCGGTATCATCGATGGACATGGGGCGATTAGACCGCCAATTACCATCGGACGCACTGCTCAGAACGGCCTCATGCCTGGGCGTGCGATCGGCCGTTGCTGGCAGTTCGTCAGCGCGGCTTCGCGGCCGAGACATCAATTGCGCCGTGATCGAACCTCCGTAGGAGGCATGCTCGACCGTTGACTGGGCTGACAGTTCCGCGCAAGGCAGTAGTAGAATGCCCAGCATCGCCCAGGCGCTCAATATCGGTCTATACATGATTCGCTGTCCTTGCGACCGCGGATATGACTAGTAGATGGCTTTAATGCGAATAGCAAAGCGATCGTCAACGACAACCACTTCGCCATTGCCCAGCGGCGTACCTTGGGCAAAGAGTTCGACCGGTGAATTGAGAGCGCGATCCAACTCAATAACGGTGCCCACGCTCAATCCCATCAGTTCTTTCAGGGACAGTTTAGCCCTGCCCAGTTCCGCCCTTAGTTCGACCTGCACCCCTCCGAATCGAGCCAGGTCAAATTGCCCGGGGCTGGGCAGCTTCTTAGAATCGAGTTGCTGAAACTCGGGTACACTCTCTTCGCCAAAGCTCTTGACCTCTGGGTGATTTTCGCCGCGAACGCCGCTTGAGTTTGCTTGCGTCTCCACGGCGAGTTCCTCGACTGTCTGGGACGCACTCACTTCGACTGATTCAGACGTTGGATCCATCTTTTAACCTTCCCTGACTAACTTCCCTAGCCGTCCTGGCAATCACTGACTTCCACCGCTTGAAAGCTGCCCAACCGTCCCGGCCAACAGCGGTAGTGCTGTTTTTCGTTGACCAGCATCGGAATGGGTGAATCGATCCATTGATCCAGGAGAACCAACTCGCCAACTTTCAGATTTGCCAAACTCGCCATGGTCATGTTGGCTTTTCCGAGAACTGCCACCAGTTCTATGGGCAGCTTTCCGACAGTGGATTCGTTGGGCTTCTTCGAGCTGGGCAGTTCGCGATGGTCCGCCATCTGATCAAGCAGATCGCAGGCTGCTTGTTTCGGCAAAACCCAACCGACTTCAAGTCTCCCCTGCGGCAATTCCAAGCAAATACCGGTTTTTGTAACCAGGTCACCGTAGCGAAACACGCGTTTTTTCCCCGGGTCTTTTTCTACTGCGGATAACTCGACAACCATTTCCGTCGAGCCCATCCAGGCTTCTTGCAAACAGTTCCCCAGTTGTTCCAGAATCAGGCCGGCGACGGATAGCTCTACAGCTGACAAGCTTGTGCCATCTTCCGTGACCTCGGTATTGTCTGGTTGC
>JANSWS010000094.1 GCA_024743355.1 bacterium
AAGAAGTTTGGGCTCCCAGGGCTGCTTCCGGCTGTCGCCAGTTCGAACTACTTTACGGAGGTCGTTGCGCGCGTTGGTGACTTTCACATCATGCGGAAACTGCTTCGAACGTCGAACCGCTTGCGCGCGTTGGGCTGTCCGGCCACAGCGTCGAAGGGTGCGCGAGCGATAGGGACGAACATCAGGGCTTCGAAGTGGCTCCGCTTCCATTTGCTTAGGCTGCATAGCGTGAGATTTCCCGCCATTGGCTTGTTGCCAGGAGGTTATCCTCCCAAGTCCTGACCTCATAAACCGCAGTCTGTCGCGAGCTTCGCCAAACATTGTCCATGTGCGATGTCATATGGCATAATATTGAGATGAAACGAAATACAAGGAGATCTTTCTTTGGTTACAACAATTCAGCTTAGTGAGCAGGAATTGTCGGATTTGAAGGCTCTGACTAAGCAGACCGACCCGGAAGCAGCCGTTCGTGCTGCGATGCAGGATTACCTTCGATATGCGCGTCGGCTGCAGTTGAAGCAGTTATCTGGGCAAGTTCAAATGCAGGACAATTGGCAGGAAATGGAAAACGCCGAATTGGAAGCCAACCATGACGCCGACCGATCTGGTGGTCATTGATACCTGTATCTGGGTGCCTTTCTTCAACCGTCCTCAATCTGCTGAGAAAACTGCCGTGGATGCCCTGTTGGATGAGGATCGTGCAGCGATATTAGGTCCGATTCTGACGGAGATTCTCCAAGGCTTTCGGCGCAAGGACCAAGCCGACTGGGTAGCTTCTGTGCTACGTGGTTTGCATTGCTTGGAGATTACTTGGGACGACTGGCGTGCTGCAGCAGAGCTTGGCCGCCACCTAGCTGGCCAGGGACATCGATTACCGCTCACCGACTTGATCGTAGCGGTTGTTGCCCTACGGTTGGATGCAGGAGTCTATACTTCAGACCCGCATTTCAATCTAATTCCGCACCTGAAGCGGTTAAGCCCTGGGTAGAGGCATGAGCTGCCGATCGCGTTTTCATCGTAGAAGTACGAGCGCCTTCTGTTTGCAGAAGCACGCATTGGTCCTTTTCACCGCGGTGCCAAGCTGCGTCGAACGACCAACAGCCAAGTGACAGAGGGCTGTCCTTCAACGCGGAGAAAGTGCAGCTTAGAGCAATACCCTAAATTGGGCGTGATGATAGGGTTTTCGGCGTTGAGCGGTCACTCCAAAATCGGCACAATGTAGAAGTCTCCGCCATTAGATTTTTTGGAGTTTGGAGCTGCAGAGGCCAGAATCGTGCCAATGCTTTTTCCCCATACAGCGTCCCACCAAACAGACATGAAGCAAAATGCAGGTTACGCAGGTGGCCGCTATCTTAGATTTTACCGCCGTCGAAATCGGTATCTTGCGAACGCTAAGTAATCAGGACATCCAGTCGTCGATTCGCAGGTTTGGCACCATTTCAAAATCGCGAGTATTGGCAGTTAACAGCAGGGCATTATTTGCGACTGCGATCGATGCAATCTTCAGATCCATTGAACCCGTTCTGATCTTCTGCTTTCTCAACGAGACAAACGTCCGTGCGGCAGGTTGGTCGAAGGGCAAGATCGTCCAAAAGCTGAAAAACTCAATCAGTCCGGTTAATTCCGCATAGCAGGAACCTGCTGAATCACGTCTTTCTTCCGATTGATCTGAGCCAACCATTCAGTCTGCCCTAGCTTCACATGGTGAGTCAAGACGAGTGCCAGGACCTTGCTGCTTTGACGATGCTGCTCATCGTTGGACGTGCCATTTGTTAGGCAAACTTTCGCTGCCGTTCAGCCGCGTGCTTGGCTTGGGGGTCTGAACTCTCTTATCAGCCACCATACCACGTTGTAGTAAGCGTCTTTCATTTGTACTCGCTCCAGAGGAGCGCTGCCCCTGAGCAGTTCCTACAGAATGACGCCCAAGGCGTAAATGCCCGTGCGGGCGTCGAACTTCACCACCGTGGTTGAGCGCAAGTTGGAATCGATGTGGATCGCGCTTGGAAGACACTGGCTCGCCAGTGCCTCACCTCAAATCCCTGTGATAATTTCCTTTAGCTGTGTACAGCTTTGCGTCTACAACACACGCTTGGTGGCGGCGACCAAGGGGCCTGGACAATCAGGAGAATCGAATAAGCGCGGCCAAAATTCCGGGCAAAAGCGACGGCAAAATCCATTGAGCAAGGTGATGGTCCAGATCCCGCTCCCATAGTTCACGCCGCGGGCCGGACTGACCCTGCCGTCGACGATGGTTCCGGGTGATTTCTCACGCATATCTTCCTGCACGGCTCGGATGCCATCAATCGTTGCCGCATCGCACACGCCGGTGAGTGGAACCGCTAAATACCGCGAGGTGCGGTCCACATTTCCCTTGGCAGCCGGGACGCGTTCACCGGCCTTGCGGATCATAAATTGGACTAACGCCACGTCCTCAGTTGCATTCGCGCCGTGTAATCCAACCACGGCATCGACATTGAACAGCAAAGGAACATGGAAATCGGGTGGATTTGTCACTAGAACATGCATGCTTGCTTCTCCTTTGAACTTAGCTTAAGTCACGAAGTTGCAATGCCTGAATCCCAGTTGCGCATCTGATACCATCGCTGCAACGAGTGCTCGCCAGCCGCGAAGCTACTTCTGCCCGTAGTCTACTACAGCCGCTTGAGGCCTCGCAAGCAAATGGCAGATAATGAGACGCATTCGCAGCGTCAGTGACGGCTCCCGGCTCTCAGATCGAAAGTGGTTCACAATTTTTGCGAATTGTGTGAAGACGAACGAAGATTGCGCATCTAAAAATCGACTGACCGAATTGGCGGCAGGCGTCCAAACAATCTTCTGGAGCGGAGTCGATGCCCAACCGCACTGGCCTGCCAGTGTAATGCTCGTTACCAGGTCGCATGTTCAAGAACAGGAACGATCGCCGAAGCAAGAGATTTGCAAGCTAGCCAGCGGCTGCTTCGATTTGGAGCAAGTACCCATGAGCGTACAAGCTGCCAATGCCTGGGAAAACACTGGCTCGCCAGTGCCACACTCGGCCTGAATCACCGCTTCTCCAATTGGTTACCAGCCGTGATGAATCGTATCTCGTCAGCAGCCAAGTACTCGCCGGCTCGCGGTCCGCTGAATTCGACGTAGGCAATGCTGTCGGCTTTCACAGAGAGCTGAAACATCGGGATCGGATCTTCGGGCTTCGTTCGGCCAGGAACGACCGGGAGTTCGTCGCGGGCGACGCGTTGGCCGTCGGCGTCGAAAGCTTCGAGCAAGGCTGACGCGCCGGTTGACCCCCAGAATCCGATCGTCACCGCGCTTACCGCCTGTGGGAAACGGACCTGGACGGGAATCTCCTGTTCGTTGGCCATTGCATTGAGAATTCCCTTGCGTCCCGACGAGATGTGCGGGAAGAACATGATCCTCCCTTTGGCCTTACTCTTTTCTGGCTGGCGAGCCAGTTTGAATTGAACGCCTTGCTCTTCATAGACTTCCATGCGGTTGATCTTCTCGTCGTCATTCGGATCGAGGCGTATCGCTACTTGCTCGAAGTCTATCACCACCTCCTCACCAGCTACCTGAGCAGACGAGCCCAGCAGCAAGACGCTCAGCAGAAGCAAGCTTGCGCGTTTAGCACAGGAAACGCTCTGAGTTTTCAAGACTTCATCTCCAGTCCACGCATCGTACCGCTTGCCGTTGCAAAAATATTTGACTCGATTCCCATTCTTTCGAGAATCGACACAAATAGGTTGGGTAGGGGATAGTTGTTGATCGTATCGAACTTAATATGCTGCCCGTGCCGGAAACCGCCGCCGGCCAAGATGATCGGCATGTTGGTCGTCGAGTGCGCGTTAGCGTCCCCGAGATTCGAACCATAGAGCACCATGGTTCGATCTAACAACGATTCGCCTCCTTCCTCCACCGCTTGCAGCTCACCCAGCAAGCCAGCCATCGTCCGCATCTGCCATTCATCAATGGCCTTCAGTTGAGCCAGCTTGTCGGGAGATTTGCCGTGATGGGACAGATTGTGGTAGCCGTCGGTAATGTTCGCACCGCGAATCTGCATGACCGGTGTCGCGACGCCGTTTTGCATCAATGTGATTGCTCGGGTTGAGTCCGTTTGAAATGCAAGTCTGGCCATGCGATACATCAGCTCGACCTTCTGGATGAACATAGCTGGACTGGCCGGGTCGACTGGCGGTGGCTCAGAAACAAGCGGCTTGGGACGTCTTTCCCACGCACGCGAGGCTTGTAAGCGGTTCTCCAAGTCACGCACACTCTCGAAATACTGTTCCAGGCGGTCACGATCACCACTCCCCAGGTTCCGTTGGAGCTGTTGCGCCTGACTGGCGACGGTGTCCAGGATACTGCGCCCCGTATCGATCTCACTGATTCTTGCCTCAATCTCCTGCGCGGTCCCTTGCAAGAAAAGTTGGCGAAACACATTGGAGACACTTTGTTCGGGTGGAATGGCAACGCCGGAGCCAGTCCATGAGAGGCTGCTGCTCCCATTGACGGCCAAGGCAAGCGACGGAAACCGAGTGTGCACTCCAATGTGCTCTGCGATGTGTTGGTCGAGCGAGATTGAATTGCGGAACGAACTGCTGGCCGGGTGAGGAGCGGCCGTGAGAAAGCTGATGTCAGACGGATGTCCGCCATCAACGTTGGGGTGCGACACGCCGCTAAAAACCGTGAAGTCGCTGCGATGCTCCTGGAGAAAACTCAAGTAGTGAGAGGGCTTGTAGTCGAAACCATCGTCCTGCGGAAAGAAGTGCTTGGGCAGCACACCCAGATTGTTGCAGATTGCCAAAATCCGCCGTGGCTTGGCATGCTCTGCCCGCATGGCGCCGCGGGCGGTCTTAGTACATGCAGGGGTCATCGCCTCCAAAAAAGGAAGCGACATAGCGACTCCAACCCCGTGCAGCAAGCGGCGCCGCGACATGGACCGGTTCCGGAAGGGAGCGAAGACACGTACAGCGTGATGCGGTCGGTTAACTTTCATAAGACTGCCCTCGATTGTTCCTTCAGCCATGTGCATTAAATACGGGGCTACTGATTCTGAAACAAATCGCTCTGTACGACCTGATGCACCAGAGATCGCAGGCCAAATTGACGTGACCGTGTGTTGTCCAGCATTGCTTCAATCATCCCGCGGTCGGAGAAACCAATCGGTGCACCCGTCGCATAGATCGTCAATTGACGAAGCAGATTCCGGGCAACCTGCTCTTCGTCTTCAAGCAGCAGCGATTTGAGCTGTCGTACATCGTTGAATTTGCGGCCATCCATCAACTGGCCACTTGGATCTACTGGCAATGCGAAGTGAAACCTGAACAATTGCCCGTCCAGCCCGACACCGGGATGTGCCGGCACTTGGTCGTTGACCGCGCGATAGCGATCGCGCCAAGCCCCCATCACATCAAAGCTTTCCAACGCCAGCCCGGGCGGATCCGTTCTGGCGTGGCACACCGCGCAACTGGGATCTGCCCGGTGAGCTTCTATTTGCTGTCGAATGGTAACTGCTCCACGAATATCCGGCTCGACGGCTGGTACCGGTGGTGGTGGCGGAGTTTCGAAGCCCAGAATGCGTTCGGTAACCCATACGCCTCGAAGTACAGGCGAGGTCGTGGTGCCGTTGGCCGTTACCTTGAGCACGCTAGCCTGAGTCATCAAACCTCCCCGAACACTAGCCTCATCAAGCTGGACCTTGCGCATCGCCGTGCCGGTAACGCCAGTGATGCCATAATGCCTGGCGAGTCGCTCGTTGAGAAAGGTGAAATCTGAATCGACAATGTTCCGGGCCGGCAAATCCTGTTTCAGCAACTCGGCGAAGAACAAACGGGTTTCTTCCATCGCCGCGAGCTTGAGGGGATCGTCTAACTCGTAGTCGTTATAGAGTGTCGTGGATGGCGAGTTATCGTCGATCTCACGCAAGTCGAGCCAATAGTCCGTAAACGCCTCAACGAATCTTCGAGACCGAGGGTCATCCAGGAGACGATCGGTTTCCGCGCGTAATACTTGAGAATCGGTGATCTCGCCCCGCTGCGCTAATGTCCGAAGCCGCTCGTCGGGTTCAGAATTCCACAGAAAAAAGGAGAGCCTCGCGGATAAGGCGTAGGGATCAAGCTGACCGGGTTGTTCGGCGGTGAACAGAAAACCAGGCGATGACAGAACTGCTTTGTAGGTCGCAACGAGCGAATGTGTAAACCCATGACCGACTTCCATTTGCTGTCGAAACAGTTCCAGGAATAGTGAGATCTCGGATTCGAGGACGGGCCGACGATAGGCGCGGTTCATAAACCCTCGGATCAGCCGCTCTGCGTCCTGCTCGGGGTTCTGGGGCTCAACACGAACGATCGTCGGAGTCGGCTCGGCTTGTCTACCACGAAAACCCATGCGTTCCTGTGGAATAGGGTCAAGTTTGATGCCCGATTCACCCGCCTCCGCTTTCCTCAGCGGCAAGTCACCAAACAGCAGTCGATAGCCTTTGTCGAATTCTGGATCGCGCAAGGGCCCCTCGACTTCCATCCACTGGATGGCATAGCCAGGCATCCCGTGCTTGGTCGCCAGAGGATTGATGTATTGCTCCCCCGTTCCATTGACCCGCGTGCGAAACAATCGTGAACCGTCGGTGCGAACCACCTCACCGGCTCTCAACGTTACCGTCAACTCGTTCTCAGTGGGCTCGGGACTAAAGTCAAACTGGCCAATCATGCGGTTCTGTCCGGCAGACTGAGCAAAAACGCTCATCGGCTCGTCGGTCCGCCCCGGCCAGATCTCATCGGCGTTGGGACGGTGCCAGAGCGGTAGGTAATACACCGCCGCCTTCTCATGTCCAAAACCTTCAAAGTACCAGCGACTAATCCCACCACCGCTAACCCAAATGGTGTATCCCTTGAACCGCAACTTGTAGGTACCCGCCACGGGAGCACGGAACTGACTCCAGCTGTAGCCGCCCGCGTCGCTAAAGATGCTCGAAACCTTTCCTACCGCCTCGCGCTCTCGAGTTTCGGGGCTTGTCAGCGGCGCGCGGCCCGCTCGAACATCTGGCTGCGCCTGCGAGTCGAGCACGGGAAAAGCATGTCGGTCTGGCAGCGTTGAATTCTCGCGCGGCCAAAAACTTCTGTTCAAGGAGAATTCATCCCGGGCGTAATAGCGTTGAAGGCTGGGCTCGGGCTGATCCAACACGACCCGGATCGCCTCATGGATTGCGTACTCCGCAGTGCTCATGTAGCGGGCCAATTGGACATGCGATACATCCAGGGCACGCCCCGTTTTATTGAACCAGTACGCCACGCCGTCTTCGGGCAGTTTGTCCTTGATCGAGGCCCAAGGAACATGCAGCAAGTCACGCAAGGCATTCTCATATTCGTAACGATTGAGACGACGCAGCGTCGCTCGACCATCTCTCGCGTACCGCTCTCTTTCCGAGTCGACCATCCGTTTGGCAAGACCATCGACAAAGGCATCGGCCTCGACACGTGGCAACTGCACTTCGTCTGGCGGTGGCATTTCACCAGCCTTGACGCGATCATGAATCTTGATCCACCGCGTGTAATTGTCGGGGTTCGACGGTTCAAAGCGGAGACTTTCAAGATCCAGTCTTCCGGCTTGGTCGTTGCTGTTGTGGCAGGCCGTACAGTGCTGAGCGAGAAACGATTGGGCATCCTCTTGAGCCAACGTGGCATTCGCAAGTAAACCGACGAATACCACCGCTAAACGGTTGAGAAGTTGGTGTTCCATGAGTTGACAGCCCTTTTTCAACAGCACCAATTTATCAGACCCGCCTGTACGTCACTATGTTTGGGGCTAGAACAACAGCGGTGCGAATTCTTTCAGGCTGCGACGCCAAGTCTGCCATTCGTGCGCAGTTTCGGGCGAGAGATAGTAGTGGGCATTGATTCCCATCTCTTTCAACTGTTCGACGGAATCCGCTGGGTTGCCACCGCGACGCGTCCGACCACCGTCCACTTCCTTGCTTCCATAGCTGACGAACACAAGCTTGACTTGGTCTTGAAATCCTTCGGTCTTTTCCACGTCTTCCTTGCCGATCGTTCCACCGCTGAAGAGCCCGATGTGCGAGAATTTGTCTAGGTTGCGCAGGGTAATCAACTTGGTTTCCATGCCACCCATGGACAAACCGGCCATGGCTCGGTTGGGCTGATCCGTCAGTGTGCGGAAGTTGGCCTCAATGTAGGGAATCAGTTCATCAACCAGAACCGTTTCGAAAGCGCTGATGTCGAAATTGCGCAGTCCCCCGAAACCGATTTCATTCGTCATCCCGTAAGTCATGACGATGATGAAGGGTTTCGCTTTTCCTTCCGCAATCAGATTGTCCATGATCCATCCAGCATGGCCTTGGACGCTCCATCCGTATTCGTTTTCGCCCCAACCGTGTTGCAGGTACAACACCGGGTAACGCTTTTCCCGGTCGCTGTCGTAGCCTGGCGGAGTGTAGACAAACGCACGACGTTCCGTATTGGTGCTTTCGGAGTGAAAAAAGATTTCCCGAACCTGACCATGGGGCACGTTCTTGAGCGCGTAGAAATCTCGGTCGTGAGCGGGGATCTCAATACCGCTTCCCCACCGCATCGCGCCGAAGTAGTACTTGCTATTAGGATCTGGCACGTGGGCGCCATCGATGACTAATTCGTAGTAGTGGAAACCTTCATCGAGAGGGCGTGAATACCCGATCCAAGCTCCGTCGTCTCCTTTGACGAACTCCGTACTGTCGCGAAAGGTGGTAGCAACACTCTTTGCTTCCGGGGCAACGACTCGAAATTTGATGCGACCCTGCGAGTTGACTTGGGGATACTCTTTGCCGGGTTGGTTTGTCGGGGCCGGAGTAAAGTCGTCCTTGATGCCTTCCGGAGTGTTGGCAGACTCGTTGTCGTCGCCGGCTTCCGCTGGCTTTGTGGTCGTTCCAGAAGTTGCTCCCTTCGATTCCGTTGGCAAGCCCGGATTTTTCTGAAATATGAGCTGAGCAAAGTAGTACAAATTGTTGCGCCAGTGCGTTGGATCGTGGCCATGGGAATCGACATTCCAGACATGGGGCACATCGTTGTCCTTCAGATACCGCTGTAGTCGCTGGCTGATTCGGATTAAGCCGTCTTGGTTTCCGCAAGATAGCCACAGCAACTTAAGTTGTTCTGCTGTCTTCTCGGGATCTGGAATCAGTTCCTCAGGGGCTTTGGTGTTGGGTGCCGAGGAGAATCCCCCCACCCAGGCAAACGTATCCAGGTTCGTCAGCCCAAAATTCAGCGATTGACCGCCCCCCATGGACAAGCCGGCGAGCGAGCGATGCTCTCGATCTGGTTGGACCGAATACCGCGACTCGATGGTCGGGATAACGTCGTCGAGCAGATCTCTTTCGAAGACTGCGAACGCGGGCGCGGATTGGAACACGTCGCCTTCGGCACGATCATTTTTCTGTGCTCGGCCATTGGGCATGACCACGATCATTGGCACTGCTTTGCCATCCGCGATCAGATTGTCAAACAACATGTCTGGAGTGGCGAAGCGCTGCCATTCCGTTTCATCACCGCCTATTCCATGCAGCAGGTAGAGAACCGGGTATTTCTTATCCGTCGAGTAGCCGGGCGGAGTATAGACATTCATTTTTCGAGTCGTACCAACGGTTTTCGACTCGTACTCGATCATCTCCAGCTTGCCGTGCGGAATATTGTCGCGTTTCTCGACGATGCTGTCGGGAGGATCGGCGTATGCTTGCTTGTCGTCAGGACCGAGCTCGATCGGACCTCCGAATCGGCGGCCGCGAGAGGGATTGGATGGTTCGTCCTGCGCGAAAACGCTCGTTACCTGCAACAGGCATAGCATGAATAGAACCAGAAGTTTTCTCATCGATCAGGTCTCGGCTGCAAGTTGGGGGAGGGGGAAAAGCTTGTGAGTAAGAAAAAGCTGCGATCCTCTTGGTGCATCCATGCTGGAATAGCGAAAGGACAACGCTGTGCAGCACTTTGTATCGAGCAGCTCGCCCGAAAATACAAGCACGACGTGCCAGCGAGTGAGTTTCAGTCGCCATCGAGTACACACTTGCTGGCGCTTCGTGCTTGTAAATCCATGCAAAAATGCTGCACAGCTTTGCCAAAAGGGCCTCTGCACTAGTGGCCATCGTGATCCGTGCTTGCAAATTCGACGGTCACCGCGAAGACGAGTGGAATTGAAAAATCGTCTCCTTTGATGAACTCGATCTTCTTCAGCTCCTTGTCAGCATCGGCAGGGATTTTCAGATATCGAATCTGCTTACCGTTGGACTCGATCGCCATTTCTGATTCAGGCACATCCTCTCCTGCTTCGTACGTCACGATATGCTTACCGTTGACCAACTCGAAATCACCTGCGGATCCGTCAGCGTAGTGTCGGCGAACAATCATGCTGGTTGTTTCACCATCGAATCGAGGATACGCGGCCCAGGCGACGCCTCCCAGAAGATGGATTGCCTGTACGTTTCCGGAACAATCGATACTGACCGACTCGGGCAGAGTGCTGGGTCTTCGCGATGAACGTTGTTGCAGGCCGATAATGTTGGCGATCCGGTCCCCCTGCGGGTCGATCAGCTCGAATGGCACGCCTCTGAACTCCACGCGGCCGTAGGATTCGAGTTCAAACTTGTCGCCGGGACGACCGCGAAAACCGGGAAGCCCCTGGCTACTGTTGATGGTCGCCACACTCGAAGTGTTCAGCGGAGCGTGCGTGCCTCGTTTCGCGAGAAAAGACAAGAGGTCGGCCATTTCGGATCTGCTCATCAAACTTTCAAACCCCTCGGGCATCAAGGACTTTGGCGACGAAGCCAGCTCTTCAATGTCTTCGCGAAGGACCAGTCTCTCTTTGCCTTGCGTATCGATGATGCGATAGGAATTGGCCGACTCTCCAGCCAGCATTCCTGTCAGCACACTGCCATCGACGGTCAAGACTTGATACACCCGAAAGTTGTTCTCAACGCTGCGCGACGGATCAAGGACATTGATCAGAATCTCTTCTTTTGGATGCACGGCCATGCCCGTCAAGTTGGGACCAATCTCGATTCCCACTTGGCCGTAAACATGGCAGGCCGCGCAATGCTTCTTAAACATGGCCAGGCCGTTCGTAACGTCGCCTTCCTGTTCGGTGACTGACATCCACTGATCGACCAGAGCTTGCCGATTGGATGTGACCATCGCACCACGCGTCTCCATCAGCTCCGTGGCTCGCTCAGCGATGGCGGCGGTCGGATGGCTTAGCAAGGCTTGACGTTGATCCAATTGCAGCTCGTTGAACTGCACCTGCCCATTGGCAATCGCGTCCAGCAGTTCTTCGGTGCTTTCCGCTTGCGAAAGCAGCAGAGTCAGAATCTGGCTTCCAAGTTTGGGACCAACTGACTTTCTTAGCCTTAACAGCGTATCCGTGAGTCCCTGCACGCGACCGGCCTGCAGCGAGCTTAAAGCATCCACGCCGATTTCCGGTGGAAGTTGAGGCGTAAACAAGGCTTCCACGGCATCGAGAATCTTGGGGCTCTCGGGGGCGATTTGTATCGCTTGTCCCCAAGCGCTTAGTCGCCTGGCGGGTTCCGCCTCCGAGTCCAAAGCCGTTGCCAGCAATTTGCCTTGGATCTCGGCAACGATATTGCTCAGGTTGGCAACCGACCATTTGTCTGCGACGGCCAGGATTGCAGCTTTGCTTTCGACCGAAGTTTGCTCTGCCAAAAATCGCTCTCGAACTAGCTTTTGCGATTCTTCCGGCAGACGGATCTTCAAGTCTCGCGGCCAACCCGTCGCCAAGCCTTGCCACACAGACGCGGCAAGAGACGCATCCGGATCGATTTGAAGCAGTTGCCCGATATGCTCGATCGTGGGGCGATTTCGAGCGAGGTGCTCGGCTGAAACAAAAGCACGCTGGTTGATGGACTCGGTGTCAGCCTGCTCCATCTTGCTCAGCGCCACGATTGTCGAGGCGGCATCCGTCGAGGCGGCGGAGGTCCAAGCGTCCAATAAGATACTATCGTCTCGCACGGAAGAAATCCAAGAAGCGAGAGCGCTTCCATCAACCGCATTCTTCGCATCGCCGTCGGCAACTCGCAGCAACAAGGTCAGGCGAACTCTCGGATCAACATCGTTTTGCAGGCCAACTTCGATCGCTTTAGAAAGTTGTTCGGCATTGCAGTAGCCAACTGCTGCATTCCGCACGGGGCTGGAAACATGCCCAAAACCGGAATCACAAGCTTGAGCCAGTGCGTGGGCTGCCGCCGCGTCCCCCGACTCGGCCAATCCGGCGAGCGTCCAGATGGCATGCATTGCGGCCGGACTTAAGCCAATCTCGTCAACGTGTTCCTGTTGGACCAGGTCGACTAACGCTTGCAGCGTTGAGGCCTCCGTAGCCTTTTGCTCGACCAGCAGCCGCTGTGCGGTGCGACGCCAGAAAAAGTTATCGCTACGCAGAGCCTCAACGAGCTCTTGAGAGCTGGCGTCCGCAAGCTGCATGGTGCGCGACGGAGGACTGTTTGAGGAACTCTTCGTGAGCAGACGATAGACGCGGGCAAATCTTTTGTCTCTCAGATCACTTTCGTACGCGGCGCCTTTTTGCCGGTCTCAAATCCATTCGGCGTCGGGTTGTGCTGCACGATGTAATTGTACCAATCAATTACCCAGACATTTCCGTCAGGTCCGACCTCGGACATGATGGGTGCAGACCAATCGTCAATGCTGGCAACGGTGTTGAACGCATTCCGGCTGCGATAGCCTGCACCGTCCTTCTCCAGAACGAAGGAACCCACCAAGTGCCCCGTCGGTCCGCAGACCATTTGGATACGGTTCCACCAAGTTTGCGGATAATTGCGAGCCGTGTAGATTGCCGATCCACAAGCTGCCGTGAAACCGCCGTGATAATCAACTTGCCGAATCTTGTCATCGATCGGATTGAATCGGAAGGATTCGGAGATTGGACCGAGCGTCTCGGGTGACCAACCCGCCACTTGATCGTAGTACCGATTAGGAATTGGCATATGCACACTGGGACAACCATTGGCGGTTGAGCCGAAAACATAACCTTCTTCGCTGAACCCGAGTCCCCAAGTGTTGTTGTTGGTAGCCCGAATGAACTCGAGCGCGTCAACACGTAGCGTGTGATTGTCAAATTGATCGGAGGGAGTATCCGACACGCTGTTGGTTTGCGCGTCGATCGCAAAGGCGGGGGCAGTGACATCCGAGGCTCCCGGCCTGACCTTGAATCTCCAAAAACCTTGGCGGAACTGCATTTGGGGTTCGCCATTGATGACCGGCTGCGAGTTGTTGTAGCCCTGCATACCCCAAATCCAATTGTCGGGGCCGTATTGAAAATTGCTCACACCGCCGTGCGTATCGCCCATGGCCCAACCGGTGATCAGCGTCTGGCGAAAGTCGGCCTTACCATCTCCGTCAATATCCTTCAGATAAACGGTCGTTTGTCCGTCCTGAACGATCACGCCATTGCGATAGGGAACGAGCGTTGAAGGGATGCTTAGATGCTCAGCAAAGACAGTAAACTTGTCCGCCCGCCCGTCGTTGTTCGTGTCTTCGCAGATCTTGATGCGGTCGCGACCCACCGCCGGTTCTTCTTGCAACTCATTCGGGTAGTCGACCGTTTCGCAAATCCACAGACGGCCATTCTCGTCCCAATTCATCGCAATCGGTTTTCCTGTCAGCCCGGCTGACTCCGTTTTCGCGGTTTCTACATCCGGCCAATTCTCCGCCGACTCTGTGGCCCAAATCGACTGCTCGAATCCTTTCGGGGTCGCGTAGGCCTTGATCGATTGCTCCGCTGGCAAAGGATCTTGCATCATCGAAAACGGCTCTGCCTGCGTCCCCCACCTTGCGCCTGGAGTGTAGTTAGGGATTTTGGCACCGACGTCGGTCGCCGCAAACGTTGCATCGTCGACGGACGGCGGCTCGATCTCAGGCACCTTGAAAGGTCGATTTGCGGCAGCAACAGCCTGAGCCATCGGCTCGACTGTTTCCCTTTCGGTCGAAGCTGCCGCAAGCGTTTGCCCACAGGCCCAGAGCGTGCCCCGTGCAATCAGTCGCTGGAAATCGACATTGGACCACGTGCGATGGTCGTGACCCCAAGCGGTGTAGAACACACGCCCCTTGCCACTCGTACGTACCCACGTGTAAGGCTCGCCATTGGGATCACTGACCGGTCCAGATTCACTGCTCCGAGTCTCCAACACAGTCATGTTGGGATTGAGTTTACTGTGTCGATAACTCTCATCCATCGACTGGACGGGCTTCAGGCCGGCCATGATCGGGTGATCGGGCGCGACAATCTCCGTTTGAAAGCGAGTGAATCCGTGGCTTTGAAATTGACCTCCGACCAGCTCGATGTACTTTTCAGAATTCAAGAAACAGAACGACGCGCAATGCACCGGGATCAATCCTCCGCCCTGGCTAACGTAGCCCAGCAACGCCGATTCTGCCTCCGGTGTGATTCGCTCGATATTTGCGAAGATCATCAGTCCGTCATATCTGGACAGGTTCTCCGCGTTGAGATCGCCTAACTGTTCGGTGTACTGCAGCTCAACACCCTGCTCACGAAGTGGCTGGGCCAAGTGGCGGTAGAACTCAGAAGGCTTGTGAAAGCCGGAGTCACCAAGCATCAGTACCGAAACCTGTACTTCCTGGGCGGTAACGCAGTGGCAAGCGAGCGACGAAGCGATGACGATGGCTGTCAACAAGAGATGTTTGCGCAAGGCATTCATATCTGATTCCGGTTGAGCTGTTGGTGAGTCGTTGTTGGTAGTACAAGTGTCGCGGATTGAGGCATCCAGCGCGATCTTGGTGTCGGGCTTCACCCAGCGAAAGCTCCGCATCCTGCATGCCTGCTGAAAAGGACTGCTGGAGTTTGGTACCGCATCGATCAGCGACCAACGTGCGTTATAACTTGTTATCGCCGCAACTCCAGGAGGAATTGCGCACGCCTACTGAGATATTTTACATGCCGGCACACGCTTGCCTTTAAGCAGTATCGTGCGTATACGCATTAACTGCCGTGACCCACAGAAGTTCCGCAGATTCTATCGAAAAATCGTCTTTAGTCGGGCTTTGCCCGCCGGAAGAGGGGCGCGACGGGCAGGCCGGGCTTGCGCCCCGAAGTAGTCTTATTTTGCAATGCGATCCAGCTAGAGGGTCAGAATCGTCCATTCGGCTGAGCTATGGAGCTCACCACCAAGAACACATCACGCTGAAAGCGAAGCAACCACTGGAACTATGGAAATTTCCATGGGCCATCGTGAGGCCCGGTCAAGTTGCGAAAACTCGGGGGCTACGCTTTTCGTTCAGCCCGAGCTAGACTGCTCGCAGATTGAGGAATTTTACGCCCTCTCCTGGTAGCTTCCATGCCATCCGAATCACTGAGCAGATGAAACAATCAGCAGATGAAGCAAGCAATGGAACCCGAGCGTGAAGTGCCTTTGGCGCTACGCGCCGCCTATATGGCTCTCCACCGAAACACGGACTCGCAGTTGGCGGAGCATGGAGTCACTGCGGACCAATTCGTTCTGATGCTGGCATTGGACAAAGGTCGCACGCTAACCCAGCGTGAATTGGCAAACCGCATCTCTTCCGATCCAAGCACGGTGAGAGCGATGTTGGTGCTGTTGGAAAACAAAGGCTTTGTACTGCGAAGCTGCCATGCAACCGATTCCCGGGCCAAGACCGTTGCGCTTACGGCGACCGGCAAACGAAAGCTGCGCAAACTTTGGAAGGCAGGCCAGTCGATTCGCGACCAAATGTATGCCGCCATGACGCCGGACGAGGCCGAGACCTTAATCGATCTACTTCGAAGAGTCGCTCACACACTCAACTGCGAACAGGCACTCGCTTAAGAATTTTGCAACACAATTCCGACACTACTTGCCAATTTGCATCTGATGGTCCGACGATCGGTGGCTCTTCTAATCGAAACGTCAAACGGCTACAGCCGAGGACTTTTGGAAGGTGTTATCTCCTACACAAAGGTTCACGGAAATTGGTCCGTCTATCTGACGGAGCAAGAACGTGGTTCACCGCCACCAGCCTGGCTTCAGACGTGGGGCGGAGACGGAATCATCGCTAGGATCGAAACGGATTCGATTGGCCGACAGCTGGTTCGGTGCGGTGTTCCCATTGTCGATCTCAGTGCAGCCAGACACATCCAGGGAGTTCCTTGGGCCGACACCGAAGACAGAGCCATTGCAAAGCTGGCCTTTCAACACTTTGCTGAACGTGGATTCCGAAATCTAGCTTACTGCGGTGATGCTGGATTTCACTGGTCCATGAAACGCGGTCGACACTTTCGCCAATTCGCTGAGTCCGCCGGCTGTCATTTCTTCGAACATCATTCGATCGCACGTTATGCCCGGTCGTTCGACGCAGTCGCAGAAAAGCAACGCATCATGGAGTGGATCCAACAGTTGCCCCGCCCTATCGGCATCATGGGCTGCTACGATTTCAAAGCCCAGGAAGTGCTGGATGCATGTCGGCAATTAGGCGTTCCCGTTCCGACTGAAGCTGCTGTTATTGGTGTCGACAATGACCATTTGATTTGCGAATTGTCAGAACCCTCTCTGTCGAGCGTCATACCAGATACCAAACGAACGGGATACGAAGCGGCCAGCTTGCTGGATCGCATGATGAACGGAGAAGTGATCACCGACGAGCAACCGCTCATCACCCAGCCTTTGGGCATTCGACTCCGCGAGTCCACGGATACCGTCGCAATTGAAGACGAACAGATTGCCAGAGCATTGCAGTTCATTCGACACAGGGCATCCGCCAACATTCGCGTCAGGGATGTTCTGGAGCAAGTCAAGCTTTCACGGCGAGCATTCGAGCATCGCTTCAAAAAACTGGTAGGCTTAACGCCGCACGAGGAGATCCAAAGAGTCCGCATGAATCGCGTGATCGAGTTGTTGCGTGAGACGGATTTGACCGTGCAGCAAATTGCCGAACGGCTGGGCTTTGAACATGCGGAATACCTGGGGGCGGCGTTCAAGCGGGAAATTGGACAGTCTCCAGGTGAGTATAGACGCATGTTTTCAGCTAAAAAAACTCCCTAGCTTGGCCATCCAACCGCTGTCAGAACGCAGTGCTGATTATTCGGTCTGCTGTGGGAAGGAATAGACCTGAACCGACTTTGCGTGACCTGGAATTTCGATGGTGGCAACTGGCTCTAGCTCCGGAGGTCGAAGACAAGCGGCTACGGTGGCTTCACTGATGAAAACGTCGTGTTGATGTGCCTTGGTGGCGGATTCCAGACGACTGGCCAGATTGACAGTGTCACCTATGACTGTGTAGGAAGCACGGGAAACGGTGCCAATGCTGCCGGCGACAACTGGTCCATAATGCACGCCGATTCCCTGACGCAGCGGAGGCAAGCCTGCTGCCTGGCGGCGAACATTCAAGCGTGCCAGCGAGCATTGCAAGTCACGCGCTGCGGCGATCGCGCGATCGCAGTCGTCCTCGCGCGTGTCGGGAGCTCCGAAGACCGCCATGATCGCGTCGCCAATGTACTTATCAACGACACCTTGATGCTTGTCGATGACTGCAACCATTTCGCTCAGGTACACGTTCAACTGCTCCACAAGCTCCTCAGGCGGAAGCGTCTCCGAATAACGGGTGAAGCCACGCAGGTCCGAAAACAAAACAGCGACGCACTGCCTTTTACCCCCCAGATGCAATTCTTTGTGCTTCATGACTTCCGACGCGAATTCCATGGAAACATATGCGCCGAGCTTGGCCAGGGCACGTTCGGCGGACAGAGCTTCCGTCGCGGAGCGGTAAACCAGATCACGTGTGCGAAACGCGATGGCCAGACTCAAAATCGATGCGCCTATCAGGCCCGCCGCTACAGATACCCACTCAATCGGTCCGATCGTGACCCAGTTCTGAACTCGAAGCGTACTGAGAACCACGAGACCTGAAAAAAGCAGTCCATTGATGCATGCTCCCCAAGCAGCAGCAGCTACAGAAAGCCGCGCTCCAGCCATAACAATAGCTATGTAGATAAATGCTGAGCCATGAACCTCCACGATGCTATCGTGACTGGCCGCGGGAAAGAGGATGAAGAACAGCAGGAGAGCATTGATCAGAATTGCATCCAGACTGATCGAGGCCAGCATCAATGCTTGAGAGGGGAAACGGTTTCGCAGTCGAGAGATGACGAACAGAGACCACGCCACAGCCAACCAACCGGCGAAAAGAACCGCCAGGACTCTAGGTACCAACTGAACCACACTTTGCCAGTGTAGAATCGGCCAGAAGAGTACGATACAAACTCCGACTGTCAGCCTTGCCCAAGCGACACCAAGCTCGCCCTGTCGCGCGGCGGAGCCCAGCAGTTGTTCGCCAATCGCCGAGGCCAGCGGGTCTTCCTCATTGTATGGCTCTATAACTCTTGCCTTTCATGTGTTCCATTTGTGAAGCATCATGGTAAATGAACCAGCTTTCGATTGCATATATTGCCACGCGATCATTGTCGAATGCAACCAGAATGGTAAATCGTAGTATGAAGCGAATGGTGTCGTTACTGCCGGCAAATTTGATGCTCGTTTGGAACTGGTGCGAGCAGCGGGTAAACTACGCATCATGGCAGACGTAACACACATATTGTCGAAGATTGAATCAGGGGATGCTCAGGCCGCCAATGAGCTGCTGCCCCTTGTATATGAGGAATTGCGTCGGCTAGCAGCGGGAAAAATGGCTAGCGAGAATCCCGGGCAGACCTTGCAGGCGACGGCTCTCGTCCATGACGCATATATTCGGCTCGTGGATAAGGAAGCCGTTCAACATTGGAATTCACGCGGACATTTCTTTGCGGCTGCGGCCGAAGCCATGCGGAGGATCTTGATCGAGCAAGCGCGGAAGAAGCGTGGGCCCAAAGCCGGGGGCGAGCTGAATCGCGTCTCACTCTCCCATGCAGATCCTGAGATATCGGATAAGCACTTTGACATCATTGCCTTGAGCGATGCTCTCGAGGAACTCGAGTCGCAAGATGCCCGTGCGGCGAAGGTCGTGAAGCTCCGTTTCTTCGCTGGCTTGACGATTTCTGAGGTTGCCAGTGCTCTGGGCGTCTCACCAGCCACGATCAAGACCGATTGGGTCTACGCCAAGAACTGGCTCAGGGCGGCTCTGTCAGCGACGGCGTAGCGGCTAGAAAATCTCAAAAAATATATTTTTGCTACTAGCCAATTCTCTGCGAACTCTCGCACTTGTTCATAGCGGAACGGTTTCGTGACTGTATCCAGGCCATAAAGATATGCTCGCGCAAGATCTCAACGAAAAAGCCATCTTTGCTGTAGCTATCAGCATTCCTGTCAAAGAGGCCCGGGAAATTTACTTGGATCAGGTATGCAAGGATAACCGCGACCTCCGATCCCGCGTGGAACTGCTACTGAGAATGCAAGAGGAAGAGCCCGAATTCTTGGAGACGCCGGCCCAGCACGTCGTAGCGACCATCGCGCTTGCCAACTCCGATTCCGCCACCGGACAGTTCATCGGTCCCTACAAAATCCGCGAAAAAATCGCCGAAGGAGGCATGGGAGCGGTTTATGTCGCCGAGCAGACGGAGCCGGTGCGACGCAAGGTGGCACTGAAGGTCATTCGGCCTGGCATGGCAGGTCCCGATGTGGTGGCCCGCTTTGAGGCCGAGCGACAGGCGCTGGCGATGATGGACCATCCCAACATTGCCCGGGTGCTGGACGGCGGAGCGACCGAGGAAGAATTGCCCTACTTCGTGATGGAACTGGTCCAGGGCCTGCCTATCAACGAGTATTGCGACCAGAAACGGCTGACCATTCGCCAGCGGTTGGAACTGTTCGTCGGAGTCTGCCGCGCGGTTCAGCACGCCCACCAGAAAGGCATCATTCACCGCGATCTTAAACCTTCGAATATTCTGGTGGCTGAGATCGATGGCGTGGCCGTGCCCAAGGTCATCGATTTCGGCATCGCTAAGGCGCTGCACCAAAAGCTGACCGACCAAACGGTCTACACGCAATTCTCACAAATGGTTGGCACGCCGCTCTACATGAGCCCGGAACAGGCGGGCTTGGGCGTGATCGATGTGGATACTCGGAGCGATGTTTATTCGCTGGGTGCCGTGCTGTATGAGTTGCTGACGGGCGAAACGCCCTTTGATCGCGAGACGCTTAAGAAGGCCACCTTCGACGAGATGCGGCGGATCATTCGTGAAGACGAACCGAAGCGTCCCAGCGCCTTGGTTTCGACACTCGCAGCCGAAGCCCAATCGACTGTTGCCCAACGGCGACATCTCGACGCTCGCCAGCACCGGGATTCGCTTGCAGGCGAGTTGGATTGGCTGGTCATGAAGGCGCTCGACAAGGATCGCAACCGTCGTTACGAATCGGCCAACGCACTAGCCGCTGATATCGAACGCTACCTAAATGACAAACCGGTCGAAGCATGTCCGCCGTCCACTGCTTACCGATTAAAGAAATATACTCAACGTAATCGTGGCAAATTGCTCGCAGTCTCCCTAGTGGGGGTCGCGCTATTAGTCAGCGCTGGATCACTGGCTGCGTGGAAGTGGGATCAAAGTCGCAAACAAAGGCAAGTTGCTGCGGAAGTAGAGCGCTCGACCTTTGCTGCCCGTGCCGCCATGGAAAGCGGTGATTTGGAAATGGCGGAGAAACAGCTGGCCGCAGCCCGAGTCCGCGCAGAAAGTGCTGCGCTAACAATCAGCGACCTGGCGGTACTCGACGACGAAATTC